>NZ_JABCPZ010000100.1 GCF_013283785.1 Nonomuraea antri
GTCACCAGGTGGGGCGGGGGTCACCAGGTGATGTGGAGGGCGGCGGGGCCGCTGTCCGCGCCGTCGTGTGCCCAGGTGACGTCGGCCGCCGGGCCCGCGAGCCGCGCTCCGGGCAGTCGCGCGGCCAGTGCGCCCAGCGCGGCCCGTACCTCGATGCGGGCCAGCGCCGCGCCCAGGCAGTAGTGCACGCCGTGCCCGAACGCCAGCGACGGGCTGGACTGCCTGCCGGGCAGGAACTCGTCCGGGTCGGGAAAGTGCCGGGGGTCGCGGTTGGCGGCTTCGAGCCGGACCAGGACCATGTCACCGGCGGCGATCGCGGTGCCGGCCAGGTCCAGGTCGGTCTGGGCGAAACGGGGGAAGGGCTCGCCGGTCAGGCCGGACTGCAGGCGCAGCACCTCCTCGACGATCGCGTCCAGCTCGGCCGGGGTCGCCCCGGACACCGTGTCCAGGCGTTCTTCGGCGAGGATCCTGAGGGCTGCGGTGGCGGTGGCGTTGCGTGCCGACAGGTAGCCGGCGGAGACGATCGTGGCCGTCATGGCGATCAGCTCGCCGTCGCTGAGCCGGCCGTCGTCGGCGTCACGTACCGAGATCAGTGAGCTGAGCAGGTCGTCGCCGGGTGCCGCGCGCTTGGCCGCGACCAGCGTCGCCGCGTACCCGGTCAGCGCCTCCCACGACTCGGCGGCCTTGACCAGGTCCTCCTCCGTGCCGAAGACGAAGTCCACGCCGCGCGCGGAGTCGGCCAGCGCGCGAAAGCGGTCGCGGTCGTCGATGTCCACGCCGAGCAGCTCGCTGATCGCGATGATCGACAGCGGCGTGGCGAGCCCCGCCACCAGATCCGCCACCGGACCGGAGCGGGCGACCCCGGCCACCGGGTCGGCCACCGCACCCGAGCAGGCGAGCCCGGCCACCGGGTCGGCCGCCTGACCGGGGCGAGCGAGTCCGGCTTCCGGGTGGACCGTCGCACCCGAGCGGGCAGGTCCGGGTTCCGGGGCGGCCGTCACACCCGAGCGGGCAGGTCCGGGTTCCGGGGCGGCCGTCACACCCGAGCGGGCAGGTCCGGGTTCCGGGGCGGCCGTCACACCCGAGCGGGCAGGTCCGGGTTCCGGGGCGGCCGTCGCATCCGAACGAGTGGATTCCGCCGCCGGGCCCGTGCGGGCGAGTTCGGCCGCCAGGGCGACGGCGGTTCGGGTGACACGTTGGTGCAGGGACTTCACGGCTCGCGGGCTGAACGCCTTCGACACCAGCCGCCGCAACCGAGCGTGCGCTTCACCGTCCTGGAACAGGGTCTCGTTGCCCGGGTGGCCGGCCCCCGGCGGCGCGAGCCCGAATCGGCGGTCCGACAGCACGGCCGCGACGGCCTCGTAGGAGGTGACGAGCCAGGCCTCCGCCCCGCCCGGCGTGCCGACCCGGGTGACCGGGCCGTGCTCGCGCAGCCGGGCGTAGGCGGGGGGCGGGGAGAGCGGGTCGGGACGGTCGAACGGCAGCGTCATCGTGGTCGTCATCGGGGTGTGCTCCTCAATCGGTGCAGGCCACAGCCGGTGGTGGGGTGCGTCCGGGTGGCCGTCGTGCGGGTTCGTCCCCAGTTAAGACGTTGACGTCGCGACAAGGTCAAACGCCCGTCCAGGGCCGGTCCAGGGGATCTCGCGAATCACCCAGGGCTCGCAGGTCACCGGAAACCCGTCTCCGGCCTGCGAAGATGCTGTCTCCGCGACCAGCCACCCTGAAGACCGCCCAACCCGAAGACCGCCCACCCCGGCGACCGCCAACGCCGATGACCAACCGCCCCGACGCCTGACCACCCATATCGCCGACCACCCATACCGACGAGCACCCAAACCGACGGCCACCGGCAACCACCCGACGACCACTGGCAACCACCCCGACGTCCATCGGCAGAGAGGCTGACGTATGCGTTCGCTGTCCGTGTCCCGGTCCACCGTGTCGTATCGGCGGGAAGGTCATGGGCGCGGGCTGGTGCTCCTGCACGGGAGCGGCAGCGACGGCCAGTCGGCGTTCGGCCACCTGATCGGCAGGTTCACCGACATCCGCACGGTCATCACCCCCGATTACGGCGGTTCCGGGCAATCCACCCTGCTACCGGGCCCGATCTCCCTGGAACTCCTGGTGGAGCAGGCGGCCGCGGTCATCCGCGACGCCACCGACGGCCCGGTGGACCTCCTGGGCTGCTCACTCGGCGCGGTCGTCGCCTCCGCGACGGCGGCCCGGCATCCCGAGCTGGTGCACCGGCTGGTGCTGATCGCCGGCTGGGCCGACAGCGACGACCCACGCCACCAGATGCTCTTCGAGACCTGGAAGCGGCTGGAGGCACTCGACGGCGAGCTGAGCACCCGGTTCGGGCTGTCGCTGGCGTTCAGCCCGGACTTCCTGTCGGGGCTGGGCCACGACCGGGTGGCCGAACTCGCCGCCGCCCGGCCTGCTTCCGGCCTGGACCGGCGCCTCGACCTGGGCCTGCGCATCGACACCCGCGCCCTGCTGCGCGCGATCGGCGCGCCCACGCTGGTCGTCGGGCTGACGCAGGACTACCTGGTGCCGGTGCACCGGGTGCGGGTCGTCCACAAGTCGATCCCGGGAAGCCAGTACACCGAGATCGACAGCGGCCACGCCGTCACGCTGGAGAAGCCGGACGAGCTGGTGCATCTCATCCGCACCTTCCTCGACGACTGATCCAGGGACCGGCCGGAGCCGCCGACGCGCGAAGCGCGCCATGTCCCAGCGGCGGGTCAGGAGGCGCGGGTGACGATGGTGATGGAGCCCGGCGGGAGGGGCTGGGCGTAGCTGGCGGTCCAGCCGCTGCCCTGGATGCGTTCGAACGACAGCAGGCGCCCGTCCGAGGCCCGGTAGTCGGCGAAGTCGAGCAGGCCGCGGTCCGGGTTGCCGGTGTTCCCCTCCGAGCGGAACGCCGCCGTGCCGCGTTCGATCGGGAAGAACTCCATGCCCTCCATGATGAGCATGCTCTTGGCCGGCACCATGCCCTGGGTCGGCACCTCGGTCCAGATCAGGACCTCCAGGTGGGACGGCTCGCCGGGCGACATGCCCTGGCGTACCTCGACCGACAGCCACTGTAAGCGGCGGGCGCCGTCGCGCAGCAGGTATTCGGTCCACTCCTGGCCCTGCCAGGAGACGTGGACGGCGCCGAGCACGCGGGCGGGCGCGCCGTGCACCTCGATCCGGTCACCGACCTGGATCGTGCGCGGATCTGCGTAGTCGGTACCGGCATGCCCCACGACGCTCACCGGCGCCGGCATCGGGGTCTCGATCGGGACGACCTCGACCTCGACCGGCGGCGCGCTGGAGCGGCCCTTCCTGTCCTGCCGCATCGTGGCCCAGAAGGCCCCGAGCAGCAACAGGACGGTGGCGATGCTCAGCCCGAGTACGACCATGGAGGTCATGCTCATCGGTCAGCTGCTCCACTCGCGGTCTGCCTCGGCGAACGCCCTTATCGAATTGTGCCTGTCGACTTACGCCTGTCGGCTCATGCTTCCTGCCGCCTCATGCTCGTGCTCTGCTCTGACGCGGGATCCTACTGGAGGCGGCGGACCGCCGCACCGATGCGCTCGTCCGTAGCCGTGATGGCGATGCGGATGTGCCGCCCACCTGCTGATCCATAGAAATCACCCGGCGCGACCAAAATCCCGATTTCGGAGAGCTTGCTTACCTGGTCCCACGCGCTCTGCCCGTTGGTCGCCCAGAAGTAGAGACCGGCGGTGGAGTGTTCGATGGTCCAGCCGGCCTGCTCAAGGGCCGGCCTGAGCAGCGTGCGCCGGGCCGCGTAGCGCTCGCGCTGCTGGTCGGCGTGCACGTCGTCGGCGAACGCGGCCGACATGGCGGCCTGTACGGGCGCCGGCATCAGCATGCCCGCGTGCTTGCGGATCTCCAGCAGCCGCTTGACCAGGGCGGGATCGCCCGTCACGAACCCGGCCCGGTACCCGGCCAGGTTCGAGCGCTTGGACAGAGAGTGAACCGCGAGCAGCCCCTCGTGGGAGCCGCCGCAGATGTCGGGGTGCAGGATCGACATCGGCCGCTCTTCCCAGCCCAGCTCGAGGTAGCACTCGTCGGAGGCCACCACCGTGCCGCGCTCGCGCGCCCACGAGACCACCTTGCGCAGATGCTCGGGCGGCAGTACGCGCCCCGTGGGGTTGCCTGGAGAGTTCACCCAGACCAGGTCGACGTGCTGGGGCCCGAGCGCCAGCAGCCCGTCGGAGGCCACGCCCGCCGCCCCGGCCAGCCGGGCGCCCACGTCGTAGGTGGGGTAGGCCAGTTCGGGGAAGACGACCCGCTTGGCGCCGAGGTAGGTCGGCAGCCAGGCGACGAACTCCTTGGTGCCGATCAGCGGCAGCACGTCGTGCTGCTCGACGCCCACGCCGTGCCGCCTGCGCAGCCAGCCGGCCGCCGACTCGCGCAGGCCCTTGGTGCCGTGCGTGAGCGGGTAGCCGGGGCTGTCGGCGGCCTGGACCAGCGCCGCCTGGACGATCTCGGGCACCGGATCGACGGGCGTGCCGACCGACAGGTCGACGATCCCGTCGGGGTGGGCCAGCGCGCGCTCCTTGTACGGCTCCAGCCGGTCCCAGGGGAAGTCAGGCAGTTTGTTCACGTTTCTGGTTCTCCAGGGTGTCCGTTGCCGTACCGGGCCCGCGAACGCCGGCAGCGCCCATGCGAGGGCAGCACGCGATGGTGGCCCCGCACAGGCGTCGCCGTCGGCGTATCAGTGCTCTTCGGCCTGCGGCGGCAGCGCTGCCACGACCGGGTGGTCCTTCTCGATCTTGCCGACCTTCGAGGCGCCACCGGGCGAGCCGAGGTCCTCGAAGAAGTCCACGTTCGCCTTGTAGAAGTCCTTCCACTGCTCAGGAAGGTCGTCCTCGTAGAAAATGGCCTCGACGGGGCACACAGGCTCGCACGCGCCGCAGTCCACGCACTCGTCGGGGTGGATGTAAAGCATGCGCTCGCCCTCGTAGATGCAATCAACGGGGCATTCCTCGATGCACGCCTTGTCCAGGACGTCCACGCAAGGCTGCGCGATGACGTAGGTCACCTCGAGCTCCTTCTTCTCCGCACCATGGCATGACTCTGACCGCGGTTTGCTAGGGCCTAGTATTGCCGTCCTTGCCAGCTGGCCGAAACGGAGGGTGGCAAACTCATGGCCGGACGCCTCGTGATCGCGATCACAACACAGGACATAGGGGCCCGGATCACCACGCGCAGACGGGTTTCCGGCGGGTTCTCCGACGCGGTCGGGATTCTCGAATCCTGGGACGACGGCGTGTTGCGGGTACGCAAGCGCGACGGCTCGCTGGTGGAGATTCCCGAAGAGATGCTGGTGGCGGCCAAGGTGGTTCCGGTCGCGCCTCCTAGACCTGGGCGGATGTAGCGGTAAGTATTCGTTCTGTGACCGTACGTACCTGCGCCGCCGCAGCCGCCCTCGTCGTCAGCGCCGGATGCGGCGCGTCATCTTCGGAAATGTCCACCGATGCCACCAAACCGCTCGGCCCGGTCAACGCCAAGGCCGCCTCGCTCAAGGAGGGATTCGGCAGCCTCGACCGGCTCGCCGAGACCGCCAAGCAGGAGGGCACGCTCAACGTGATCGCCCTGCCCCGCGACTGGGTCAACTTCGGCGAGGTCATCGACACCTTCGCCGACAAGTACGGCATCAAGGTCAACGAACTCGAACCGACCGCCAGCAGCAAGCGCGAGATCGACGCCGCCGCCCAGCTCAAGCCGGACGTGTTCGATCTCACTCTCGACGTGGCCGTGGCCTCGGCCGACAAGTTCGCGCCGTACCGGGTGACGGGCTGGCAGGACCTGCCCGACCACATCAAGGACTCGTCGGGCGCCTGGTACGGCGCCTACGGCGGCTACATGTCGATCGGGTACGACCCGCGTGCCGTCAAGCCGCCGGCCACGTTCAACGACCTGCTCAAACCCGAGTACCGGGTGGCGCTGAACGGCGACCCGCTGCGTTCCGCGGCCGCGTTCCAGGGCGTCATGGCCGCGTCCATGCAGGGCGGGGTGCCCTCGGCGGCGCGCGGGGTCGAACTGTTCGCCAAGCTCAAGCAGAGCGGCCGGCTCACCGAGCCGGCCAAGGCCAACGTGATCGTCAACTGGGACCACCTCAACGCCGGACGCAGCGCGGGCGCCGGCGACTCCTGGGCCGTGACGATCCCGCGTGACGCGCCGCTGGGCGCCTACCACGTGCAGGCGATCAGCAAGACGGCCCCGCACCCGGCCGCCGCCCGCCTGTGGCAGGAATTCCTGTTCTCGGACGAGGGCCAGAACCTGCTCCAGAAGGGCTACGCCCGCCCGGCCCGCGGCGAGGCCATGCTCATGAAGGGCACGCTCGACACCGAGCAGGCGGCCAAGCTGCCCAAGGCTCCCGGCCCGCCCGTGATGCTGACGATTCCGCAGGCAGACGCGGCGAAGGCGTACCTGAAGAAGGAATGGGCGAAGAGCGTGGGATGAGTCCGTTGTGACTTGATATGTCGTAGAGACTTTCAGCCTCTAAAGTGAACAGACAGCACGGCCACGGGGGCCCGATGTCTGACGAATGTGAGCTGATCGTCTTGCGATATGACGCACCGAGCTTGGAGCGGTGGAACAGTCGCGCCTACGACAGCAGTTTCGGTTACGTCTCCACCCAGGGCGCGCCACTGGTAGACCTGCTGGACCCGCGGCCGGGCGAACGCGTGCTCGACCTCGGCTGCGGCACCGGAGTGCTCACCGCGCAGATCGCCTTCAGAGGCGCCGAGGTGCTCGGCATCGACGGCTCCTCGGCGATGATCGAGAAAGCGCTGGCCCAGTACCCGGGAATCAACTTCATCATCGGCGACGGCCACGACTTCACCGTGGCCCAGCCGTACGACGCCGTCTTCTCCAACGCGGCGCTGCACTGGATGAGCCGCGACCCGGCGGCCGTCATCGCCAACGTGCGCGAATCGCTCATGCCCGGCGGCCGGTTCGTCGCCGAGATGGGCGGCGCGGGCAACTGCGCGGAACTGACCGCCGCCATGCTCACCGCCTGGCGCGAGTACGGCCTGCGCGAACCCGACCTGCCGTGGTACTTCCCCACACCCGCCGAGTACGCCAGACGACTCGAACAGGAGGGCTTCGTGGTGCGGCTGCTCGAATACTTCGACCGGCCGACACCGCTCGACGAATGCCCTCGCGGAGCCGCGGACTGGGTCCGGATGTTCGCCTCTTCGGCCATCGAAGGACTTCCACCTGAAATCGTGGAACCCCTGCTCGGACGCGTGAACGAGCTCGCCGCGCCCGCTCTTCGCAGGGAGACTGTCTGGATGGCCGACTACGTGCGTCTACGCTTTGCCGCTGTTCGGCGTTGATGCGTCGTGCATGATGCGTAGGGCTGTTTTGCCGGACTATGGTCTGTTCCGTGGGCGGCGAGATTATGGCTGCACCGCTGCGGCGGCGTGAGGGGCTGGTGAACGGAACGGGATGAACTTCTGCCTGAGCGACCTCGTACCACCGTTGAGGTGGAGCGATGCGTCCACGATCACGCTACTCACCGGGCAGCCCGACCTGCCGGACGCGTGGTGGCGCAGCCTGCCCATGCCCCGGGTGCTGGCCGCCATCGGCCCGGAGTCGCTGGGTGAGCTGCTCACCGAGATCGCGCTGGAGCACTGGCCTGCCGCCGCGGTCGGCGACGTGCTGCCGGCGCTGCACGTCCTGGACCCGGACGAGGCCGACGAGCCCGCCGTCGCGATCGCGCTCGACCGCGCCGGGTCGTGGGCCGGGCTGCTGTCGCTGACCAGCCGCGAGCTGGTCGACCAGCCGTTCATCCAGGCCCGTCCGGTGCTCAACACGCTGTTCGCCGCGGTTCTGGTACGGCTCGCGCCCGCGCGTGCTGCCGCGTCCGAGCCGGCTGTGGCGGCGGCGCCCGTCGCCGTGGCCGAACCCGTCGAGGCTGTCGAGCCCGCCGAAGTCGCCGAGCCTGTCGAGGTCGTCGAGCCGGAACCGGTCGCGCTCGAAGAGCCCGGCGAGGTCGCCGAGGTCGAGGATCAGGCGCCCGCCGAGGTCGAGCCCGTCGCGGAGCAGGAGCCCGAGCCTGAGCCTGCGCCTGAGCCTGAGCCCGATCTTGAGCCTGAGCCCGAGCCGGTCGTGGCCGGGGTCTCCGAGGTGGCCGAGTTCGCCGTGGTCGAGGTTCCCGAGGAGCCGGAGCCCGCTGCGCCGGAGTCCGCGGGGATCGAGGAGCAGGAGCCCGCGGCCGTGGCGGCCGACGAGCCCGAGTTCGAACCGATCGAGGCACACGAGCACGCCCCCGAGCCGATCGTGGCCGAGGAGCAGGAAGCCCACGAGCCGGTTTTCGAGGCTTTCGGTACTCCCGAGACCCCAGAAGTCCCGGAGGCTCCCGAAGTCGCCGAGGTGCCCGAAGCCGCTGAGGCTCTGGAGGTCGCCGAGGAGCCGACGCCGGAGTTGCCCGCGCTGATCGAGGCCGCGTTCTCCGGTCTGGACGACAAGACCTGGGCGGTGGCCCAGAACCGCGTCTTCACCGACCAGCCCTCCGCCGTGGACCAGCTCGCCAAGCTGTTCGCCGTCCCACCGGCCGAGATCGCCGCCACCGAGCACGACCTGCGTACCCGCGTCGACCAGTGGCTGGCCAGTGACGAGGCGGCCCCGTACCGGGCGCACCTGGACGAACTGCGCGCCGCGTTCGGCCCGCACGCGTCCAAGGAGCAGTTGATCGGCGCGGCCGACTGGCACGCCAGGGAGATCCAGGCGCTGGAGGTCCCCGCCTGGCAGTTCGTGCTGGCCACGCTCGCGGCGCCGACGCCGGCCGAGCAGGCGCCGCCCGTCCAGCAGGCGCCGATCATGGAGCAGCACAACGTTCACCCGCAGGGCGCCCACCCGTACGCGGCCCCACCGCCGAACGTGCCGCCGGCGTTCCCGCCGCCCACCGAGTTCCCGCCGCCCGTCGGGTACCCGCCGCCGATCGAGCAGGTGCCGTCGGCGTTCGGCCCGCTGCCCGCGCCGCCACCGCCGATGTCGGGCCCGCCGCAGTTCCAGGCGTTCGCCCCGGCGGTGCCCGTGTCGCCGCCCCCGGTGAGCGAGTCCAACGGCGGCGGCCCGGTCGAACCGTCGGACGACAAGCCGTACCAGCCGCTCAAGGACGTCTCGCAGACCCGGCGCTGCTTCCGCCAGCCGGACGGCCGCTGGTGGCTGCGTATCGACGTCACGGCCGAGCAGCTGACCGGCGGCGAGTGTCCGCTGCCCACCGGATTCGCGGCCTACCTGGGCCTGGCGCCTGGCGAGACCAAGACGGTCAGGAGCGCGGCCGGCGAGCTGACGATGAGCTGGCACGGCCGGCCCACGCTCGAATCGGTGGAACGGCTGCTGGCCGACGTGGGCGCGCGCGAGGGCGGCCACCTGTTCCTGACGCTGTCGGACGAGGGCGTGCTGCGGGCCAGGCACCTGCCGGTCGCCGCACAGGGCGCCGAGAAGATCACCAAGGCGTTGCGCCTGGTCGGCTACACCGCCCCGGGCGGCACGAAGGACCAGGCGGCCCGCGTGATCGCCACCAGGATCGGTATGACGGGCCCTGTCGGCCTGCCCGACCTGCTCACCAGGCTCCGCGAACGCGGTGACCGCGACCTGCTCGCCCTGTTGGACTGAGCCGTGCCGCGGCTCGCGATCGGCCCTGAGTTTCCCAGGGAGCTCAGCGCACTGGCCCAGCCGGTGCGCAGGGACGTCGTGGTCGCGTTACGCCGGTTCCTGCTGAACGTCTCCGGCGGCCCGCACCCCGAGCGGGTGCGCGGCGGCCGGGACCCGCGGGTCGCCACGCTGCGCCTGGCGCCCGGCCACCGCGGCGTGGTGGTGCGGCAGCGGGACGTGTACTGGCTGCTCACGCTGCTGCCCGACCCCGAGGCCTGGTCGTACGCCCAGCGGCACAGGTACGGCGTCAACCCGGCGCTCGGCGTGGTCGAGGAGTGGGACGCCGAGTCGCTGGAGCGGGTCGAGCCCGCGTTACGCCGCTCGGCCGGGCCCAACCGGCTGTTCGAGGCGATCTGCGACGGCGATCTGCTCGGGCTCGGCGTCGACGGGCACGCGCTGCCGCTGATCAGGCTCATCACCACCGAGGCCGACGTGGCCGCCCTCGAGCCGCTGCTGCCGCCCACCCAGTACGTGCCGCTGGCCGTGCTGGCCAGGGGCGGCACGCTGGCCGAGGCGTGGCGGGAGCTGGACTCCTGGCGCGCGGCCGACGCCGAGACCGGCGGGATCGACCCCGACGATCTGCACGCGGCGCTGCGCCGCAGCCCGGACCGGGCCGCGTTCGCCGCGGACAAGGTGGAGCTGGACCGAGTGCTGGCGGCGCCCGACTGGTGCACGTTCCTCGATCCGCCGCAACACCGGCTGGCCTATGCCGCGCGCTACGAGAACCCGGTGCTGGTCGTGGGCGGCGCGGGCACGGGCAAGACGCTCACGGCCCTGCACCGGGCGGCCCATCTGGCCGCGCGCGGCCGCGGGCCGGTGTTGCTGGTCACGTTCTCGCAGGGGTTGTGCGAGGACCTGTCGGCCCGGCTGGACGAGCTGATCCAGGACGACGCCGTACGCAAACGAGTCGAGGTGGACAACCCGGAGCGGCTGGCGATGCGGATCGTCGGCGACGCGGAGGGCAAGCGCCCCACGCTGGTCGGCCCGGGCGCCAGGAGCATGCCCGAGCTGACCGACGAGGCGCTCAGGCTGCTGACCAGGGCCACCGGCGGCCTGCTCGACGACGTGGTCGAGGACGGCGACGACACCTCGGGCACCGGCGGCAAGCCGTACCGGCACATCGTGGTGGACGAGGGCCAGGACGTCAGCCCGGCCCAGTGGCGGCTGCTGCGGGCGGCGGTGCCGCGCGCGCACGACGACCTGTTCATCGTCGGTGACCCGCACCAGCGCGTCACCGACACCAAGATCGCACTCGGCGCGGTCGGGATCCCCGCCGAGCAGCACTCGCTGACGATCTCCCGCCGGCTGCCGCAGGAGCTGCTGACGTTCGTGGTGCGGCTGCGCGGCGGCGGCCCGGCGGGCGGGCTGGTCACGGGCGTGGCCGAGATGCACGGCCTGCGCGCGGACAGGCACGGCGAGCGTCCGATGATCAGGGCCTACGACTCCCCTGACGGCGAATTGTCCGGGCTGGCCGCTACCGTGGCCTCCTGGCTCGAGGACGGCGTGCCGGCCGCGGAGATCGGGGTCGGGGCGCGCACCTCCCAGCTCGTCCGGGCGGCCAGGCAGGCGCTCGACGGGCTCGACGTCCGGGTCTCGACGTTCCAGAACCTGAAGGGCCTGGAGTTCGAGCGGGTCGCGCTGATCGGCGTCGCCGAGGGCGTGGTGCCCGAGCCGCCGCCGGCCGATCCCGGCGCGCGGGCGCGGGCGTTGCAACGCGAACGGAGCATTCTGTTCGTCGCCTGCACGAGGGCCAGGTCAGTGCTCTATATCTCGCATTACGGAAGAGGTAGCCCATTTCTCCCTCTCTGATCACATAGTCTGAACTGCGGATACTTCCCTTTGCCGGTTGGACCCCAATGAACCTCAGCTTGAGCGACCTCGCGCCACCCCTGCGCTGGACCTCCCCTGGTCAGATCGCGCCGATCGTGGAAGAGCCACAGCTGCCAGAGGCCTGGTGGCAGGCGGTTCCGCTCGACCGCGCCTGCGCGATCGCCGGAACCCAGACCGTGGCGGGCCACCTGGCCGACCTGGCCGTGGCCTGCTGGGGTCACCTGGTGCTCGGCGACATCCTGCCGCTGCTGCGTTTCTCCGACCCCGCCGAGGCCGAGCGGTCGCCGGAGACGCTGGGCAAGGACGTCGTGCAGAAGTTGTTCAACGGCGTCTTCGAGCGGCTGCTCGAACCCGTGCCCACGGCGCTGCCCGCGCCCGGGCGTCCTGACAAGCCGCTGCCCGAACTGATCGACGTGCTGTTCGCGGCGCTGGACGAGCGGCAGCGGGCCATCGCCCGCGACCGTCTCTACGCCGCCCAGCGGGCCACGCTGGACGAGCTGGCGCAGCGGTTCAGCGTCACCAGGGAGCGGATCAGGCAGATCGAGCGCGACCTGCGCGACCACGTCGAGGCGTGGCTGAGCAGCCCGGAGGCGGCGGCGCTGGTGGCGCACGTGGCGTGGCTGCGCGGCCGGCTCGGCTCGGCGGTGCCCGCCGACGACCTGGCCGCCGCGGTGCCCTGGCACCGCTCCGACCTGCGCACGCTGGGCATCCCGGCGTGGCGGTTCGTGCGCACGCTGCTCACCGGGTACGAGCAGACCGACGGCTGGCTGGTCTCCGGCGGCGCGGACGAGCTGCGGGAGAAGACTCGCCAGCTGTTCACCGACGGCCCGCGTCCGCTGGGCGAGGCGGTGGCCATGGTGGCGCAGCTCGGCGTCCGCGAGGACGTGGCCGAGCGCTGGATCCTGGCCGTGCCGCAACTGCGCCTGCTCGACCAGCACGTGGTCCCCTGGCCGCGCAGCATCAACGAGAAGGCCGAGGCGGTGCTGGCGGTGGCCGGGCAGCCGCTGTCGCCGGAGGAGATCCAGGAACGCATCGGCGAGGACTACAGCCTGGTCGGCATCAGGAACCAGCTCACGGCCGACGACCGGTTCCGCCGCGTCGACAGGAACAAGTACGGGCTGACCCGCTGGGGCGGCGACGAGTACCTGGGCATCAGGGAGATGATCGCCAGGGAGATCGAGCGGGCCGGCGGCGAGGCCTCGGTCAGCACGATCGTGACCAACCTGACCTCGCGCTACGACGTGAGCGAGAGCTCGGTGCGCGCCTACTCCGGCGGTCCCGGGTTCGAGCGCACCCAGCGCGGCTGGATCAGGGTGGCGGGCACCTCGCCGGCCGGGGAGTCGGAGCCGTACCAGCCGCGCAAGGACGTCTCGGAGACGCGGCGCAGCTTCCGCTCGCGCGACGGGCGCTGGTGGCACCGGGTGGACGTCAACGCCGAGCACCTGCGGGGCTCGGGTTCGCCGCTGCCCACCGGGTTCGCCGCCTACCTGGGGATGGCGCCGGGCGGGCAGCTCACCGCCTCGACGCCGTCCGGTGACGTGGTGATCAGCTGGCACAACCAGCCGACCATGGGCTCGATCAGGAACGTGCTGGCCGACTTCAAGGCCAGCGAGGGCGACCACGTGTTCCTGACCGTCTCCGACGGCGGCGAGCTGCTGACCCGCTACCTGCCCGCCGCGGCGGTGGCGATGCCGCCGCTGAACCGGGCGCTGTACCTGATCGGGTACACCGCGCCGGTGACGTCCGAGCTGGAGGGGCTGCGCCTGATCGGGGCCAGGATCGGGCTGCCCGACCTGGCCGGCCGCGACGAGGTGCTGGCGCGGCTGCGCGAGCGCGGTGACCGCGACATCCTGGGTTTCCTGGGGGCGTGACGCGTAGGCTCGGGGGATGTTGCGGATCTACGACACGCGTACCAGGCAGGTCGAGGAGATCGCGCCCACCCGGGCCCTGCGCATGTACGCCTGCGGGCCGACCGTCCACCGGCGGGCGCATCTCGGGGACCTGCGCACGTACCTGCTGTCCGACCTGATCAGGCGGGTGCTGGAGACCCGCAGGGTGCGCGTGCAGGTCTGCCAGAACATCACCGACGTGGATCACCTGGCCGAGTCCGCCTTCAGGGCCGACGGCGCCGCGCTGAACCTGCGCCCGCCGGAGCACACGCCGCGCGCCGCCGAGACGATCGACCTGATGGTCGAGCTGATCGCCAAGCTGGTCGAGCGGGGCCACGCCTATCAGGTGCCCGACGGCCCGGTCTTCTTCGACGTGCGGACGTTCCCTTCGTACGGCGAGATCTCCGGCAACCGGCTCGACGACCTCAAGCCCGCGCACCACATCGACGCCGTCGACCCGCGCAAGCGCTGCCACGCCGACTGGGCGCTGTGGAAGCCCGCCGAGGGCGAGCTGACCTGGGACTCTCCGTGGGGACGCGGCGTTCCCGGCCGGCACGTGGAGTGCTCGGCGATGTCGCTGCATTTCCTCGGCGACCGGATCGACCTGCACATCGGCGGCATCGACCTGCGCTTCCCGCACCACGAGGACGAACGCGCCCAGTCCGACTCCGCGGCCGGGCACGAGGTCGTCAGGCACTGGGTGCACGGCGAGAACCTGCTGTTCGACGGCCGCAGGACGGCCGAGTCGACGGGCGACGTGATGCCGCTGTCCGACGTGACGGAGGCCGGGCTCGACCCGCTGGCCGTGCGGCTGGCGTTCCTGGAGCACCGCTACCGGCATCAGCTCGACCTCACCTGGGACACGCTGCGCGCCGCCGACCGCACGCTGCGGCGCTGGCGCTCGCGGGTGGCCGAGTGGTCGGAGTCGCCGAGCGCGCCGATGGCCGCGGGCTACGTGGAACGCGCGGAGTCCGCCTTCGCCGACGACCTCGACACCCCGGCCGCGCTGCGCGTGCTGCGGGAGCTGGAACGGGACGAGTCGGTCGCGCCCGGGGCCAAGTTCGAGTCGTTCCTGCACCTGGACCAGGTGCTGGCGCTGGACCTGTCGACGGAGATCGGCAAGGCGCCGGTGCTGCCCGGCGGGGCGTCCGAACTGCTGGAGCGGCGGGCCCGCGCCCGCGAGGCGCAGGACTGGGCGGCGGCCGACCGGCTCAGGGACGAGCTGGACGAACTGGGCGTCAAGGTCGCGGACACCCCGGAGGGCCAGACCTGGACCTGACACCCCCACCCCGCCAGGTACGAGGCACGGGCGCGGCCACCGTCGATGGACGGAGCAGTGATGGGCGGCTGCCAGACTTAGTGCCAGTTCGGGTAGATGGAGGTAGTCGGTGTGAGGCCCTATGCGTGGATGCCGTGGCCGTTGCGGTGGTTCGCTCGGGTGTTGACCGTGCTTCTCGCGTTGGCTCTCGTGCTGGCCGGGGTCGTCGTGTACACCGTGCGGAAGTCGTTCCCGCAGGTGGAGGGCACGATCCGGCTGCCGGGACTAACCGGAAGTGTGGAGATTTATCGCGATAAATCGGGAATCCCGCACATCTATGCCGACACCGCGGCCGACCTCTTCATGGCCCAGGGCTTCGTCCACGCCCAGGACCGCTTCTGGGAGATGGACTTCCGCCGCCACGTCACCTCAGGACGCCTCTCCGAGCTATTCGGCGAGGCCACCCTGGACAACGACAAGGCCATCAGGACGATGGGCTGGCGCAAGGTGGCCGAGGCCGAGCTGCCCGAGCTGACCCAGCAGACTCAAGACTTCCTGGCCGCGTACTCGGCGGGCGTCAACGCCTGGATGGACGCCAACCCGAACGCCTCCGACCGGAGCCTCGAATACTCGGTGCTGAAGGTGCAGAACGGCGCCTACCAGCCCGAGAAGTGGACCCCGTACGACTCGATCGCCTGGCTCAAGGCCATGGCCTGGGACCTGCGCTCCAACATGGAGGACGAGATCGACCGGGCCCTGGCGCTGACCAAGCTGCCCAGGGAGCGCGTCGAGCAGCTCTACCCCGGCTACCCGTTCGACCGGCACTCGCCCATCATCGGCCAGGGCACGATCGACGACGGCAAGTTCGACCCGCGCGTGGAGCCGCGCCAGGACGGCCGGCGCGCGCTCGCGCAGGCCGCGGCGACGCTCGACAAGGTGCCGAGCACGATGAGCGGCGGCGAGCGCGAGGGCATCGGGTCGAACTCGTGGGTGGTGTCCGGCGAGCACACCGCCACCGGCAAGCCGCTGCTGGTCAACGACCCGCACCTGTCGCCGGCGATGCCGTCGGTCTGGTACCAGGCCGGGCTGCACTGCAGGAAGCTCAGCGAGGCGTGCCCGTACGACGTGACCGGCTTCACCTTCTCCGGCGTGCCCGGCGTGATCATCGGGCACACCGACAAGATCGCGTGGGGGTTCACCAACCTGGGCCCGGACGTGTCCGACCTGTTCCTCGAGCAGGTGACCGGCGACACGTACCTGTACCAGGGGCAGCAGGTCAAGCTGGAGACCCGGGAAGAGCAGATCAAGGTGGCCGGCGGCGCGCCGGTCACGCTGACCGTCAAGAGCACCAGGCACGGCCCGCTGATCAACGAGGTGATGGGCAACGTCAAGCCGACCGGCGAGGCGAACGCGGTCGCGCTGCAGTGGACCGCGCTGATGCCGGGCAGGTCGGCCGACGCGATCTTCGCGCTGAACCGGGCGGCGAACTGGCCGGAGTTCAAGGCGGCGGCCGCGCTGTTCGAGGTGCCGTCCCAGAACCTGATCTACGCCGACACCGAGGGGCACATCGGGTACCAGGCGCCGGGCCGCATCCCCGTCCGCGAGAACGGCGACGGCACCTGGCCGGTGCCCGGCTGGACCGGCGAGTACGACTGGAAGCCCGCCCCCATCCCCTACGACCAGCTCCCCTCGGTCGAGGACCCGGCCGACGGGTTCATCGTCACGGCCAACAACGCGGTCATCGACCCGAAGCGCTACCAGCCGCTGCTCACCAAGGACTGGGCGCACGGCTACCGCTCGGAGCGCATCCGCGACCTGCTCAAGGACGCGATGGGCAAGGGCAAGCTCGACGCCGCCGCGATGTCCGGCATCCTGCAGGACTCGCGCCACGGCTTCGCGCAGGCGCTGATCCCGGCGCTGATGCAGGTGTCGCTGGCAGGGCCGGGCGTCGAGGCCAGGGACATGCTGCAGGACTGGGACGGCTCCCAGGGCCTCGACTCGGCCCCCGCCGCCTACTTCAACGCGGTCTGGCGGCACCTGCTCATGCTGACGTTCAACGACGACCTGCCCGAGGCCGCCTGGCCGGCCGGCGGCGACCGCTGGTACGAGGTCATGCTGCGGCTGCTGCAGGCCCCCGACGACCCGTTCTGGGACGACGTCACCACCAAGGAGCTCAAGGAGGGCCGCGACGACATCCTGCGCCAGGCGCTGGCCTCGGCGCACCAGGAGCTGTCCGAACGGCTCGGCCCGGACGTCAGGTCCTGGCGGTGGGGCGCGCTGCACCGGCTCACGCTGACCCACGGCTCGCTCGGCACGTCCGGGATCGGGCCGATCGAGGCGCTGTTCAACCGGGGGCCGCTGGAGGTGCCTGGCGGCAAGGACGCGGTCAACGCGACCGGCTGGAACGTGCAGAAGGGCTACGAGATCACCGCGGTGCCGTCGATGCGGATGATCGTCGACCTGGCCGACCTGGACAAGTCCCAGTGGATCAACCTCACCGGGGCCTCCGGGCACGCCTTCCACGACAACTACCGTGACCAGGCGGAGACCTGGGCCGAGGGCGGCCTGCTGCCGATGCTCGCGAAACCGGAGTCCGTCCAGGCCGCCGCCACGCACAAGCTGGTGCTGACCAAGTGACTACCACCGGCCGCTGACCCCGGCTCCGGCCCGGCTACGACGGTCGTCGTAGCCGGGATCGCGCCCCTGGCCCGACGCGCCGGGGGCGCTCCCGTCGCCACCATGGCGGTATGAGCGCGAAGAACCGCCTGTGGTACCTGATCGGCGTCCTGCTCCTGCTGGCGGGCCTGGCCCACCTGGGCGTGCTGGCCGTGGCGGGCGGTCCGTGGGACGGCCCGGTGTCGTGGCGCAAGCCGTTCACGTTCGGCGTGTCGTTCGGGCTGAGCGTGCTGACGCTGGCCTGGGTCGCGCGGTGGCTGCCGCTGCGCCCGCGCGCCCGCGGCCTGCTGGTCGGCGCGTTCACGGTGGCCTCGGTGCTGGAGGTCACGCTGATCTCGCTCCAGGCGTGGCGCGGCGTGCCGTCGCACTTCAACATGGAGACCGGGCTCGACACGCTGGTCTCCCGCGGGCTGGCCGGCGCCGGCGGCGTGCTGATCGCCGTCGTGGTGGCCATGACGATCGCCGCGTTCCGACCGAACCCGGCGGTCCCGCCGAGCGTCCGACTGGCCGTCCGGGCCGGGTTCGCCACGCTGCTGGCCGCGATGGCCGTCGGCGGGGTGATGATCGCCCGTGGCGTCATCGCGGTGACCACGGGCGACCAGCGGCTCGCCTACACGATCGGCACGTCGATGAAGCCGGCCCACGCCGTCCTCATGCACGGAGTGCTGCTCCTGCCCGCCCTGGCCTGGCTGCTGTCGCACACCCGGCGGGCCGAGCGCGACCGGGTCCGGCTGGTACGCCTGGCCACCTGGACGTACGTCGCCGTGGCCGGGGCCGTCTCCGTCCTGGCGCTGGCCGGGTACGCGCCGATCAGCCCGTCCACGGCCTCGGTGTTGTGCGCGGGGGCGGTGTCCGGGCTGGGCGTCGGCGCGCTGGTGCTCGACCGCGCCGGGATCGGGTCAGGGGCCGAACGCCCGTGACTCCCCGATCGCCAGGTCCCACAGGCCGTCCGGTGGCAGGCCCAGGTCCAGCCAGGAGGCGCGGGTGGTCTCCAGCGGGGCCAGCAGCGGCTCGCCCGACAGGATGAACGTGCCCCAGTGCATGGTGGCCATCCGCTCGGCGCCGACGTCCAGGAAGCCGCGCACGGCCTCGGCCGGGTTCACGTGCGCCGCCTTCATGGTCCAGCGCGGCTCGTAGCCGCCCACCGGCATCAGGGCCAGGTCCAGGCCGGGGTACCGGGTGCCGATCTCGCTCAGGCAGTCGCCGTAGCCGGTGTCGCCGGCGAAGTAGATCGAACCGTCGATCACCCAGCCGCCCCAGAGCGTCCTGCAGGTGTCCCAGACCGTGCGTCTGCTCCAGTGGTTGGCGGGCACGAAGTCGAAGGTGACCTGGCCGACCGTCGCGGACTCCCACCAGTCCAGCTCGGTCACCTGGCGGAACCCTCGTTTGACGAACCACTGCCCGAGCCTGGCGGGCGCCAGGATCGGCGTGTCGCGCGGCAGCCTGCGGATGGTGGGCCAGTCGAGGTGGTCGTAGTGGTTGTGGCTGATCAGCACCGCGTCGATCCTGGGCAGCCGGCTCCAGGCCAGGCCCGGCGGGGTGACGCGGCACCGGACGCCGGGGATCTTCCTGGACCAGACGGGGTCGGTCAGCACGGTGAGCCCGCGTACCTGGAGCACGAACGACGCGTGACCGACCCAGGTCACCACGCTCTCGCCGGGGGCGGGACGGGGCAGTCCGCCGTCGCGCAGCAGGGGGATGCGGTCGGCGTCCTCGTGATCGGGTGGGAAGGCCTGGTGCCAGGCGATGCTCAGCAGTTCGCGGAAGTCGGGCAGAGGGCAGGCGAGGCGTTCCTTGAAGCTGTCAGGCCACTGAGGGGCGTCGATCGTCTGCGACATGGACACCTTCTGCCCACAGTGAGCGATCAGTCACCCCCGGCACCCGTTTCAGTGCCTTCCCTTGCGCCACCGCAGTGGCGCGTGCGGGTAGCCGCCGTCGTCCAGGCCGGCCAGGCGCTCGAAGACGTTGTACGACGCCTGATGCCCGCAGACGACCACCGAGCCGAGCATGGCCAGCAGGTAGAGCGGCAACATGGGCAGCCCGACGCACCAGGCCCACTGGGTGGCGTGCCGGCACTCGTGCTCGATGAGGCGGTCGTTCAGGGAATCGTGCCTGGTCAGGACGACGTTCCCGACGGTGAACGCGCCCGCGACGGGGAAGCGGTAACGGTAGCCGTAGGCCAGGATGAGGCCTTTCGGCCCGGGCCGGCGGGTCGCGCCGCCGACGACGGAGATCAGCAGTCCCAAGGGCGTGGCGAGGTTGACGTAGTTCACCGCCCGCCGGAACCGGAATCGTCTGTCCATGCGTCTCAGTCTTGACCAATCTTGACAGGTCGGAATAATGATCTGCGTCCTGAAATCTCCCACAAGAGCAGGATTATGAGATTTACCATCCTGGGCGCGTTGCTCGCCTCCGTGGCACTGGCCGGAGTCGGCGGCATCGCGATCACTCAGACGTCAGCGTCCGATCCGCTACGCACCACCGAAGCTCCCGTCAACGCCGAGGTGGCGTTACCCGCCACCACCCCGACCCCAAGTCCCACCGCGACGGTCGGGAAGTACACGGCGAAGACGAAGGTGGTCAAGAAGAAAGGCGTGTCTTACCTGGACGTCTCCATCACCTACGGTGGAGCCGCCCGTTTCACTGTCAGGCAGAAGGTCTGCAAGGGCAAGTCCTGCAAGACCGCCGCGGCCTCGATCCCCGTCACCACCGGCGCGGGCACGTCGAGCAGGAAGCTCGGCAAGGGCACGTACAAGACGAAGGGCAAGCCGGTGGTCTCGGTCAAGGTCCTGCCCTGGCCCACCAAGACGGTGACGGCCACCCCGACGGCCACGGTCACGGTCACCACCACCCCTGAGCCCGCGCCGGGCGCCACGGTGACGGTGACGGCTCCGGGGCCCACGGTCACCGCGCCCGGTCCCACGGTCACGGTCACCGAGCCGGGCCCGACGACCACGGTGACCGCGCTGGCCACCGTCACGGTCACCTGCAGCCCGGCGCCCGACCCCGGCGCGGTGCCGCCGGAAGTCACGCCGACGCCGACCGGCACCCCGACCGACGTGCCGACCGGCACCCCGACGGGCACCCCGACCGATGTGCCCACGGACGTGCCGACCGATGTGCCGACTGACACGGTTCCGGTCTGCCCGCTGCCGGGGACGCCGTCCGAGGTGCCGACGGAGGTCCCGTCCGAGACGCCGACGGCCGACGTCACGCCGTCCGCGACGCCCAACGCCCTACCCGGGTAGGACACGGCGCGGAGACGGGCCGGGCATCGCGCCCGGCCCGTTTCCGCGGGAGTCAGAGCGACTTGTACCGGCCCTCGTGGTACAGCAGCGCGGCCCCGTCGGACGGCGTGCCCAGCCCGGTCACCTCACCCACCACGATCGAGTGGTCTCCCCCGTCGTGCACCGCGGTGGTCACGCACTCCAGCGTGGCCAGCGCGCCGGTGAACAACGCGACCCCCGACTCGCCGCGCACGTGCGGCCAGCGTTGCAGCTGCCCGTTCAGCGGCCGCCCGCGATGGGCGAAGAAGCGCGAGGCGTCTTCCATGGAGTCGGGCAGGACGGATACGCCCCACACGCCGGCCTCGATCACCGCGTCGTGGAACCTGGCCACCTTCTCCGCGCAGAACAGCACCAGCAGCGGTTCGAGCGAGACCGAGCTGAGGGAGTTGACCGTCATCGCGTGGTCGAGGTCGCCGGCTCTGGTCGTGACGATCGCGACCCCGGTGGCGAAGCGGCCGACGACCTTGCGGTAGGTGTGGGGGTCAACGTGCCGCTCAAGGGAATGCACGAACGACACTTTATGCCCCCTACGTCTGGTTCTCCGGAGGGTACCCACGCATGAGCCAGGAGCCGCCGGAGGACGGGGCGAGGAAGAAGGCCACCACCAGCGCCGCCATGCCGCCGTAAAGGTAGGTGTAACCTGCGGCGCTGTCGGTGACGACGATGTCTCCGGCCTCCATCGGCAGCGTGAACAACATCGACATCACCAGCCACCCGGCGCCCGTCGCCGCCGCGCCCAGCCGGGAGCGCAGCAGCTTGCCCGCGCCCAGGCAGACCGCGAACAGGCCGAGCACCCAGCACCAGGCCAGCCAGCCGAGCAGGTGGGTGAACCCGCCCACCACGCCCATGACGACGCCCAGCACGAACAGCATGCCGTAGGCGGCCCCGCCCAGCGCCGACTCGGCGTGGCTGCGATGTTCCATGTCGAACGAGGTTAGTGGATCCCGGCGAAGAGATCGTTCTCCCGGGTGTGCGGCTCGCCCAGGCCGCCGGACTCCACCGGCGGCCCCGGCACCGGCGCTCCTGGCACCCCGGCGGCCAGCACGTAGTGCTCCACGCCCAGCACCTCCTGCCCGATGTTGTTCGACAGCGCGAACCACGGCGCGTCCACCATGATCTGCGTCGCGTGCGCCCGCATGGCCTCCATCTTGTTGCCGATCCAGGCCCGCGCGTCGATCTCGGTGGTGATCACCTCGTCGGGGCAGCCGAAGCCCAGGTCGTCGACGTTCTCGGTGATGAACCGCACGTCCGAGTCGCGCAGCGCCTCCGTCGAGCGGTGCATCACGGACTTGGCCTGGGCGGTGTGGTAGAACTTCGCGATCCGCCACGGCTCGCCCGTGCCGTGGCCGGGGTCGGCGGCCAGCTCGCAGGCCCGGCGGGAGACCCGGTGCGCCTGGATGTGGTCGGGGTGTCCGTAGAAGCCGTTCTCGTCGTAGGTGACGAGCACCTGCGGGCGCACCTCGCGGATGATCTTCACCAGCTCGCCGGCCGCCTCGTCCAGGTCGGCCTGCCAGAACGCGCCCGGCCGGTCGTTACTGGCCGCGCCCATCATGCCCGAGTCGCGCCAGCGGCCCTGGCCGCCGAGGAAGCGGTGGTCGTCCACGCCGAGCGCCTGGCAGGCGGCGGCCAGCTCGCCCACCCGGTACGGGCCGAGCGCGTCGTGGCGGTCGGCGGCCAGGTGGGCCAGGTCGCCGGGGATGATCTCGCCCTCCTCGCCCAGCGTGCACGTGACCAGCGTGACGTGGGCGCCTTCGGCCACGTACTTGGCCATCGTGGCGCCGGTGCCGATCGACTCGTCGTCCGGGTGGGCGTGCACGAGCAGGAGGCGTCGATCAGTCATGGACATGAGCGTAACAATGCCTGGTTCCTGGCAGGATTGTGCCCATGAGTGAGAGCTTCCCACGTCTGTCTGCCAGGACCCGCCGGTTCACCCTCGGGGTGCCCCGGGGCTTCACGATCTCTCCGGACGGCGGCAGGGTCGTCTTCCTGCGGACCAAGTCCGGCACCGACCCGGTGACCTGCCTGTGGGAGCTCGACACGGAAACCCACGTCGAACGCCTGGTGGTCGATCCCCTGGCACTGAACATCGACGAGGAGAACCTGCCCCCGGAGGAGCGCGCCCGCCGTGAGCGCAGCCGCGAGCAGGCGGGCGGCGTGGTCGCTTACACCACCGACGAGACGGTGACGCGGGCGGTGTTCGCGCTGTCCGGCGGCCTGTACGTGGCCGACCTGCCCACCGGCCAGGCCAGGCAGCTCGACACTCCGGGCGGGGTCATCGACCCGCGCATCTCACCCGACGGGCGCACCGTCGCCTACGTGTCCGGCGGCGCGCTCCGCGTGCAGGACCTGGCCACCGGAGATGACCGCGCGCTGGCCACCCCCGAGTCCGCCACCGTCACCTACGGCCTGGCCGAGTTCATCGCCGCCGAGGAGATGGACCGCATGCGCGGCTTCTGGTGGTCGCCGGCGAGCGACGCGCTCCTGGTCGAGCGGGCCGACGAGGCCCCGGTGCGCACCTGGTACATCGCCGACCCGGCCAACCCGGACCGGCAGCCGGTCGAGCAGCGCTACCCGGCGGCCGGCACGCCCAACGCCGTCACCGAGCTGTTCGTGCTCGGCCTCGACGGCTCGCGGGTGGCGGTGCCGTTCGAGCACGAATACCTGGCCACCGCGGCGTGGGACTCCCACGCGCTGTCCATCGTGACGATGTCGCGCGACCAGAAGACCATGCGGCTGTTCTCGGTCGACCCGGCGACGGGCGAGTCCGCGCTGGTGCGCGAGGACACCGACCCGGCCTGGGTCGACGTCGTCGGCGGCGTCCCGTCCCACCTCGACGACGGCTCGCTGGTGTGGGTCGCCACCGAGGCCGGCGGCAACCGGCTGTTCGTCGGCGACCAGGCGGTCACCCCGCCCACGCTGCAGGTGCGCCGGGTGCTCGACGTCGACCACGACAGCGTGCTGTTCACCGCGAGCGGCGACCCGACCGAGATCCAGCTCTGGACCTGGGACGGCCACTCGCTGCTGCCCGTCTCCACCCGGTCCGGGGTGTTCTCCGGGCGGATGTCCGGCGGGGTCGGCGTGCTGTCCGAGCAGAGCCTCGACGCCGAGGGCGTCTCCACCACGGTCGTGCGGCGCGACGGCATGGCCGTGCCGATCCCGTCGTTCGCCGAGCGTCCCGGGCTCGACCTGCGGGTCTCGCTGGGCCGTTCCGGCCGCCGCGAGCTGGCCACCGCCGTGGTGCTGCCGTCGTGGCACGAGCCGGGCTCGCGCCGGCTGCCCGTCCTGATGGACCCGTACGGCGGCCCGAACGCGCAGCGGGTGCTCAACCAGCGCGCCATGTACCTGACCAGCCAGTGGTTCGCCGAGCAGGGCTTCGCGGTGATCCTCGCCGACGGCCGGGGCACCCCGGGCCGCGGCCCCGACTTCGAGCGGGCCGTGCTGAACGACCTGGCCACCCCGGCGCTCGACGACCAGATCGACGCGCTGCACGGCGTGGCCGAGCAGTACCCGGACGACCTCGACCTGACCAAGGTGGGCATCCGCGGCTGGTCGTTCGGCGGCTTCCTGGCCGCGCTGGCCGTGCTGCGCCGTCCTGACGTCTTCCACGCGGCCATCGCGGGCGCCCCGGTGACCGACTGGCGGCTGTACGACACCTGCTACACCGAGCGCTACCTGGGCCACCCCGACGAGCAGCCGGACGTCTACGACAACTCCTCGCTGTTCGGCGACGCGGCCAAGCTGGAGCGTCCGCTGCTGCTGATCCACGGCCTGGCCGACGACAACGTGGTGGCCGCGCACACGCTGCGGCTGTCGTCCGCGCTGCTCGCCGCAGGTCGCCAGCACAGCGTGCTGCCGCTGTCCGGCGTCACGCACATGACGCCGCAGGAGGTCGTGGCGGAGAACCTGATGCTGCTCCAGGTCGACTTCCTGAAGAAGGCCCTCGGGTAGATTCTTTCGCGAAATGTCGGTCGCGTTCGGCAAGATGTCTCGGTGACCGACACCATCCGCATCATTGGCGCCCGCGTCCACAACCTCAAGGACGTGTCCCTGGAGATCCCCAAGAACAAGATCACCGTGTTCACGGGGGTCTCCGGGTCCGGCAAGTCCTCCATCGTGTTCGACACGATCGCCGTCGAGGCGCAGCGCCAGCTCTACGGCACGTTCAGCTGGTTCATCCGCAACTTCCTGCCGAAGTACGAGCGCCCGCACGCCGACGCCATCGAGAACCTGACGACGCCGGTCATCGTCGACCAGAAGCCGGTCAGCGGCAACGCCCGCTCCACGGTCGGCACCATGACCGACATCATGCCGATGGTCCGGGCCCTGTTCGCCAGGCAGGGCGACAAGCCGGTGTCGCTGTTCTCCTTCAACGACCCCAAGGGCATGTGCCCGGAGTGCGACGGCCTGGGCCGGGCGGTCCAGCCGGTGCTCGAATCGATGATCGACCGGACGAAGTCGCTCAACGAGGGCGCGATCCTGCTGCCCGGCTACAAGGTCGGCAGCGTCAACTGGCAGATGTACGGCAGCCACGAGGCCCTCGACCCCGACAAGCGGCTGCTCGACTACTCCGAGGAAGAACTGCACACCTTCCTGTACGGCACCGGCAAGGTGTCGGTCGGCGGCATGTTCAACATGACGTACGAGGGCCTGTACAACCGGTTCGTCCGCAACGCGCTCAAGCGCGAGACGAGCGAGAAGACCCGCGAGTCGATCAAGCCGTTCATCACCGAGGGCATCTGCCCGGTCTGCGACGGCGCGCGGCTGAGCCAGGAGGCGCTGGCCGTCACGATCGACGGCCGCAACATCGCCGACTACGCCGGTCAGCAGGTCACCGACCTGATCGAGGTGCTGGCCGGGCTCGGTTCCCCCATCGCCGACGGCGCCCGCCAGGCCCTCGAACGGGTGGCGGAGATCGGCCTGGGCTACCTGAGCCTCGACCGTGAGACCTCCTCGCTGTCCGGCGGCGAGGGCCAGCGGCTGAAGCTGGTCAAGCACCTGGGCAGCACGCTGGTCGGGGTCACGTACATCTTCGACGAGCCGAGCACCGGGCTGCACCCGCGCGACGTCGGCCGGCTCAACACGCTGCTGCGCGCGCTGCGCGACCAGGGCAACACGGTGCTCGTGGTGGAGCACGACCCCGACGTGATCGCGGTCGCCGACCACGTGGTGGACGTCGGCCCGCGCGCGGGCGCGCACGGCGGCGAGATCGTCTTCCAGGGCCCGGTGTCGGAGCTGCTCACCGCCGACACGCTCACCGGCCAGGGCCTGCGCCGGGCCGGGCGGATCAAGGACGACGTCCGCGAGCCGCAGGGCAAGCTGCCGATCGAGGGCGCCACGCTGCACAACCTCAAGAACGTCTCCGTGGCCATCCCGACCGGCGTGCTCACGGCGGTGACCGGCGTGGCGGGCTCGGGCAAGAGCAGCCTGATCGCCGACGTGTTCATGAACACCTACCCCGAGTCGGTGTTCGTCGACCAGTCGGCCATCGGCGCGTCCAGCCGCTCCGCCCCGGCCACCTACATCGGCGTGATGGACCCGATCAGGCAGCTGTTCGCCAAGGCCAACGGCGTCGCGCCGGGCCTGTTCAGCTTCAACTCCGACGGCGCCTGCGAGGAGTGCCAGGGCCGCGGCGTCATCATCACCGAGGTGGCGCAGATGGACCCGGTCACCACCCACTGCGAGACCTGCGACGGCCGCCGCTTCAAGGAGTCGGTGCTGGAGCACAAGTTGCGCGGCAAGTCGATCGCCGACGTGCTGGAGATGTCGGCCGAGGAGGCCGTGGCGTTCTTCACCGAGAAGGCGATCCACGCCAAGCTGCGGGCGCTCATCCACGTCGGCCTGGGCTACCTGAGCATGGGCCAGTCGCTGAGCAGCCTGTCGGGCGGCGAGCGGCAGCGCATCAAGCTCGCCACCCAGCTGCACCGCACCGGCAGCGTGTATGTCCTGGACGAGCCCACCACCGGCCTGCACATGTCGGACGTCGACACCCTGCTGGCCCTGCTCGACCGCCTGGTCGACCAGGGCAACACGGTGGTGGTCATCGAGCACAACCTGGACGTCATCGAGCAGGCCGACTGGATCATCGACCTGGGTCCCGACGGCGGCAAGAACGGCGGCGAGGTGGTGTTCACCGGCACGCCGCGTGAGCTGCTGGGCTTCAAGGGCTCGCTGACCGGCGAGCACCTGCGTCACTCGGTCGCCTGACCACCCGGTCCGTAGTCCGACATCACGAAGGGCCGCCTCCTCGCGGAGGCGGCCCTTCGTCCGGTTCCACCGGGGCGGGGTGGCGTCCTCTTCCACGTGGTCCCCGGTGGAGGCCGTCGGGTCAGCTCACCAGCTCGGGCTCGCGCTCGGGCGCGGGCTCGGCGGCCGGCCGCCCCGTCGCGGGCACCCGGCGCAGCAGCGTGACCGAGAGCAGCGCGGCCACGCCGGCCAGGACCGCGGCGACCAGCGCCGCCACGTTCAGCCCGGTGGTGAACGCGGCCCTGGCCGGCTCCAGGATCGCCTGGGCGGCGGCGGGCGCCAGGCCCTCGCTCGTGGTCAGCGCGCCGGTGAGCGTGTCACCGGCCGCCGCGGGCACCCCCGACGGCATCTGCGCCCGGTAGACCGCCGCGCCGACGCTGCCCAGCAGCGCGATGCCGAGCGAGGTGCCCAGGTCGCTGGCCGTGGTGTTGACGGCCGAGGCCGCCCCCGCCTTCTCGGGCGGCGCCGCGCCGATGACCAGGTTCGTGGTCAGCGACATGGTGGGCGCGATGCCCGGGTAGAGCAGGAAGAACCCGACGAGCAGCAGCGGCAGGCCGCCCACGCTCTCGACCTGGGTCAGCACGAGATACCCGGCCACCGAGAACGCGGTGCCGCCGGCCACGACGTACGCCGGGCGCACCCGCCGGGTGATCGCCGGAGACACGGTCGAGACCAGGATCAGCAGCAGCGCGGCAGGCAGGATCCACAGGCCGCTGGCCAGCGGCGACAGGCCGGCGACGAGCTGGAGATACTGCGTGAACAGCAGGTAGACGCCGCCGAGCGCGATGGCCGAGAGCAGGAAGACCGCCAGGCTGCCGCTGAAGATCCGGTTGTTGAACAGCCGCATGTCCAGCAGCGGGTGCTCCAGGCGGAGCTGCCTGCGGATGAACACGGTGCCGAAGGCCAGCCCGGCCACGACGGTCAGGATCGCGGCCGCGGTGAAGCCGGTCTTGGCCAGTTCCTTGACGCCGTACACGAGCGGGATGAGCGCGGCCATCGACAGCAGCACGCTGGGCACGTCCACGCGGCCGGCCTGCTCGGCCTTGTACTCGGGCACCAGGATCGGCGCGGCGATCAGCACCACGGCCATCACCGGCACGCCGATCAGCAGCGCCGCGCCCCACCACAGCGTCTCCAGCAGCAGGCCGCCGACCAGCGGGCCGATCGCCACGCCGAGCGAGATCGACGCGGCCCACAGGCCGATCGCGGTGCCGCGCTGGCGTGCGTCCCTGAACATGTTGCTGATCAGCGACAACGTGGACGGCATCGCGGCCGCCGCGCCCACGCCCATCACCGCGCGGGCCGCGATCAGCAACTCGGCGGTGGGCGCGAACGCCGCCGCCACTGAGGCCACGGCGAAGGCCGCCGCGCCGAACAGCAACACCTTGCGCCGGCCGATCCTGTCACCGACCGTGCCCATCGCGACCAGCAGGCCGGCCATCATGAAGCCGTAGATGTCGTTGATCCACAACAGTTGGGCGCTGCTCGGGTTCAGGTCCACCGCGATGTGCGGGGTGGCCAGGAACAACACGGTCATCGCCAGGAACAGCAGGACCGTGGGCAACATCAGCACGACCAGTCCGAGCCATTCCCTGGCTCCGGCACGAGCGGCGATTTGTCGAGACATGATTAGTTCTTCCTGTTCAGCAGGGGGTCGGGAGACATCGAGCGGACCGCGCGCAGCGCGCCGGCCCGTGAGGTGAGCCGGTCGAGCAGGCGGTCCGTGTCGTCGTACCGGCTGTCGTCCGCGTCCTCGTGGTGGACGACCTGGCCGACGGTCACCGCGTGCACGGCCGCGAAGATCGAACGCAGTTCCGGCACGACCGGGTGCTGCCCGGACGTGCCCGGAGGCGCGCCGTAGAGCGTGAAGGCCACCGGTTTGGCCCGCCACTCGGCGGCGTGCCAGGCGACGGCGCTGCGTAGCGACCGAGGCACCCGTACCGGGACCACCACCACGAAACCGTCCGCGGCGGCCAGCCACGGCGCCAGGTCCAGCACCGCGGGCGGCCGCGGCAGCGCGCCGGGCGTCAGGCCGGAGACCGCGTCGGGCAGGCAGGCGGCGCCCAGGTCGAGCAGGTCGGCCTCCAGGCCGTACCTGGCGCAGACCCGGTCCGCCAGCCAGGCGGCCACGGCCCGGCCCGCGCGGTCCCGGTCGTCCCCGACGATGATCGACAGTTGCACGGCGCACCTCCTTTCGTGTGGGTTCACCATGCGCGAGCCGGCTTCGGACGCCCTCCAGATCCGCTTCGGACCGGCTTCGGACGTTTCGGTACTGTGAGCCGCATGCGTTTCGGGGTGCTGGGTCCGCTGACGGTGTGGACCTCCGACGGACGGCCGGTGCGGATCCCCGAGGTCAAGGTCAGGGCGCTGCTGGCCGAGCTGGTGATCGGCGCGGGCCGGGTGGTGCCGGCCGACCGGCTGATCGACGACCTGTGGGGCGAGAGCCTGCCCGCCAACCCGGCGAACGCGCTGCAGACCCGGGTCTCCCAGCTCAGGCGGGCGCTGGAGGACGCCGAGCCGGGCGCGCGCGAGCTGGTCGTCTCACGCCAGCCCGGCTATCTGCTCGACGTCCGCGCCGACGCCGTGGACGTCGGCCGGTTCCAGTCCCTGCTGACCCAGGCGCGCACGGCGGGCACGCCGCAGGCGCGGGCGACGCTGCTGGGCGACGCGCTGGCCCTGTGGCGCGGCCCCGCGCTGATCGACTTCGCCGACGAGGAGTGGGCCCGGCCCGAGGTCACCCGGCTGGCCGAGCTGCGGCTGACCGCCGTCGAAGAGCAGGCCGAGGCGCGACTGGAGCTGGGCGAGCACGTGCTGCTCGCCGACGAGCTGGGCGACCTGGTCGCCAGGCACCCGCTGCGGGAACGGCTGCGCGCCGCCCACCTGCGCGCCCTCTACCGGGCCGGACGGCAGAGCGAGGCACTCGACGGCTACCGCGACCTGCGTACCCGGCTGGCGGACGAACTGGGCGTCGACCCCGGCCCCGAACTGACCGCGCTGCACCAGTCGATACTCCGTCAGGACCCGTCGCTGGGCGTCGCGCCCGCCGCGCCGCCGAGCAACCTGCCCGCCCCGCTCACCGACCTGATCGGCAGGTCGGAGGCGGTCGAGCAGGTGATCGCGCTCGTCGGCGGGCACCGGCTGGTGACGCTGACGGGGCCGGGCGGCGTGGGCAAGACCCAACTCGCCCTGGCCGCCGCCAGACGCCTGACCAGCGGGGCCGCCGCGGACGGGGCCTCTACGGACGGGGGCTTTGACGATGGGGTGACGCTGGTCGAGCTGGGTTCGCTGCCCGGCGGGGCGTCCCGGTGCGAGGTCGCCGAGCTGGTGGCCGCGACGCTGAACATCCGCGACGAGGCCGCCACCGCCATCGAGGACCACCTCGCCGAATCGCTGCGTTCCAGGCGGCTGCTGCTGGTCCTGGACAACTGCGAGCACGTGGTGTCGCCGGTGGCCGAGCTGGTCTCCCTGCTGCTGCGCACCGCGCCTGGACTGCGGGTGCTGGCCACCGGTCAGCGTCCGCTGGAGGTGACGGGTGAGCGGCTGTGGAACGTCCCGCCGCTGGCCGAGCCCGGCGCGGTGCGGCTGTTCGTGACGCGCGCGGCGGCCGGCGCGCCTGGATTCGCGCTGGACGAGAGCAACGCCGACGTGATCACGGCGATCTGCCGCCGGCTCGACGGGCTGCCGCTCGCGCTGGAACTGGCCGCCACCCGGGTACGGACGCTGGGCGTGCACGAACTGGCCGCCCGGCTCGGAGCGCTGGACCACGACCCGTTCCGGGTGCTGGGCGCCGGGGCCAGCGACGCCCCGGCCAGGCAGCGCACGCTCCGGGCGATGATCGACTGGAGCTGGGAGCTGCTCACCGAGGCCGAGCGCGTGGTGCTGCGCCGCCTGGCCGTCCACGCCGACGGCTGCACGCTGGCGGCGGCGGAAGGCGTGTGCGCGGACGACCAGCCGGTGACGGGGACCGCCGGTGGGACGGCCGGTGTCGTCGTGGGCGCGGATGTGCTCGACCTGGTGGCCGGTCTGGTGGACCGCTCGCTGGTCAGCGTGTCGGCCAGGGAGGACAGCGAGGGCCCGCGCTACCGGCTGCTGGAGTCGGTGGCCGCATACTGCAGGCAGCGGCTGCGCGAGGCGGGCGAACTGGCCGAGATCGAGGCCAGGCACCGCCGTTACTACGTCGAGCTGGCGGTCGCGGCCGACCGGGGCCTGCGCGGACCGGCACAACGCCAGTGGCTGCGCCGCCTGGACGCCGAGACCGCCAACCTGAGAGCCGCATTGGAGACGGCCGTCCGCGACGCACCTGGGCAGGCGTTGCGGCTGGTCAACTCGCTGGCCTGGTACTGGGTGCTGCGCGGCCGCCTGGGCGAGGGCCTAAGGTCACTCTCCCTGGCCCTGTCCGCCAACGCCAGCACCGATGTCAGCACCGGCACCGCCCAGCAACCCACGCCCACGGTGATCGTGGCCGAGGCGGCGGACACCGCGCGCATCTGGCACGCCGCCTTCACCTTCCGCACCGGCGACCTGCCCGACCCCGCCGCGCCCGTACCGGGCGAACGTCCGCGCGAACTGGAGGCGCTGACCGGGCGGATGCGCGCGGAGTGGTTCCGCGCGCTGGTCCACCTCGGCGCGGTCGAGGAGCAGCCGACCGGCGACCTGCTGGCCGTCTTCCGCGCCATCGGCGACCAGTGGGGCGCTGCCGCCGCGCTGGCCGCCGGCGCCAGGCAGGCGATGATGCGCAGCGACCTGGCCACGATGGCCGAGTACGGCACCCAGAGCATGGCGCTGTTCAGCGAGCTGGGCGACCGGTGGGGCCAGTTGCACGCGGCGTACGCGCTGGGCACGCACGCGGAGATCGTCGGCGACTACGAGCAGGCGGCCAGGCTGCACCGCGAGTCCCTGCGCATGGCCGAGGACCTCGGACTGGGCAGCGACGTATCGGACAAGCTCTCCGCCCTGGGCAGGATCGCCCTGCTGACCGGCGACTACGCGCTCTCCGACGACCTGCACGAGCGGGCCAGGAAGCTGGCGGAAGAGCAGGGTTACCTGGTCGGCGCGGAGTTCGCCGAGCTGGGCCTGGCGCTGAGCGCCCGGCGGCAGGGCCGGCTCGACGACGCCGAGCGGCACCTGCGCAACTGGCTCGACTGGGACAAGAAGATCGGCTCGGACATCGCGCTGGCGCTCATCCTGGCCGAGCTGGGCTTCATCGCCGAGCAGCGCGGCGACGCCGAGACCGCCCGTGACGTCCACCGTGAAGGGCTGGCGGCGGCGCGTGGCTCTGGCGACCGGCGCGCGGTCGCGCTGGCGTTCGAGGGGCTGGCGGGGGCCGAGGCGGCGGCCGGACGGCACGTCGAGGCGGCCCGCCTGCTGGGCGCGGCGGCGGCGCTGCGCGAGTCGGTGGGCGCGCCGCTGCCGCCGGCCGAACGCGGCGACGTGAACCGCATCGGCGACGCGGCCCGCCGGGCACTCGGCGACGAGTCCTTCGCCACCGAGTTCGCCCACGGCCACGCCACCCCACCCGAGCCCATCACCTGACCCGGACAGCCCCGCGTGTGTCAGGCGATCAGGCCGGATGCCCGACAGGACTGAACGCCCGCCGAGGAGCGGCCACGCACCACGACGCCCCCGACCTCCGCGCTGGAGGTGGGGGCGTCGTCATCCCGCTCGCGCGTCTCAGCCGCTCATCAATGAGTAGTAGTAGCCCCCCAGTGTCCCCGGGAAGCTGATCTTCGACACCTCTCCGACTCCCACCGAGGGGCCGATGATGTAGACGTATCCCACTTGAGGATTGACGTGCCGGCCATAGGCGACGATCGCCTGCAGGCCCGTGCCGCCCGTGCACTTGCTGTAGGCGGTGTTGTACGAATGCCACGCGGTGCACCCCGTCAGGGCGGCGTGGGCGGGGGACGCGGAACCCACCAGCAGTGAGGCGGTGAGCAGGGCGGTCGCGGACACAGCCGCGGCCAGGTTTCTTCGCATGTGCACTTCCTCCGAAGGCGAAGGTGAACGGCACTTACAGGTAAGAAACTTTCCTAATCGGAAGATACGCCCTGCACGAGACGAGTCAAGAACGTTTCCGCCACCGGCCATCGGCGCGATTCGTATTAGGACGCCGGCTCGTCCGGGAACCACGAGCCGTGGAAGCCCGCAGGCACGCCGCGCGGCAGTTCGACGGTCGCCACCGGCCCGGCGGCGACGTCGGAGGCGTCGAGCACCAGGAGCCTCGACGCGCTCCCGTCGGCCGTGGTGGTGATGGAGATCAGCCAGCCGTCGTCCTCGCGGCGCGGCCCCGAGGTGGCGGGCACGAAGACGGCCTCGCCGGTGACCGTCGCCTCGGGCATCGGGTGCTCGGTGAAGCGTCCGCCGACCCGGTCGTACTTGACGATCTCGCGGCCGGTGACGGCGTACAGGTAGCGCGCGTCGCGGCCGACCAGTTCGTCGTCGAGCGTCGGGAACTCCACCGGGCGGTCGTCGAGCAGTTCCTCCTTGGCCGCGCCGGTCGCCGGGTCGAGCGTCCAGCGGTGCAGCCGGGCCCCACCCGCCGGGGAGGCGGCGGCCGCGGCGGCGGGCCCGGCCGGGTCGTCCGCGCCGCCGGCCGTGCTCCACATGGCGGTGAAGTCGGCGCGGGCATAGCGGGCGGCGTCGAGGACGACGCGTCCCGAGGCGTCCTCGTGCGCGTTGCCGACGTGGAAGACGTAGCAGGGATCGACGTCGAACCAGCGCACCGGGGCGTCCGGCCCGTCGTGCCGCATGACGCCGAGACGCGCGCCGTACCCGTCGTCCCACTGGTACGGCATGGTCTTGCCGACCAGCTCGGGACGGAAGGTGAGCGGCAGGTCGAGCCAGATCACGTAGTGCTCGGTGATGGCGAAGTCGTGCATCATCGTGCCCCCGGGAACGGTGATCTCACGGCTGTGCACCAGCTCGCCCGACGCGTCGAGCCGGTGGTAGGTCAGGTGCGGCGCGAACGCGCCGTACCCGAAGAAGTGCAGGTCACCGGTCACGGGGTCCTGCTTCGGGTGCGCGGTCATGGCGGTGGTGAGCCGTCCGCCGAAGTCGTGCGCGCCGACCGTGTCGAGCTCCGGCGTGACCTGGTACGGCAGCCCGCCCTCCTCCAGCGCGTACATCCGGCCGGCGTGTTCGATGACGTGCGTGTTGGCGGACACGGCGGACAGGTCGAGGCTGCCGTCCGGCCTGAACTCCGGTCGTCCGGCCAGACGGGTCGTGCGGACCCACCGGTTGCGGTACCACTCGGCGCGGCCGGCGCGCAGCCGGACGCCGTGCAGCATGCCGTGCCCGAGGAACCAGTGGTCGGACGGCTCGCCGGGCAACGGGTTGGGCCCGTTGCGCACGTAACGCCCGGACAACTCGGGCGGCAGCGTGCCGGTCACGGGCAGGTCCGCGGCGTCGATCTCGTCGGCGACCGGGGCCATGAAACCGCTCAGGTAGGCGGGGGTCTGGGTCATCTCCGCTCCTCTCGATGCTGCCCTGAGTCTGCACATCTCCAATTGGATATGTCAACTCCAACCTATCCAATTGGAGATGCTAAGATCAGCGGCATGGCGTTGCGATACGCACTGCTCGGCCTGCTGGCCGAGCGGCCTGCGAGCGGATACGAACTGGCGAAGGAATTCGAGGGCGACCTCGGCCGATACGCCTGGCAGGCCGGGCACAACCGGATCTATCCGGAGCTGGCCCGGCTCACCGACGAGGGCCTGATCGAATGCGCCGAGGAAGGCGCGCGAGGCCGGCGCATCCACCGGATCACCCCGGCGGGCCTCGCCGAGCTGCGCGCGTGGCTGCTCGAACCGTGGGAGAGCGGCACGGTGCGCAACGAGGGGGTGCTGCGGCTCTTCCTGCTGTCCGCGCTCGACCCCGGCGACGCCAGGAAGATCCTTAACGACATCGCCGCCCACTGCGAGCGGGAAGCCGGCCAGCTCAAGGAGATCCTGTCCGAGGAGACGCCGATCTCCGCGGCAGGCAGGCTGGGCCTGGGCTGGCTCGCCGCCGGCTACGGCCTGCGCCAGTACGAGGCCTCGCACGACTGGGCACTGTGGGCACTCGGCGAACTCGACAAGGCGGAACGCCACCGCCACTAGGAGACGCCCTCACGCAACGCCGGCACGCGGCGGCGCAAATCAGTGAGGGGCGAGCCGTGCCGGCTCGCCCCTCACTGATCCGGCCTGTCGCCGGTGACCTCGGGTTCCGTCAGGCGGCGTCGAGGGCCTCGATGATCTTGCGGACCATCTCGGCCATGACCGGCCCGGGCGCGCCACCGGTCGCCGCGTCGATGGCGACGGTGATCGTGGTGCGGAAGTTGCCGGCCTCGGCCGGAAGCTGCTCCTTGAGCAGTTTCATGGACGCGGTCAGCGCGGGCAGCGCCTGGTCGGCCATGTCGGCGGCGGTTCTGCCGGTCAGTTTCACGGGCGTCGACTTCTCGGCGAGCACGTGCCCGATCGGGCCGGTCGCGGAGGCCAGGGCGAGGGAGCCGTTGGTGGCGGCCTTGTGGGGGGAGCCGGCCGGGTCGGCGGCGGCCAGCAGGGAGACGGCGCCGTAGGCGGCGGTGCGCAGGGTGATCTTGTCCTGGTCGGTGAGGGTGACGGTCATGGCTTGGTGCTCCTTCGAAGTCGTTCGGGGTCGGGGTTAGGCGTCGATGGCCTGGTAGAGGGTGGTCCAGAAGTCGTGGATGAGGCGGATGGAGTCGGGGGTGGAGGCGCCGACTTGGGTGAGCAGGATGCCGGTGAGCTGGTGGGCGGGGTCGGCGTAGGTGGC
>NZ_JABCPZ010000101.1 GCF_013283785.1 Nonomuraea antri
GGACGACGCCGCACTGTCCGACACGCTCGCGGCCGTCGCGCGAACCCCGGCCGCCGCCCGCGTCCTGGCCCTGGACGACCTCCGCCCCCCACTCAACGGGACGGCCCGCGACCACCTCACCCCCGACGACTCCGAAACCACGCCGGCCCACGGCGGCACGTCCCCGGCCGGGTTCGAGCCGATCCAGCAGCGCGGCGACGGGCTGGACGAGCGCCTGGCCTGGGCTTTCGCCGACGCCCACGCGCGCCGCCCGCTCCCCGTCGTCCTCGTCGGCATGGACACCCCGCAACTCACCCCCGCGCTGCTCACCCGCGCGGCCCGCGCCCTGACCACCCACGACGCGGTGTTCGGCCCCGCCACCGACGGCGGTTTCTGGCTGCTCGGGCTGCGCCGCCCCGATCCGGCGCTGCTGCTCGGTGTGCCGATGTCGCGTCCCGACACCGGCGCGGCCCAGCTGCGCAGGCTGAGCGGGCTGCGCGTGGCCATGCTGCCGTGCCTCACCGACGTGGACGACGCCGCCGCCGCGCACGCCGTCGCCGCCCTGGCCCCGCGCACCGCCTTCGCCCGCACCCTGGCCAGGCTGCGGCTGGGAGCGGCCGGGTGATCGGCCCGCTGTACGCGGAGTCGCTGCGCGGCGCCCCGGTCGACCTCGAATACGCCGACGGCCGCCGCGTCCCCCTGGACGCCTCACGCTGGCTCGAACCGATCGACGGCGACGAGGTGATGGTGTCGCGCTGCGTCGCGCCGACCCTCGACGTCGGCTCCGGACCCGGCCGGCTGACCGTCGCGCTCACCAGGCGCGGCGTGGCCGCCCTCGGCATCGACGTCACCCCGCAGGCGGTACGCCTCACCCGCCGCGCCGGCGGCCTGGCCCTGTGCAGGGACGTGTTCGGACGAGTCCCCGGCAGCGGCCGCTGGGCCACGGCCCTGCTCGCGGACGGCAACATCGGCATCGGCGGCGACCCCGTGGCGCTGCTGCGCAGGATGCGCGAACTGGTCAGGCCGGGCGGCGAGGTGATCGCCGAGGTGGCCGCGCCTGGCACCGGCTCCACCGTCGACCTGGTGCGCCTGCGCCGCGACGGCGTCGCGGGCCCGTGGTTCCGCTGGGCCGGCGTGTCGGCCACCGACCTGCCCGCGCTCGCCGGCGTGAGCGGTTTCACGATGACGGGCCGCCAGGAGCGCTCCGGCCGCTGGTTCGCCGTCCTGTCCTGACGGGGCGGGTGCCGGAGAGGTTTGCGCAGAGTTTGATGTCGCGAGTCCCTGCCATTCATGTCCGTGCGGTCGACTAGCGTGGCACCTAGAGGGAGGCCCCACGATGTCCCACAAGACTCTCCTCCGAACGGGCCCGCTCTTGCAGGGCGGCATCAGCCCCTACGGCCCGCTCGGCCAGCCCGCCCCCGACGGTCTCGCGTTGCCGCTGGGGTTCACCGGCCAGGTCGTGGCCCGCTCCGGCCAGAAGGTCGCCGGGCTGACCTGGCACGCCGCGCCCGACGGCGGCGCCTGCTTCCCCGACGAAGGCGGCGGCTGGATCTACGTGTCCAACTCGGAGCTGCCGCTGATGGGCGGCGCCTCCGCGCTGCGCTTCCGCGCCGACGGCGGCGTCGGCGACGCCTACCGGATCCTGTCCGGCACCGATCTGAACTGCGCCGGCGGCGCGACGCCCTGGCACAGCTGGCTGTCGTGCGAGCTGGGGCACCGCGGCCGCGTGTTCGAGTGCGACCCGTACGGGGCCCGGGCCGCCCGTCCACGCCTGGCCATGGGCCGGTTCAAGCACGAGGCCGCCGCCTGCGACCCCGAGCGCCGCGTCATCTACATGACCGAGGACGAACCGGACGGCTGCTTCTACCGCTTCATCCCCGGCGACTGGGGCGACCTGACCGAGGGCAGGCTCGAGGTGCTGTGCGTGTCGGACGGGTGGCGTCCGGTGCCGTTGCCGGCCGCGCTGCTCACGGCCACCCGCCACCAGGTGGAGGGCGCCCGCCACTTCGACGGCGGCGACGCCTGCCACTACGCGGGCGGCGTGTGCTACTTCACCACCAAGGGCGACACCGGCCTGTGGGCCTACGACGCGCAGAACTCCACGCTCGACCGGCTGTGCGGCGGCGTCCGGGCGATCACCGCCGCCCCCTCCGGCGACCTGTACGTGGCCAGGGAGACCACCGAGATCGACGTCATCACGCCGGACCGGGCGGTCACCCCGTTCCTGCGGCTCGACGGGCACGCGGGGGCCGAGCTGACCGGCCTGGCGTTCTCACCGCGCGGCGACCGGCTCTACTTCTCGGCCAAGCGCGGCAGGTCCGACGGTCACACCTTCGAGATCTCCGGCCCCTTCCGCACCTGACCGGTCCAGCCGCCCGCCCGCCTACTCGGTCAGGTAGCGCACCAGCATCACCTTCAGCTCGCCCACCAGCTCCTCCGCCCGCCCGGGCGAGCCGGGCGAGTCGGCGGCCGCGGAGACGAGCGGCATGACGGCCTTCACCATCGCCACCGCCATCGTCCCCATGAGCAGCGCCCGCTCCTCGCCGAGTTCCGGGGAGCGGCGCCGCAGCATGGCCGCGACCAGCTCGGCGATCGCGCCGTGCAGCCGCTGCGCGGCCGCGGCCAGCCGGTCGCCCGTCGCGCTGCCGTACAGCAGCGACCAGTACGCGGGCGAGGCCGTCTTGAACGCCACGCTGTCGTCGACCAGCCGCCCGACCAGCGCTTCGAGCGGCACGTCAGGCGTGACCGCGGCCAGCCGCCCGGCCCAGAACTCGCGCCGGTCGTCGGTGTAGCGCGACACCAGCCCGTCGAGGATCTCCTCCTTGTTCCTGAAGAACTGATACAGCGAGCCAGGCGACATCCCGGCCCTGGCCGCGACCTGGTTGGTGGTCAGCTCCGGGTAGCCGAGCTCGGCGATCACCGTCTCGGCGGCGTCGAGGATCTCGGCCATGCGCTTCAGTCCACGCGCCTGCCGGCGCACCGTGCGTTCGGGCATGGCACTCCTCGTTGACAAATACGAGCATTCACTTGTATTTCTGGGTTGGTTCGTAAAACACGAGTAGTTTACCGAGTTTTGTCGGGGAGATCCTCATGAGCGCCGTGACCGTGCCCGCGCCCGTCATGCCCGATCCCGCGCCGCCGCCGCTGCGCAGGCTCGGCCTCCTCCTGGTACGACGCCGCCGCCTGGTGCTCGCCCTGAGCCTGGTCGTGCTGGTGGTGGCCGGGATTCTGGCGGCCGGCGCGGTGCCGAGGCTGTCGCTGGCCAGGTTCGAGGCGCCGGGCTCGGAGTCGGACCGGGCCCAGGCCGAGCTGATCCAGCGCTTCGGCACCGGCAGCCCGGACATGATCTTCCTGGTCACCGCCAGACGTGGCACCGTGGACGATCCCGGCGTCGAGGCCGCCGGCCGGGAGCTGACCGCCCGCGTGGGCCGGGCCGAGGGCGTGGCCGAGTCGTCGTCGTACTGGACCAGGGGCAAGCCCGAAACGCTGCGCAGCCGCGACGGCAGGCACGCGCTCATCGTGGTCCGCGTCCCGGGCGACGCCGACCACGTGCGCTCCGGCGTGCTGCCCCGGCTGGTGCCGGAGATCACCAAGGGCGACGCGCTGCTCCAGGTGCGCTCCGGCGGCGGCGAGGAGGTCTTCAGGGAGACCGTGCCGCTGGCCAGGCAGGACTTCGTCCGGGCCGAGCTGGTCATCTTCCCGCTGGCGTTCGTGCTGCTCTGGTTCTACCAGCGGCGGGCGATGGCGGCGCTGGTGCCGATCCTGGCCGGGGTGTTCGCGATGGTGGTCGGGCTGGGCCTGCTGCGTGGCGTGCTGGCCTTCACCGAGATCTCCACGTTCGCCCTGAACCTGACCCTGGCCATGGGGCTCGGGCTGGGCATCGACTACTGCCTGTTCGTGATGCAGCGTTTCCGCGAGGAGCTGCGGGCCGGGCGCGACAGGGCCGGGGCGGTGGCCGCCGCCGTCGAGCACGCCGGGCGCACCGTGCTGTTCAGCGGGCTCACCGTGGCCACGTCGCTGGCGGTGCTGTTCGCGCTGCCGTTCGCGTTCCTGCGCTCGTTCGCCTACGCCGGGATCGCCGTCGTGCTCGGCGGGCTGCTCGCCGCGGTGATCGTGCTGCCCGCCGTGCTGGCCGCGATCGGCGGGACCATGGTGCCGAGACGGGAGCGGGCGGCGGCGCGCGGGACGTTCTGGCACGGGCTCGCCGTGCGCGTGATGCGCCGGCCGCTGGTGTTCGGCGGCCTGGCCACCGCGCTGCTGCTCACCCTCGCCTCGCCCTTCCTCGGCCTGCGCTTCGGCACCGCCGACGACCGCATCCTGCCGCCGGAGGCGGGCGCCAGGCAGACGCAGGAGGTGATCCGCCAGGGCTTCCCCGCCGAGGAGACGGACGCCATCCAGATCATCTCCACGAACACCGGCCCGGCCGGCGACGTCTCCGGCTACGCCGCCGCGCTGTCACGGGTGCCCGGCGTCGCCCAGGTGGACTCGGCGGCCGGCTCGTTCAGCGCCGGACGGCACGTGGGCGCGGGCGAGCCGGCCAGGTTCGACGGCCGGGGCGCCTGGCTGTCGGTGGTGCCGTCCGCCGCCGCGCTGGCCGACGACCCGGTACGCCTGGTCGAGGCCGTCCGCGCGGTCCGGCCGCCGTTCGAGGTGCTGGTCGGCGGCTACCCGGCCGAGCTGGCGGACTACCGGGCCTCGGTCGTCGACCGGCTGCCGCTGGTGCTGACGCTCATGCTGGGCGTGACGTTCCTCGTCCTGACGTTCATGACGAGGAGCCTGGTCATCCCGCTCAAGGCGACCGTGCTGAACGTGCTGAGCCTCGGCGTCATGTTCGGCGCGATCGTCTGGATCTTCCAGGACGGCCACCTGTCCTGGCTGCTCGGCTTCACCCCGACCGGCACGCTCGACCCGAGCATCCCGATCCTCATGCTCTGCGTGGCCTACGGGCTGTCCATGGACTACGAGGTGTTCCTGCTGTCGCGCATCAAGGAGGAGTACGACAGGACGGGCGACACCCGTGAGGCGGTGGCGGCCGGGCTGCAGCGCGGCGCGCCGCTGATCACCGCGGCCGGCGGCATCCTGGCGCTCACGTTCGCCGCCTACGCCACGGCCAGGGTCTCGTTCGTGCAGATGCTCGGCGTGGGCATGGCCGTGGCGGTGCTGGTGGACGCCACCGTGATCAGGGCCGTGCTGGTGCCCAGCCTCATGCGCCTGGCCGGCCCGCTCAACTGGTGGCCGGGGGGAAGGAGGGCCTAGAGGTCGCGTGACCAGACCTGGTCGACGACCTCGACCCCGTTCTCGGTCGCCGTCTGCTCCGACTCCAGCTCGAAGCCGGCCGCCTGGTAGATGCGCCGTGCGCTCACCAGGCAGTCGCGCGTCCACAACGTGATCCGCTTGTACCCCTCGGCCCTGGCGTGCCGCAGGCACTCCTCGACCAGCCGCCGCCCGATGCCCAGGCCCCGCGCGGACGGCTCGACCAGCAACATCCGCAGCTTGGCCGTGGTCGCGTCCTGCCGCACGCAGAACACGCACCCGGCCCGCTCGCCGCCGACCTCGGCGATCCACCCGGCGTCCCTGGACGGGTCGAACTCGCCGATGATCTTGGCCACCAGCCGCTCGAAGTCGGGACCCCAGCCGTACTCGCGCGCGTACAGGACGCCGTGCCGGTAGACCACCCAGCCCAGGTCGCCGGTGCGCGGCGGCCTGATCACGTACGGCCGGGGGCCTTCGCCCGCGCCGAGCAGCCGCCTGATCGTCGCCATGCTCGCGACGAGCCGTTCCCGATCCTCCTCCGGCAGCCCGGCCAGCAGCCGCTCGATCTCCTCGGCCGAGCGCGCGTCGAGCCGGCCGAACGTCTCGGCGCCCGCCGGGGTGAGCGCGACCAGCTGTTTGCGCGCGTCCGCGGCCGAACGCTCGCGGGTGATCAGTTCGTCGTTCTCGAACCTGGTCAGGATCCTGCTGAGGTAGCCCGCGTCCAGGTCGAGCAGCGCGCGCAGCTCGCCGGTCTCCATCCGCTCGGCGTGCGCCAGCTCGAACAGCACCCTGACCTCAGTCAACGAGTACGGCGAGTCGAGCAGCCCGGCCTGGAGCACGCCGATCACCTTCGTATAGAACCGGTTGAACGCGCGAACCTCAGAAACCCTTGCTTCTGTCAACGAACTCATTGCCTAAGTCAACCATGAGAGGATCGATTCTGTGAAGCACTTGTACGTGGGCGGATACGGCCCGGGCATCGTCACCATCGACGGCGGGCTGGCCAGGACCGCCTCGCCGTCCTTCCTGGCCGCGCACCCGACCCTGCCCGTCATGTACGCGGCGGGCGAGCTGGAGCGCGGCTGGCTGACCGCGTTCACCGTGGCGGACGGCACGCTGACCCCGCTCGACGAACGCGGCAGCGAGGGCGACAGCCCCTGCCACGTGGCCGTCGACCCGACGGGCAGCGTGCTGGCCGCCGCCAACTACGGCGACGGCACGGCCAGCCTGCACCGGCTCGACGAGCGCGGCGCGTTCACCGGCGAGCCGATCGTGCTGCGCAACGAGGGCTCCGGGCCGGTCACCGACCGCCAGGAGGGCCCGCACGCGCACCAGGCGGTCTTCCACGAGGGCGTGCTGCACATCTCCGACCTGGGCACCGACGAGATCCGCCGCTACCGGCTCGACGGCACCGCGCTCGACCCGATCGCGCTGCCCCCCGGCATGGGCCCGCGCCACTTCGCCTTCTCCGGCGGCCGGCTGTTCATCAGCGGCGAGCTGGACGGCCGGGTCACCGTGCTCGACGGCGAGCGCGGCACCAGCACCCCGGCCTCCTCACGCCCAGGCGAGAACTACCCCTCGCACCTGATCGTCGAGGGCGACCTGGTCTACGTGGGCAACCGCGGCCCCAACACGATCACCGTGCTGCGCGCCGACGACCTGTCCCAGGTGGCCGAGGTCTCCTGCGGCGGCGACTGGCCGCGGCACTTCGCCATCGACGGCGACCGCCTGTACGTGGCCAACCAGCGCTCCGGCGACGTCACCGTCTTCGCGCTGAAGGACGGCGTGCCCGAGCCCACCGGGCAGGCGTACGCGGTGGAAAGCCCGTCCTGCGTGCTGGTGGCGTAAGGAGTTCGCCAAGTCGGACCGGCCCGGCGCGGCCGGTCCTGATCATGTCCGTGTGCGTAAGATCCTGCTCGCTCTCGCCCTGCTGGCCGCCGGGTGCGCGCCCGTGCCCGTCGCGCCGGTGGCGCCGGCCGCGCCCTCGGCGCCCGCCTCGCCCGCGCGGCCGGTCCTGGACGTGCAGGAATCGTGGCGCATCACCAAGCACGGCGCGCCGCACGAGATCGAGGGGTACGCCGACCAGGTGAGCGTCCTGCCCGGCCGGAGCTTCGCGCTGCACGTCTCGACGACCGCGCCGCGATTCACGGCCAGTGCGTTCAGGATGGGCTCGAACCCGGCCAAGGTGTGGGAGTCCGGCCGGGTGGAGGGGGCGCGGCAGGCCCCGGCCAGGGTCGTCGGCGGCATGGTGACCGCCGCGCACTGGCGTCCGTCGCTGACCGTCCACACCGCGGGCTGGCCGGAGGGCGCGTACCTGATCAGGCTGGACGCCTCCACCGGCGCCCAGCGGTACGTGCCCATCACGGTGCGCTCGGCGAGCACGGCGGGCAAGGTGGTGATCGTGAACGCGGTCACCACCTGGCAGGCCTACAACCTGTGGGGCGGCCGCAGCCTCTACAGCGGCCCGGGCGGCTTCGCCGACCGCTCCCGCGAGGTCACCTTCGACCGGCCCTACGACGGCGTCGGCGCCCGGCTGTTCCTGGACTTCGAGAAGGACGCGCTCGCGGTGGCCGAGCGCAGCCGGGTGCCGCTGGCGTACCTGACGAACCTGGACCTGAAGCCGGGCGCGCTCGACGGCGCCCGCGCGGTGATCTCGCTCGGCCACGACGAATACTGGTCGCCGGAGATGCGCAGGGTCGTCACCCGCGCCAGGGACCATGGCACCAATCTGGCCTTCCTCGGCGCCAATGCCGTCTACTGGCGCATCGCCCTGCACGGCAGGAGGGTGGCCTGCGACAAGGAGAGCGTCTGCGAGCTGTGGCGGGCCTCGGCGCCGGAGAGCGAGCTGGTCGGCCAGATGTACGACTGCTTCCCGGCCGACGCCGCCTACACGGTGCGCAGGCCGGGCCACTGGATCTTCGCCGGCACCCGGGGCCGGCGTTTCCCCGGGATGGTCGGCGTCGAGACGGACAAGGTGTCACGCGGCTCGCCCGACGACGTCCAGGTGCTCGCCGAGTCGGCGCTCACCTGCGGCGGCGGCCGGGCCACCGTCTCGCACACCACCTACTACACCGCGCCCAGCGGGGCCGGCGTGTTCGCCTCGGGCACCATGCGCTGGGTGTGCGGGCTGCGCGGCAGGCGGTGCGGCCACGGGGTGCCCGAGTCCGCGGCCGCCTTCACCCGGCGCGCCACCACGAACCTGCTCACCCGCTTCGCCAGGGGCCCGGCCGGCCAGACCTGAGCGGCTCCGGCGGGCGGGCTCAGGAGCCTCCCGGCACCGGCGGCCGGGATCGGACGATCACGTCGAGCATGCGCGTGATCTCGCGCTCGGCCGGCTCCTTGGTCACGCCCAGCCCGGCCAGCGCCGCGCCCACCGGGCCGTCCTCCAGCGAGAGCACGCCGAGCAGCAGGTGCTCGGTGCCCACGTAGTTGTGGCCGAGCCGCAGCGCCTCGCGCAGCGTCAGCTCCAGCGCCTTCACCGCGCGCGCCGAGAACGGGATGCTCTCCGGCGCCTCGCCGCCGGGGCCGAGCACGCCGGTCATGGCCTGCCTGACCGCGTCGGGCGCGGCGCCGAGCACGTCCATGACCTTGGCGGCCAGCGCGTCGGGCTCGTGCAGCAGGCCGAGCACGAGGTGCCCGACGTCGATCTGGTCGTGGCCGAGCCCGCGCGCCTCCTCCTGCGACTTGACGATCACGTTGCGCGCCTTGACCGTGTAGCGCGTGAAGTTGTTCAGGTCCTCGGCCAGCGAGGACCCGCTCTTGGGCACGAAACGCTTCTGCGCGGCCTGCTTGGTCACGCCCATGCTGCGGCCGATGTCGGTCCAGGACGCGCCGGCGTGCCTGGCCTGGTCGACGAAGTGACCGATGAGGTGGTCGGCCACCTCGCCGAGGTGCTCGCCCAGCGTCACCGCGTCGGACAACTGGCCGAGCGGGTCGCCGTCGGGGTGGCGCTGTTTGATCACCGAGATGAGGTCGTCGAGCCGTACCCTGTTGTCCATAGGTCAACCTTAGGTTGACGCTCCGCGCATCGTCAACCCTGGGTTGACGATCGGGTCGCCACGCCGTGGATCGCCGGCACGCTCACGAAATCGCCCCGCTCCGATCGCGTTTGGTCTAGACCACTGACCACGGGTGTGGGCACAATGCGATTCTGGTCGTGAACCCTTTCGGGAGGAACCCGCCATGCGTATCGGAGTGCTAACCGGGGGTGGCGATTGCCCCGGTCTCAACGCTGTGATCAGGGCTGTCGTGCGGAAGGGGGTGAGCGTCTACGGTCACGAGTTCGTCGGCTTCCGTGACGGCTGGCGCGGACCCCTCGAAGGCGACACGATGCCACTCGACATCCAGGCCGTCCGCGGCATCCTGCCGCGCGGCGGCACCATTCTCGGCTCCTCCCGCACCAACCCGATCAAGATCGAGGGCGGCGTCGACCGGATCAAGGAGAACCTCGCCGCCACCGGCGTCGACGCGTTGATCGCCATCGGCGGCGAGGACACGCTCGGCGTCGCCAAACAGCTCTACGACCGCGGCGTCAAGGTCGTCGGCGTCCCCAAGACGATCGACAACGACCTCGCGGGCACCGACTACACCTTCGGCTTCGACACGGCCGTCAACATCGCCACGGAGGCCATCGACCGCCTCCACACGACGGCCGAGTCCCACCACCGCGCGCTGATCTGCGAGGTGATGGGCCGCCACGCGGGCTGGATCGCGCTGCACGCGGGCATGGCGGGCGGCGCGAACGTCATCCTCATCCCGGAGAAGCCGTTCGACATCGACCAGGTCTGCGAATACGTCGAGTCCCGCTTCCGCACCCGCTACTCGCCGATCCTCGTGGTCGCCGAGGGCGCGCACCCGGTCGAGGGCCAGATGCAGATGCAGACCGGTGAGCTCGACGCGTTCGGTCACGTCCGGCTCGGCGGCATCGGCGAGGTGCTGGCCAAGGAGATCGAGAAGCGCACCGGCAAGGAGGCGCGCACCACCGTGCTCGGCCACATCCAGCGCGGAGGCACGCCGACCGCCTACGACCGGGTGCTGGCCACCAGGTTCGGCCTGCAGGCCATCGACGCCGTGCACGAGGGCGACCACGGCAAGATGGTCGCGCTGCGCGGCACCGACATGGTCAGGGTCGGGCTCGACGAGGCCACCGCCGAGCTGAAGACCGTCCCGGTGGAGCGTTACGCCGAGGCGGAGGTGTTCTTCGGCTGAAAGTGAGCTGCAAGCGGCCCGCCGTACCTTCTGTGGCGTGGGGGTCACCGCTACGACTCCCTTGAGGTAAGGCTCGCGCCGCAGCGAGTCGGCGGCCCACTACGCGGCGCGAGCCCTACCCATCACATAGCAGGCGATACAGCGGTCAAGCGCGGGGCGTGCCGAAGAGATCCACTTCCGGCGCGCCCTCGTCGCGTCCGCGCAGCCGCTCCTGGTATTCACGCTCGCTGCGGATCTCCTGCTCCGTCGGCGACAGGATGACGGTCAGCAGCAGGCCCACCGTGATCAGGCTGATGCCGACGATCAGCGGCAGCAGGAAGTCGATGGCCCTGGCCCCGGGCACGGGGGTGGCCGAGCCGCGGACGTCGACCCCCATCGCGTACATGCCGGTGTAGTGCATCCCGGACACCGCCACGCCCATGACCAGCGCCGCGCCGCCGATCTTCAGCGCGCCCTTGACGCGCAGCGTGAACCACAGCGCCACGGTGGCGGCCGCGACCGCGATGAGCACCGAGATCGCGACCGTCAGCGAGTCGTAGTGGACGTGCCCGGCCATGTTCATCGCGCCCATGCCGAGATAGTGCATGGACGCCACCCCGCACCCGGTCAGCACGCCGCCGCCGAGCAGGAACAGCGCCCGCTCGCCGCCGTACGAGACCAGGAACAGCCCGGCCCCCACGACGACGACCGCGATGAGCGCGGAGGCGGCGGTGAGCGGCACGTCGTAGCGGACCGCCGAGCCGCGGACGGAGAAGCCCATCATCGCGATGAAGTGCATCGTCCAGATGCCGGTGCCGCCGATCGCGAAGGCGGCCCCCACCAGCCAGAACCTGCCCTCCCTGCCACCGACGAGCCGGGCGCGCGAGGTCAGCAGGAGCCCGAGCATGGACCCGGTGCTGGACATGACGTACGCGAGGACGGGCGTCAGTAAACCGAAGGAGAAATGGTTGATCGGCGACATCGCCATCCAATCCCAGGCATGCGGACGTGCACGCGGATAAGGGAGTATGAACAAGCCGCCGACGCGAGCGCAACTATCTCCGGTGAGCCCGTGCGGATTGGCCGCCGGGCGCCTGCGGAACGGGCTGGGCCGGCGGTCCCGGATAGGTGAGCCGCCGCTGCTCGGCGGCGCGTCGGCGCAGTTCGAGCCGGGCCGCGAGCTCGGCGTCCTCGTGCAGTTCCTGCTCCGACGGCGACAGGATGACCATGAGCAGCATGGTCAGCGTGATGAGGCTGATCACGGTCATCAGCGGCACCAGGAAGTCCAGCGCGTCGGCGCCGGTCACCGGGGTGGGCTCCTCGTGCAGCGTCACCCGCATCGCGAGCATGCCGGTGTAGTGCATGCCGGCCACGGCCACGCCCATGACCAGCGCGGCCAGGGTGATCCAGACGGCCTTCTTGACACGCAGGGTGAACCACAGCGCCACCGTCGCCGCGACCACCGCGATGGCCACCGAGGCGGCCACGGTCACGCGGTCGTAGGAGACGTGCGCGGACATGTTCATCGCGTACATGCCGAGGTAGTGCATGGACGCCACGCCGAGCCCGGTGAGCAGGCCGCCGCCGAGCAGTGCCAGGACCCGGCCGCGGCCGTAGGAGACCAGGAACAGGCCGGTGCCGACGACCACGATGGCCACCAGCGCCGAGGCCACCGTGAGGGGCACGTCGTACCTGATCTGGGTGCCTTCCACGTCGAAGCCCATCATGGCGACGAAGTGCATGACCCAGATGCCCGTGCCGCCGATCGAGATGGCCGCGCCGAGCAGCCAGCGCACCCGCGAGCCGCCTCGCGTGGCGTGGGCCTGGGCGGTGAGCCGCAGTCCGAGCATCGATCCCATGCACGACATCACGTAGGCGAGGACCGGTGTGAGCAGGCCGTGGGTGAAATGATTAACAGCGGACATTTATTGAGATTCCTTGCATTAGGGGTCCCCGGATTGTGCCAGGAGGTCTGTCCCTTTCGCATGGATACCTCAACTATCTGTCAACTTGTCATGTCGGAAACGTGAGAAAGCTTCATGGGTATCGAGGGTCCGTTCTGGCGGGCGGTCGCCGTCTTCCGCGTCGCCTCGCTGGTGTACGCGGCCGTGCTGATGATCGACCACGACGGCTACGAGCAGCCCTGGCTGGGCTGGCTGGTGATCGGCGTCATGGTGGCCTGGACGGCGGCGGCGACGTTCGCGTACTCGGTGGAGTCGCTGCGCCGCTGGCCGCTGCTGGCGCTCGACCTGCTGGTGGCCGTGGCCTGCCTGCTGACCTCGCCGTACGTGGAGGGCGCCATGCAGGGGCAGGCGGGCACCATGCCGGTGCCCGCCACCTGGGTCGCGGCCCCCGTGCTCGCCTGGGCGGTGCACTGGGGACGGCGCGCGGGCGCGGTGGCGGCCGCCGTCGTCGCCGCCGCCGACCTGTGGCTCAGGTACCGCACGCCGGACGTGCCCATCCTGGTCAACGGCGCGGTCTTGCTGTTCCTGTCAGGAGTCGTGGTCGGACACGTGGCGCGGCTGGCCAAGCAGGCCGAGGAGCGCCTGCAGCTGGCCGCCGAGATGGAGGCCGCCCAGCGCGAGCGCGACCGGCTGGCCCGCGGCATCCACGACTCCGTCCTGCAGGTGCTCGCCCTGGTGCGGCGGCGCGGCCAGGAGATCGGCGGTCCCGCGGCCGAGCTCGGGCGGCTGGCCGGCGAGCAGGAGGTCGCGCTGCGCGAGCTCATCGCCTCCCGCCCGGCGCCCACCGGCTCGGCCGACCTGCGCGCCCTGCTGATGCGGCACGGCTCGCCCGAGATCACCGTCTCCACCCCGGCCACCCCGCTGATCCTGCCCGCGGGCGTGGCCGCGGAGACCGCCGCGGCGGTGCGCGCGGCCCTGGACAACGTGCGCGAGCACTGCGGTCCTGACGCGCGCGCCTGGGTCTTCGCCGAGTCGTCCGACTCGTCGATCACCGTCTCGGTCAGGGACGAGGGTCCTGGCATCCCCGACGGCCGGCTGGAGCAGGCGCGGGCCGAGGGCCGGCTGGGCATCGCGCAGTCCATCCGGGGACGCGTCGCCGACCTGGGCGGCAGCGTGACCATCGACTCGCGCCCCGGCGAGGGCACCGAGATCGAGATCACCGTCCCGCGCTGAGGCCGGGCCAGGGAGAGCTGCCCGCGGCCGGGTGAGTCTCTAGAGTGGCCGTCATGGTGCGGGTGATGGTGGTCGACGACCATCCGATGTGGCGCGACGGCGTGGCCAGAGACCTCGGCGAGGCCGGCTACGACGTGGTGGCCGCCGTGGGCGAGGGGCGGCAGGCCGTCCGGGTGGCCGGCGCGGTCCGGCCCGACGTGGTGGTCCTCGACCTGCACCTGCCCGACATGTCCGGGGCCGAGGTGGCGGCCGGGCTGAGCGCGATCGACCCGGCCCCGCGCGTGCTGGTGCTGTCGGCCAGCGCCGAGCAGGACGACGTGCTGGCCGCCGTCAAGGCCGGCGCCAGCGGCTACCTGGTGAAGTCGGCGAGCCGGGAGGAGTTCCTGGCCGCCGTCCGCCGCACCGCCGAGGGCGACGCGGTCTTCACCCCCGGCCTGGCCGGGCTGGTGCTGGGCGAGTACCGGCGGCTGGCCGCGCGACCGGCCCACGGCGCCGGCCAGGACGACGGGCCGCGGCTGACCGAGCGCGAGACCGAGGTGCTGCGCCTGGTCGCCAAGGGCCTGTCGTACAAGCAGATCGCCGACCGGCTGGTGCTCTCGCACCGGACCGTCCAGAACCACGTGCAGAACACGCTGAACAAGCTCCAGCTGCACAACCGGGTGGAACTGGTCCGATATGCGATCGAGCGGGGGCTCGACGCGGACTAAACTCGGTGGGTCGCGGCGTTGGTCTGAGCGCGCGCACCCACCCGTCTTCCCCGGAGGTTCCACTATGACGATGTCCGCCCTGGGCGAGCCGTGTGTTCTGCTCAAGCTGGGCGAGATCGTCCTCAAGGGCAAGAACCGCGAGCTGTTCGAACGCCGTCTCATGGACAACATCCGCTACGCGCTGCGCGAGCTCGACGTCAAGGTCGACCTGCGCAGGCGGCACGGCGTCTTCGCGATCTTCCTGCCGCAGGGCGCGACCGCCGAGCAGGCCGATACGGTGGCCCAGCGGGTCGCCGACGTGCCCGGCCTGGTCTGGATCCACCGCGCCTGGCGCGTCGCCAAGGATCCCGACACCGTGCTCAAGGCCGGCATCGAGCTGATCCGCGACCGTGACGAGGTGCGCCGCGGCGCCAGCTTCGCGGTGCGCTCGCGCCGGCGCGACAAGCGCTTCCCGATGCGCTCCAACGACCTCGACCGGTTCGTCGGCGGCGCCATCAACGACGAGTACGGCCTGCCCGTCGATCTGAAGAAGCCGGCGCTGACCGTGTTCATCGAGGTCGACAGGGACGAGGTGTTCGTCTTCACCGACGGCATCCCGGGCCAGGGCGGCCTGCCGGTGGGCAGCAGCGGCCGGGCGCTGGTGCTCATGTCCGGCGGCATCGACTCGCCGGTGGCGGCCTACCGGATGATGCGGCGCGGCCTGCACGTCGACTTCCTGCACTTCTCCGGCATCCCGTTCACCACGTCCGAGTCGATCTACAAGGCGTACGCGCTGGTCAGGAAGCTCGACAGGTTCCAGGGCAAGTCACGGCTGTGGGTGGTGCCGTTCGGCAAGGCCCAGCAGTCGATCCGCACGTCCGGCCAGGACCGGCTGGCCGTGATCGCGCAGCGGCGGCTGATGCTGAAGACCGCCGAGGAGGTCGCGCACCGCATCAAGGCCGGCGCGCTGATCACCGGCGACGCGCTGGGCCAGGTGTCGTCGCAGACGCTGGCCAACATCACCGCCCAGGACAACGCGGTCGAGCTGCCGATCCTGCGCCCGCTGGTGGGCTGGGACAAGACCGAGATCATGGCCGAGGCGCGGCGCATCGGCACGCTGGAGATCTCCGAGCTGCCCGACGAGGACTGCTGCTCGCTGCTGGCGCCCAAGCGCGCGGAGACGCGCGCCAAGATCGAGGACCTGAAGCAGATCGAGAAGCGGCTCGACGCCGAGGAGCTGATCGTCCAGCTCGCCGACTCCATCCAGGAATACACCCTCTAGCCGGCGGCCCCGGCCCCCGGACGAGGCCGCCCGCCGGTTCAGCGCGGCGCGTCGACCTTGAACGGGTCGTGCTCCGTGAGCAGCTTGTCGAGCCGCGCCTGGTCGACGCGCTTGGTCACCTCCGTCAGCTCCTGCCGGTCGCGCACGACCTTCGACAGGGTGATCGTCGAGGTGATGACGTACAGGACGCCGAGCGCCAGGAACGCCCTGATCCACCCGGAGGCCGGGAGGTAGAGCAGGGCGATCACCACGGACGCCAGCGAGACGGCGAACGACAGGATCGCCTGAACGTAGTACGCGGTGGTCTGCGTGGGCTGGATGGGCTTGGTCATGCCCTCATCGTCGCGCCCTGCCGGGGCCCTCGGCATGGGCGCAAGTACTCAAGTTACCGCTGAGTACAACCGGCTCGGCTCGTGGCGGAGCCGGTCGCGCTCAGCGGGCGCTCGTGGCGGGAACTGCGAAAACCCATCGGACGGAGCAGGCCGGTCAGGCGGGCACGGCGGCCGCGGCCGTCTTGCCGAGCAGCGCTGGGAAGTCCGCCATCACCTGCGCCAGCTCGCCCAGGTCCGAGCCGATCAGCGCCTGCGGCCCGTCGCACAGCGCCTGCTCGGGCTGCGGGTGCACGTCGATGATCACGCCGTCGGCGCCCACCGCGATGGCCGCGCGGGTCAGCGGCAGCACCAGGTCGCGCCGCCCGCCCGAGTGCGAGGGGTCGACGATCACCGGCAGGTGCGACAGCCGCTGCGCCACCGGCACCGCCGACACGTCGAGGGTGTTGCGGGTCGCCGTCTCGAACGTCCTGATGCCGCGCTCGCACAGCACCACGTCCAGGTTGCCGCGCTGGGCGATGTACTCGGCCGCCATCAGCCACTCCTCGATCGTGGCGTTCATGCCGCGCTTGAGCATCACCGGCCTGCCGGCCGCGCCGACCGCCTGCAGCAGCGCGAAGTTCTGCGCGTTGCGCGTGCCCACCTGCAACATGTCGGCGTACCTGGCCACCAGCGCCACGTCCTGGGCGTCCACCACCTCCGTCACGATCGGCAGCCCGGTCTCCTCGCGCACGTCGGCCAGGATCCGCAGGCCCTTCTCACCCAGACCCTGGAAGGCGTACGGCGAGGTGCGCGGCTTGAACGCGCCGCCGCGCAGCAGTGTCGCGCCGGCCGCCTGCGCCATCCTGGCCGCCGCCAGCGTCTGCTCGTGGGTCTCCACCGCGCACGGCCCCGCGATCAGTGTCACGGTGTCGGGGCCGATCGGCACCCCGCCGACGTGGACGGTGGAGCGTTCCGGGTGGTTCTCCCTGCTGACCAGCTTGTACGGGGTGGACACCCGCATCACGTCCCTGACCCCGCGCATGCCGCGCAGGGCGGCGGCGTCGAGCTGCGTCACGTCGCCGACCAGGCCGACGATCGTGCGCCGCACCCCCTTGCTGACGAAAGCCTCGACCCCGGCCGACTCGACGACCGAGACGATGGACGCGAGATCGTCCGCGGTGGCCTCCGGGCCCATCACGATGACCATGTGCCGTTCTCCTTCTTGTCCAAAGAGCGCTGAAACGCCGAAAGGCCCCGGGTCCTCAACGGACCCGGGGCCTTTCGTTCGCCTGTCTGCTAGCGCAGCCTCAGATGGCGAACGGACTCGGGTCCGTCGCCATACCAAAACAGGAACGCGCTGTGCATAGCTCGCAATGGTAGCGCACGGGACCCGCGCGCGAGTCACGTTCCGGTCGGTGGCAGGATGGCCCAAGACCACGAGATGGGTGAGGGGAGTGATCGTGGAGGAGTCGCGCCTGCCTCCAGGCCAGTACGTCCCGCGCGGCCGACCCGTGATCCACTACGGCAGGGTGCCTTCGTTCAAACCGGACACCTGGGACTTCCGCGTCTTCGGCGCCACCGCGTCGGGCGAGGAACACTGCTTCACCTGGGGCGACTTCGAGCGGCTGCCCCGCGAGAGCGTCATCGCCGACTTCCACTGCGTCACCAAGTTCTCGCTCATGGGGAACGAGTGGGCCGGCGTGTCACCCGCCACGATCATGCGCCTGGCCCCGCCAGACCCCGGCGTGCGGCACGTGATGATCTGGGCCGAGTACGGCTACAGCGCCAACCTCAGGATGTCCGACTTCACCGCCCCGGGCACGCTGTTCGCCATGGAGCTCGACGACAAGCCGCTCACCGCCGACCGCGGTCACCCGCTGCGCATCGTCGTCCCGCACCTGTACGCCTGGAAGAGCGTGAAGTGGGTGCGCGGCATCGAATACCTGCTCGAGGACCGCCGGGGCTTCTGGGAGGAGCGCGGCTACCACAACGTGGCCGATCCCTGGCGCGAGCAGCGTTACTCCTACCAGGAGGAACCCGGCGAAGGGCCGCCCTAGACTTCACGCCGGGTTTTCGCGCGAACGCGGTGCGTTGTTGGCTACGGTTGCCCGCATGCTGACCACCGCATGCGTGGCGCTCTCCTCCTTGACCTTCGTCCTGGGCTACGCCCTTGCCCGCGTTCCGCGCCGCCGCGCGGAGCCGGCCGGGGGCGAGCGGCCCGACGGCCGCGGCGACCGGCGGGACGAGGCGACCTACACCGCGCTGCACCTCGCCGCGATGGCGGCCCCCGCGCTGCGTGGCGGGCTCAACCGTGACTCCGCCCGCAAGGCCGTACGGCACCTGCGCCGCCTGCTCGGCACCGACGCGGTCGCGATCACCTCCACCGAGGCCGCGCTGGCCTGGGACGGCCCGTGCACCGACGACGTCATCACCCACGCCCGCGCGGCGCTGGCGGCCGGGCGGGCCCAGGTGATCCCCGGCCGGCCGCACGGCGCGGTGGTGGTGCCGCTGAGCGTCGACGGCACGGTCGTCGGCGCGCTGGCCGCCTTCCACGGGGAGGTGAGCGCCGCGCTCGTGCGCACCGTCACCGAGGTGGGCGGCTGGGTGTCCGGGCAGCTGGAGCTGGCCGAGCTCGACTCCTCGCGCCGCCGGGCGCTGGAGGCCGAGATGCGGGCGCTGCGCGCGCAGATCTCGCCGCACTTCGTGTACAACGCGCTCACCACGATCGCCTCGTTCGTGCGCACCGACCCCAGGCGGGCCCGCGAGCTGCTGCTCGACTTCGCCGACTTCGCCCGCTACGCGCTGCGCAGGGCGCACGACTTCACCACCCTGGCCGACGAGCTGACCTGCGTCGACCGCTATCTGCTGCTGGAACGCGCCCGCTTCGGCGACAAGCTGCGCTTCAGCCTGCAGGTGGCGCCCGAGGTGCTGCCGGTGCCGGTGCCGTTCCTGTGCCTGCAGCCGCTGGTGGAGAACGCGATCAAGCACGGCATGCGCAGCCGCGGCGGCATGGGGGAGGTGCGGGTGGTCGTGCGCGACGCCGGCCCCGAGGCGCACATCACGGTCGAGGACGACGGCGCGGGCATGGACCCCGACTGCGCCAGGCGCGTGCTCGACGAGGACCCGGGACGCGAGGGGCACGGCATCGGGCTGGCCAACGTGGACCTGCGCATGCGCCAGATCTACGGCGACGGCTACGGGCTCGTGGTGGAGAGCGCGCTGGGCGCCGGCACCAAGGTGCGGCTCCGGGTGCCGAAAACGCAATTTACCGCATTGTAGTCAGTTCCTTACGCGGCGTTGGCGTGTCGCTTGTGACCATTGCCTTCTTAGGGCAGCGTGGTCGTCATGCTACGTGTTCTGGCCGTCGACGATGAGGTCCCGGCTCTGGAGGAGCTGGCTTACCTGTTGCGGCAGGACGAGCGAATCGAACACGTGACCACGGCCGCCGACGGCGTCACCGCGCTGCAGGACATGGTCCAGATGATCGGCGGGGGCGAGCGGCTCGACGGGGTGTTCCTGGACATCAGGATGCCCGGGCTCGACGGGCTCGACCTGGCCAGGCTCGTGGGCGGGTTCCCCAGCCCGCCCCGGCTGGTGTTCGTCACGGCGCACGAGGACTGCGCGGTGCAGGCGTTCGAGCTGGAGGCCGTCGACTACCTGCTCAAGCCGGTCAGGGCCGAGCGGCTGTCGGAGGCCATCCGCCGGCTGGAGGCCGCCTCCTCGCCGGCCGCCGAACCGGGCCAGGACGACGTGATCCCCGTCGAGCTGGGCGGGCGCACCAGGTTCGTGCCGCAGCAGGCCGTGTGGTTCGCCGAGGCCAAGGGCGACTACGTGCGGCTGCACACGATCGACGGCAGCTACCTGGTGCGCATGTCGCTGGCCGCGCTCGAACGGCGCTGGTCCGAGGCCGGGTTCATCAGGATCCACCGCAGCACGCTGGTCGCCGCGCGGCACGTCAGCGAGCTCAGGTTCGAGGGCGGGCGCGTGACGCTCACCGTCGGCACCGAGACTCTGCAGGTCAGCCGGCGGCACAGCCGTCAGGTGCGCGAACAGCTCGTCCGCCAGCATCGGGACGTGATCCCGTGACCCTCCCGCGCGGCGGGTCACACCCCGCTCCAGGCGCCGGGCGGGCCGGGCCGCACGCCGCTCCGGGCGCCGGGCGGGCCGGGCCGCCCGACGTGCGGGTGCTGGCCGGCCGGCAGTTACGCCGCGCGCTGGTCACCGTGGCGGCCGTGCTCGTGCTGCTGCTGGGCGTGCCGGTGATCGCGGTGTGGGTGCCCGCCCCCGGCGCTTGGGTCGCGCTGTCCATGGCCGTGCAGGTGGCCTGGGTCGCCCTGGCCGTGCTGCAGTTCAAACGCGCGGAGCGGCTGGAACGATGACGGTCGCGGTGCTGACCGGGATCGCCTTCGTGCTGGTGCTGGCCGTCATGGTGGGCGCCGCGAGACCGCACCGCTACCGCGACGTGTCCGAGTTCTACGTGGCGGCCAGGTCCGTGCCGCCGTGGTGGAACGGGGCCGCGATCGCCTCCGAGTTCACCTCGGCGGCGGCCTGCCTGGGCACGGCCGGGCTGATCGCCACGCACGGCGGGCCGATGCTCTGGTATCCGACGGGCGCGGCGGCCGGGTTCGTGATCGTGCTGGCCCTGGTGGTCGCGCCGCTGCGCCGTTCGGGCACGTACACGCTGCCCGACTTCGCCGAATGGCGGCTCGGCTCGGCCGCGCTGCGCCGGTTCGCCACGTGTTTCGTGCTGGTCATCGGGCTGACGTTCCTGATCGCGCAGTTGCACGCGGCCGGGGTGGTGGTCCGGCTGCTGACCGGGCTGCCGCCGTGGATCGGCTGGGCGGGCGTCGCCGCGGCCGGGCTTGCGGTCGCGCTGTCGGGCGGGATGGGCAGCGCGACCAGCGTGCAGGCGGTGCAGTTCTGGCTGAAGCTGGCCGTCTTCCTCGGGGTCGGGCTGGTGTGCTGGTGGCTGGCCGAGCGCGCGCCCGTGGCGTATCTGGGCGGCGGTTACGGCGCCGACGGCTACGGCGCCGGCGGCGACGGGCTGGCCGGGGTCGCGGACACGTCGCTGCCCGGCGTGCTCACCGTGCTGGTGGCCGCCGCGCTGGGCACGATGGGGCTGCCGCACGTGGTCGTGCGCCTCTACACCAATCCCGACGGGCACGGCGCCAGGCGCTCGATCGTGGCCGCGCAGGGCATGCTGGCGGTGTTCTTCGTGGTGCCGCCGCTGTACGGGATCCTCGGGCACGCGCACGTGCCCGGGGCCTCCCCGGACGAGATCGTGCTCCTGCTGCCCGCCAGGATGTTCCCAGGGGCGCTGGGAGAGGCGCTGACCGGGCTGCTGGCCGCCGGGGCGTTCGCCGCGTTCCTGGCGACCACGTGCGGCGTCCTGGTCGCCGTCGGGGGCGCGGTGTCGGCGTGCGTGACACGGGCCGGGGTGGCGTCCTTCCGCGTCTCCGTGGCGGCCGTGATGGCGGCGGCGCTGGCGCTCACCGGCGCCAGTCACCCGCGTGCCTCCGTGGCGCTGGTGCTGCTCGGCTTCAGCCTGTCGGCCGCCACGTTCTGCCCGCTGCTGCTGCTCGGCATCTGGTGGCGGCGGCTGACGGACGTGGCCGTCGCCGGCGGGTTCGCGGTGGGCGGGGGCGTGACCGGTGCGCTTGTGGCGTGCGAACAGGCAGGCGTGAACGTGGGCGTGGCCGCCGCCTACCCGGCGCCGGTCGCCGTCCCGGCCGCGTTTGCCGCGATGGTAGTGATTTCCCTGGTCACACCGGGTCGCAGGCCGTACGGGGTGGGCCGGATGATGGCCAGGATGCACTTGCCCGAGCAATTCGCGGGCCCCCGAACCTACCGCTCGTCGCGCCGCGCCGACCGCTCGTCGATACCGCACTCTCCGTATAACGATGACTACTGACCGTTCAACGAGCTGTCCGTAAACAGGGTTTCGCCCACAAGATCGCGACCGTAGTGTTTCGGCATCGGAAAGCCATCCCGGCGCATCGGGGGGGACGAGCCGCACGGCTCACGCTAGGCCTGATGCGCTGGCTTCACCGGTGACCACGCAGGTCACCACGGCCGGCCGGGCCCTTGACCGGGGGGTTGGGCCCTGCCTGCCGAGTACGTGAAGGGGCGCCTGCTGCGGCCGCGAACCCGGCCCCGCGATCCGGCCTTCGGGGGCGGCCGGATCGCGCGAGCAGGCGCCCCTATCACGGTCTGCGGGCACTTGACCGGGTTCGACGGCTTCCGCCCGGCCAGGGACGCCGGGGTCAGCCGCCCGGCGCTGGGTCAGCCCGACGCGGGCGCCGGCCGCCCGGTGCCGGGTCAGCCGGCCGGGGTGTCGCGGAGCCGCTTGAGCAGCTCGATGTCCTCGCGGTGCTTGTCGGCCTTGCCCGGGGTCTCGATGCAGATCGGCACCCCGGCCACCGCCGGATGCCGCATGAGCTCGCCGAACGCGCGGGCCCCGATCTGGCCGGCGCCGATGTTCTCGTGCCGGTCCTTCTTGGCGCCGCAGGCGTCCTTGGAGTCGTTGGCGTGGATCAGCTTGAGCCGCCCCGGCGCGATCTTGTGCAGCTCGTCGAACGTCTCCTGCACCCCGCCCTCGGCGGCCAGGTCGTGACCGGCGGCGAAGGCGTGGCAGGTGTCGAGGCACACGTTCGCCCGCGGGTGCCAGTCGAGCGCCGCCAGGTACGGCTCCAGGTCCTGGACGGTCGCGCACAACATCGCCCCCTGCCCGGCCATCGGCTCGAGCAGCAGGTCGGGGCCGCCGTCGGGGATCTCGTCGAGCAGCGGCAGCAGGTTCTCGCGCAACTGGCGCAACGCGTCGTCGCGCGACTGCGTGACGGCCGAGCCGGTGTGCACCACGACGCCCTTCGCGCCCGTCTCGACGCCGCGGCGCAGCGTGTGACGGACGATCGCGATCGAGTTGGCCAGCGTCTCCGGGCTGGGCGAGCCGAAGTTGGCCAGGTAGGGGACGTGGATGAAGGCGTCGACGCCGGACTCGGCCAGCAGCGCGTCTTGGTCGGGCTTGCCTTCGACCAGGGCCCAGCCGCGCGGGTTGGTGACGAACACCTGGATCATCTCGGCGCCGATGTCGGCCATGTACTTGAGGCCGCCCTTGGCGAGGCCGCCCGTCACGGACACGTGTCCGCCGATCAGGGATGTTGGGGTCATGATGGTCTCAGTGTAGGCGCACCCGCTGACATCGTGTTTCGCCCGTCGAACAGCCTTCCGCGGGCCGCCGAGAAGCCCGGCTTATCACGCCCGGATACCGCAAAGCTTCCGCCAAACCGGGTGCCGCCGGGTCCGGCTCGGGCACACGGCCACGGAACACGATTCGCACCGACCGGGGGAAGCCATGCGTGCCGTAGCCATCGCCGATTTCGGCGCGGACCCGAAGCTCGTCGACGTGCCCGCGCCCGAGCCGGGCCCGGCCGAGCTGCTGGTACGCCTGCACGCCGCCGCCTACAACCCGGTCGACATGAAGATCGCCCAAGGCGTGCTGAAGGACCGCATGCCGCACCGGTTCCCGCTGGTGCTCGGCCAGGACGGGGCCGGGGTCGTCGAGGCCGTCGGCCCGGACGTCAACGACTTCAAACCCGGCGACCAGGTCTACGGCCGCTTCTCCGACACCGCCCGCGGCCTGGGCAGCTACGCCGAGTACGGCCTGGCCGCCGAGGGCGGCGGGGTGGCGCTGATGCCCGCAGGCATGATCCCGGAGCAGGCGGCGGCGGTGCCGACCGCCACGGCCACCGCCTACGACCTGGTCGAGGCCGCCCGCCTGGACGCGGGCCAGACCGTGCTGATCGTCGGCGCGACCGGCGGCGTCGGCCAGTCCGTCACCCAGCTCGCCGCGCTCAAGGGCGCGAAGGTCATCGCCACCGTCTCGCCCGACAGCACCGAGGTCCTGCGCGACCTGGGCGCCGCGGAGACCGTCGACTACCGCGTGCTCCCGGTCGTCGACCAGGTGCTCGACCGCCACCCCGACGGCATCGACGCGGTCATCGACCTGGTCACCCAGCCCGGCGACGTCGCCGAGATCGTCGAGGTGCTGCGGCCGGGCGGGATCATCTGCAGCACCATCGGCGCGCTCGACCCCGACCGGCTGGCCGAGCGCGAGATCCGCGGCGTGAACGTGATGAACACCCCGGACGCCCAGACGCTCGGCGTGCTCGCCGACCTGATCGACAGCGGCGAGCTGAAAATCCGCATCCAGTCCCAGGTGCCCCTGGACGAGGCCCCCGGCCTGCTCAGGGACCTGGCGGAAGGCGGCGCCAGAGGCAAGACCGTCATCAAGATCGGCTAGTCAGCCCAGGCGCAGGGCCAGGAAGAAGTCCACCCGGTCCTCCAGCCGCGACAGGTCGCGGCCGGTGAGGTCCTGGATGCGCTGGATCCGGTAGCGCAGCGTATTGACGTGCACGTGCAGCAGCTCGGCGCACTTGGTCCAGGAGCCCGAGCACTGCAGGAACGCCTCCAGCGTGCGCACCAGGTCGGCCCGGTGCACCTGGTCGTAGGAGCGCAGCGGGTCGAGCAGGCGCACCGTGAACATGCGCCGGACGTCGTCGGGCACCGAGGCGAGCAGCAGGACGTGGGTGGCCAGCTCGTCGTGGCCGACGACGGCGTCGGGCTCGGCCCGGCCCTCGGCCATCCTGCGGGCGTAGCGGGCCTCCTCGACCGCGCCGCGCAGCCCCTCCACCGGCGACACCCCGCTCACGCCGACCGTCAGCCTGCTGCCGCCCAGCCCGGGGGCCAGGGCGTGCACCGCGGCACGCACCCGGGCGGTCAGGTCGCCGTCGCGGGCGGCCGCGGACTCGTCCTGGTCGGCGGCCGGGGGATGGGCTGTGGACACGGCCGGGGCCGGGACGAGGGCGATGGCCTCGTCCTCGACCACGCCGATGACCAGCGCGGACGGCGTGGCGTGCCGCAGGATCTCCTTGACCACGACGCGCAGCTCGCCCGGCCGCAGCCCGGCGTCGGCCGCGGCGGCGACCGCGACGAACCCCGTCGCGCCGGCCAGCCCGGTGACCTCCAGGCGGGGCAGGATGTCGCTGGGCCGCCCGTCGGTGAGCACCAGCCGCACCAGCTCCTGCGCGATGCGGCCCTCCGGGCTGAGCCGGTCGTCCTGGCGCAGGCGCTCCAGCGCGGCCACCGCCGCCAGCTCCCCGGCCAGCGCCCGCCGTTCCTCCGGCCAGTCGTCGAAGGATCCGGCGAAGGCGACGAACCAGTCGGCCACCCGCGAGGTGGTCTGCTCGTCCACGGGGAACAGCGAGAAACCGGCCCGCGAGCAGGGCAGCCGCTTGGCCGTCAGGAACGAGCGGGCCAGCATCTCGGCGTCCTGCTCGGGCAGCGGGTGCGAGCCGGAGACCAGCCGTCCCGACGGGGTGAGCACCCAGCAGCGCATGCCCAGGTCCCGTCCGATCATCTGGAGCACCGGGTCGAGGCCGGCGCCGGAGACGAGCTGGCGGTGCCGGTCGAGCACGGCCTTGACGTCCGAGGCCCGCGCCCCCGACAGCCGGCGCACGATGTGCTCGGTGACCTCGGCGAACGCCAGCGCCTGCGGCACGTGGAACAGCGGCACCCGGTGCCTGCGGCAGGCGGCGACCAGGTCGGGCGGCAGCTCGCCGGAGTCGGCGTCGCACGCGCCCAGCCCGGACACCCCGGCCTGGGCCAGCGCGGCCACGAACGTGTCGCTGTCGGCCGCCGACTGCCGCCAGATCAGCCCGGTCAGCACCAGCTCGCCGCCCGACAGGTAGCGGCCGGGATCGAGGAGATCGGTGGTCACCACCCAGCGCAGCGGGCGGTCGAGGTCGTCGTGACCGACCACGGTGGACAGGCCCAGCTCCGGCATCTCCAGCAGCGCGTTGAGTCGCATGTCACACCTTTCGGACGTGTGCCCGGAGAGTAACCCACCGATGAACCCGCGGAGAACTTGGAGCATGACACGAAAACTCCAGGCCAACCCGCTGAGCACTTCGGAGTTCTTGCGGATGGACCGGGCACGAGCCGCATGTGTGTACTTCTGACATGCCCAACACGCTCACCGGACTCGCCGCCTTCAACGTGCGGGAACCGGCCGACGCGGAGCAGGAGCTGCTCGCCTGCTGCGCCTCACGCGCCTTCGCCAGGACCGTGGCGTCGCTGCGCCCCTACCGTGACCTCGCCCAGCTCACCGCCGCCGCCGACGCCGCCGTACGCGGGCTGGCCTGGGACGACGTGCTGGAGGCGCTGGCCGCGCACCCGAGGATCGGGGAGCGGGCGAGCGGTGCCGGGCGGGAGTCGGCCTGGTCACGGCAGGAGCAGTCCGGCGTGGCGGACGACCTGCGCGCGGCGCTCGCCGAGGGCAACCGCGCCTACGAGGAGCGGTTCGGCCACGTCTACCTGATCTGCGCCACCGGTCTGACCGGCGGCCAGATGCTCGACCGGCTGCGCGCGCGGCTGGTCGACGACGAGGAGACCGAGCGCCGCACGGTCCGCGACGAGCTGGCCAAGATCACCCGGCTGCGCATGGCCAAGCTGCTCGCCGAGGAGGCCCGATGAGTTTCTCGACCCACGTGCTCGACGCGGTCACCGGCCGGCCCGCGGCCGGCGTGCACGTCCGGCTGGAACACGAAGGACAGGTCGTGGCCGAGGGCCGCACCGACGCCGACGGCCGGATCAAGGGCTGGAACCCCGGCGCCGGCGTGCACCGGGTGGTCTTCGACACCGGCTCCTACCTGACCGAGACGTTCTACCCGGAGGTCGTCATCACCTTCACCGTGCGCGACCCGGCCGAGCACCACCACGTGCCGCTGCTGCTCAGCCCGTTCGCCTACTCCACCTACCGAGGGAGCTAGATGTCCATCATCCTGGGGCCCAACCGCTACGGGAAGGCGGAGACCAGGCTCGTCCGCGTCGTCAGGGACGGCGGCGTCCACCACATCAAGGACGTCAACGTCGGCTCCTCGCTGTCCGGCGACATGGAGGCCGTCCACCTGACCGGCAGCAACGCCAGCGTCCTGCCGACCGACACGCAGAAGAACACCGCCTACGCCTTCGCCAGAAAACACGGGATCGACCAGATCGAGGACTTCGCCCTCTTACTGGCCAGGCACTACGTCGGCTCCCAGCCCGCGATACACCACGCCAGGGTGGAGATCGAGGAGTACTCGTGGAGCCGCATCCCGGTCTCCGGCGACCGGGGGGAGAGCGGCAAACAGCACTCGTTCGTGCGCGACGGCGCCGAGGTGCGCACCTGCGTCGTGCACCACGACAGGGACGGCCGCACCACCGTGGTGTCCGGGCTGACGGACCTGGTGGTGCTGAACTCCACCGGGTCGGAGTTCCACGGCTACATCGTCGACGAGTACACCACGCTGCAGCCGACCACCGACCGCATCCTGGCCACCGCCGTGTCCGCCCAGTGGCGGCACACCGGCGACGACTCCGACTTCGGCCCGTCCTACCGCGAGGTGCGCACGTGCCTGCTGGAGGCGTTCGCCGAGACGCACAGCCTGTCGCTGCAGCAGACCCTGTACGAGATGGGCAAGAGGGTGCTGAACACGCGCGACGAGGTGTGCGAGATCAGGTTCGCGATGCCGAACAAGCATCACTTCCTGGTGGACCTGTCGCCGTTCGGACTCGACAACGACAACGAGGTGTTCCACGCCGCCGACCGTCCCTACGGCCTGATCGAGGGAACGGTGCTGCGGGCGGACGCCCCCGACGCCGGATTCGCCTGGGAGTAGCTGACATGGACTTCTTGCGCCCCACGACGTGGGCGGAGGCGCTGGCCGCCAAGGCGGACCAGCCCGAGGCGGTGCCCATCCAGGGTGGCACCGACGTGATGGTGGAGATCAACTTCGACGTGCGCAGGCCCCCGGCGCTGCTCGACCTGAACCAGGTCGCCGAGCTGCGCGAGTGGAGTCTGGACGACGGGGTGTACCGGGTCGGCGCGGGCGTGCCGTACGTGCGGATCATCGAGGAGCTGGGCGGCGCGCTGCCCGGGCTCGCGCAGGCCGCGCGCACGGTCGGCTCGCCGCAGATCCGCAACCGCGGCTCGGTCGGCGGCAACCTGGGCGCGGCCTCGCCGGCCGGGGACAGCCACCCGCCGCTGCTGGCCGGCGACGCGGTGATCGAGGTGGAGTCGCGCGACGGCGGGGTCAGGATGATCCCGGCGGCCGAGTTCTACCTGGGCGTCAAGCGCAGCGCGCTGCGCCCGGACGAGCTGATCCGCGCCTTCCACCTGAAGCCCGCCGCGGGACCCCAGTACTTCTCCAAGGTCGGCACCCGCAACGCGATGGTGATCGCGGTGTGCTCGTTCGCGATCGCGCTGCACCCGGACGAGCGGCGGGTCGGCACCGGCATCGGCTCGGCCGCGCCCACCCCGCGCCGCGCCCTGGAGGCCGAGCGGTTCCTGGCCGCCGAGCTCGACTGGGCGGCCCCGCTCGACCCCGCGCTGCTCAAGCGGTTCGGCGACCTGTGCGCCCGGGCCGCCGCGCCGATCGACGACGTGCGCGGCACCGCGGACTACCGCCTGCACGCCATCGGCGTGATGGCCCGCCGCACGCTCACCTGGGCGTGGAACGACTACCTGGGAAGGAGGGCCGCCTGATGCGTGTCACCTTCACCGTCAACGGCCGCGAAGAGGCCGTGGACGACGTGTGGGAGGGCGAGAGCCTGCTGTACGTGCTGCGCGAACGAGTCGGGCTGCCCGGCTCCAAGAACGCCTGCGAGCAGGGCGAATGCGGCTCCTGCACGGTGTATCTCGACGGCGCCCCGGTCTGCTCCTGCCTGGTCGCGGCCGGCCAGGCCGAGGGCCGCCAGGTGCGTACCGTGGAAGGGCTGGCCGCCGGCGACCGGCTCGACCCGGTGCAGGAGGCGTTCGTCGAGTGCGGCGCCGTCCAGTGCGGCTTCTGCACGCCGGGGCTGGTGGTGCAGGCCCACGACCTGATCGAACGGGTCGAGCAGCCGTCCGACGCGGAGATCCGCGAGGCGCTGGCGGGCAACCTGTGCCGGTGCACCGGCTACGAGAAGATCCTCGACGCGGTCCGGCTCGCCGCCGCGCGGAAGGCAGCGGTCCAGTGACTCTCCTGATCGACAACGTGTACGTCGCGCCGGTGTCGGGCCCGGAGATCGAGTCCGGGCACCTCAGGATCGACGGGGACCGCATCACCCAGGTCGCCCCCGGCCCGGCGCCGGACGTCCCCGGCGCCACCAGGATCGACGGCACCGGCTGCCTGGCCACCCCCGGCCTGGTCAACACCCACCACCACCTGTACCAGTGGGCCTCACAGGGGCTGGCCCAGGACGCGACCCTGTTCGAGTGGCTGGTCTCGCTCTACCAGGTGTGGTCGGCCATGGACGCCGAGGTCGTGCACGGCGCCGCCGCGGCCGGGCTCGGCTACCTGGCGCTGTCCGGCTGCACCACCTCCAGCGACCACCACTACGTCTTCCCCAAGGGCCGCGGCGACCTGTTCGCCGCCGAGATCGAGGCCGCCCGCGAGCTGGGCATCCGCTTCCACCCGGCGCGCGGCTCGATGGACCGGGGCCGGTCGCGCGGCGGGCTGCCGCCGGACGTCGTGGTCGAGGACCTCGACGAGATCCTGGCCGCCACCGCCGAGGCCGTGGACGCCTACCACGACCCGTCGTTCTCCTCCAAGCTGCGCGTCGCGGTCGCGCCGTGCTCGCCGTTCTCGGCCAGCGCCGAGCTGATGGTCCAGGCCGCCGAGCTGGCCAGGGCCAAGGGCGTGCGCCTGCACACCCACCTGGCCGAGACGCTGGACGAGGACGAGCACTGCCTGGAGCAGTTCGGCCTGCGCCCGGTCGACTACATGGAGAAGCTCGGCTGGCTCGGCCCGGACGTCTGGTTCGCGCACACCGTGCACCTCAGCGACCACGACATCGACAGGTTCGCAGAGACCGGCACCGGCTCGGCGCACTGCCCGAGCTCCAACGGCCGGCTCGGCGCCGGCATCGCCCGCGTGTCGGAGATGCTGCGCCGGGGCGCGAACGTCGGGCTCGGCGTGGACGGCAACGCCTCCTCCGAGCTGACCCCGCTGGCCGGCGAGATGCGCCAGGCGCTGCTGTTCCAGCGGGCCAGGTACGGCCCCACCGCGCTGACCGCCAGACAGGCGCTGGAGCTGGCCACGCTCGGCGGCGCGCGCAACCTGGGCAGGCAGGACGAACTGGGCACGCTGGAGCCGGGCAAGCTCGCCGACGTCGCCCTGTGGCGGGTGGACGGCGCGTTCACCTCCGCCGTGACCGACCCGGTCTGCGCCCTAGTTTTCGGCCCCCAGCCGCCGCTGGCCCGCCTGCTGGTCGGCGGCGAGACCGTGGTCGCCGACGACGAGCTCAAGACCGTCTCGCAGGATGCCTCGGGCCGGGCCGGGGCCGAGGCGCACCGCCGGCTCCTGCGGCTGGCCGAGGAGCAGGGATTCACCGCTCGCAAGGAGGTTCACTGACCCATGTCCACCCCCCTTCGCGCGCCTCACGTGATCGCCGCCCCCGGAACCGGGGGAGTGGGCGAGAGCACGCTGAGACCCGACGGCACGCTCAAGGTCAAGGGCGAGTTCGCCTACTCCTCCGACCTGTGGATCGACGGCATGTTGTGGGGCGCGACCCTGCGCAGCCCGCATCCACGGGCGCGCATCGTGGCCATCGACACCGCGCCGGCGCTGGCGTACCCGGGCGTGCACGCCGTGCTCACCCACGAGGACGTGCCCGGGCGCAAGCACTACGGTGAGGACCACACCTGGGACCAGCCGGTGCTGGCCATCGGCGAGGTGCGGCACCAGGGCGAGCCGATCGCGCTGGTCGCCGCCGACCACCCCGAGACCGCCAGGCGCGCGCTGGAGCGGATCGCGATCGAGTGGGAGGTGCTCGAACCGCTCACCGACGCCCGCCGCGCCGCCTTCGACCCCGACTACCCGCAGGTTCAGGACCTGCCGAACCCGGCGCGCCACCAGCCGGTACGCGTCGGCGACGTCGCCGCGGCCCGGGCCGAGGCCGAGATCGTGGTCAGCGGCTCGTACTCGGTCGGCATCCAGGACCAGGCGTTCCTCGGCCCCGAGTCCGGGCTGGCGGTGCCCGGCGAGGACGGCGGCGTCGACCTGTACGTGGCCACCCAGTGGATGCACAACGACCTCTCCCAGATCGGCCCCTGCCTGGGCCTGGACGAGTCGAAGATCCGCATGACGCTGTCCGGCGTCGGCGGCGCGTTCGGCGGCCGCGAGGACCTGTCGGTGCAGATCCACGCCGCCATGCTGGCCCTGCGCACCGGCAAGCCGGTCAAGATGGTCTACAACCGGCACGAGTCGTTCTTCGGCCACGTGCACCGGCACCCGGCCGAGATGCACTACGAGTACGGCGCCACCCGCGACGGCCGGCTGCTCTACGCCGACGTGGAGATCCTGCTCGACGGCGGCGCCTACACCTCCTCCACCCGCAACGTGGTCGGCAACGCGGCCTCGCTCGCCGTCGGACCGTACGTGATCCCGAACATCGAGATCGACGCGTACGGCGTCTACACCAACAACCCGCCCTGCGGCGCGATGCGCGGTTTCGGCGCGGTGCAGGCGTGCTTCGCGCACGAGTCGATGATGGACAGGCTGGCCGCCGCGTGCGGGCTCGACCCGGTGACGATCCGGCAGATCAACGCGGTCGAGCAGGGCTCGGCGCTGGCCAACGGTCAGGTGCTGTGGGCGCCGCTGCCCATGGCCGACATGCTGCGGCAGGCGCGCGAGCTGCCCATGCCGCCCGAGCAGGACTTCGCCGACATCCGCGAGCTGCCGGGCGGCGCGTCCCAGACGACGCACGGCGAGGGCGTGCGGCGCGGCGTCGGGTACGGCGTCGGGCTGAAGAACATCTGCTTCTCCGAGGGCGCCGACGACTACTCGACCTGCCGGGTCCGCCTGGAGGTGATCGGCGGGGCGGCCACCGCGCTGGTGCACACCGCCGCCGCCGAGGTCGGCCAGGGACTGGTGACCATCGAGGCCCAGATCGCTCGCACCGAGCTCGGAATCGAGCGCGTGGTCATCCATCCGGCCGACCTCCAGGTGGGCGACTCGGGGTCGAGTTCGGCCTCGCGGCAGTCGTACATGACGGGTGGCGCGGTCAAGACGGCCTGCGAGGCGGTGCGCGAGCGGGTCTTCGCGCTGGCCGCCGAGCGGTTCGGCCGCGCCTACGACGACCTGTCGCTGGCCGGCGGGAAGGTCGTCTCGGAGTCGGCCGGCGTGCTGGCCGCCATCGAGGACGTGCTCGGCGCCGAGGTCGTGGAGGAGACCAGGGAGTTCCACCACCACCCCACCACCGGGATGGACCCGGTCACCGGCCGGGGCGACTCCCACACCCAGCTCGCGCTGTGCGTGCACCGGGCCGTCGTGGACGTGGACGTCGACCTGGGGCTCGTCAAGGTGGTCGAGCTGGCCGCTGTCCAAGATGTCGGTAAAATCCTGAATCGGCTCTCGCTCGAGGGCCAGATTCATGGTGGCACCGCCCAGGGCCTCGGCCTGGCGGTGATGGAGGAGATCGTGGTCAGCGACGGCAAGGTACGCAACCCGTCGTTCACCGACTACCTGATCCCCACCATCCTCGACATGCCGCCCATGCGACTGGAAATCCTCGAGAACGCCGACCCCAGGGCCCCATACGGCCTGCGCGGCGCCGGAGAGCCACCCACACTCTCCTCCACCCCGGCCGTCGTCGCGGCGATCCGCGACGCCACGGGGCTCGCACTCAGCAGAGTGCCGGTCCGCCCGGAACACATCGCGGGCGGCGCCGTGACGGAGTGACCACACTCCGGGTGAGTTGATCAACAGGGGCAGCCCGCACCCCCCATTCAGCGGGAGAGACTCCACAACCCCACCCTGGCGCCGGGCGTTCACGCCCTGACGCGGGTCGACCATGCCCTTGGAGGGCCCGACCATGACCCAACTCCAGACGAAACCGGCAGGAGACGGCCCCACGGCCGGCGGCTCCCTGCTCGACCGCCTCTTCGACCTGTCGGGGCGGGGCAGCACGGTGAGCAGGGAGGTGCGCGGCGGCATCACCACGTTCTTCGCGGTCGCCTACATCATCCTGCTCATCCCGATCATCCTCAGCGGCGCCAAGGACGTCACCGGCGCCTCGCTCACCATCCCGCAGCTCACCACCGCCGTCACCCTGTCGGCCGCGCTCACCACCATCCTCATGGGGCTGGTCGGCAACGCGCCGTTCGCGCTGGCCTCCGGGCTCGGCGTCGCGCCGGTGGTCGCCTTCCAGGCCGCCCCGCACATGACCTGGGACCAGGCCATGGGCCTGGTGGTGCTCGAAGGCGTGGTCATCGTGATCTTCGCCCTGACCGGCATCAGGCAGCTCATCATGGACGCCATCCCCACCCCGATCAAACACGCGATCGGCGTCGGCATCGGCATGTTCATCGCGCTGATCGGCCTGGTGGACGCCGGGTTCGTGAGCAAGGGCGCGGGCACCCCGCTCACCCTCGGCGCCGGCGGGCACCTGTCCGGCTGGCCGATCGTGGTCTTCTGCGCCGGCCTGCTCGTGATGTTCGCGCTGTACGTGCTGCGCGTGCCCGGCGCCATTCTCATCAGCATCGTCCTGGCCACGGTGGCCGCCATCGCGATCAACGCCGCCGTGGACGGGCTCAAATGGGGCGTCGTCACCCCGACCATGCCCGAGAACATCGTCGCCACCCCCGACTTCGGGCTGCTGTTCGACGTGGACCTGTTCGGCGGCTTCGGCTCGGCCGGCGTGCTGACCGCCACCGTGGTGCTGTTCACGCTGGTGCTGTCCGGCTTCTTCGACGCGATGGGCACCATCATCGGCGTCGGCGAGGAGGCCGGGCTGGCCGACTCACAGGGCCGCATCAAGGGCATCGGCAAGATCCTCACCATCGACGGCCTGGGCGCGATCGTCGGCGGCGGCACCGGGGCCTCGGCGAACACGGTGGTCGTGGAGTCGGCCGCCGGAGTTGGGGAGGGCGCTCGCACCGGCCTCGCCAGCATCGTCACCGGCCTGCTGTTCGGCGGCGCGATGTTCCTGACGCCGCTGGCCGCGACCGTCCCCGCGCAGGCGGCCGCGCCCGCGCTGGTGCTCGTCGGCGCGCTGATGATGACCGCCGCCCGCAAGATCGAATGGGACGACCTGGACCTCGCCATCCCGGCGTTCCTGACCATCGCCCTGATGCCGTTCACCTACTCGATCACCAACGGCGTCGGCGCCGGCATCGTCGCCTACGTCGTGGTCAAGGCGGCACGCAGGCGGTTCACCGAGATCCACTGGCTGCTCTGGGTGATCGCGGCGATCTTCGTGGCCTACTTCGGCATCGGATTCATCGAGGGGCTGTTCACCTGATCGTCAGGTGACGGAAGGAGCGGGCATGCGTGAGCTCGTGGACGACCTGCGGGCCTGGATCGAGGAGGGGTGCGACTTCGCCGTCGCCTCGGTTGTCGGGGTGGGCGGCAGCGCGCCGCGTCAGCCGGGCGCGGCGCTGGCCGTGTCCGCCGACGGCACCGCCGTCGGCAGCGTCTCCGGCGGCTGCGTCGAAGGCGCGGTCTACGAGCTGTGCCTGCGCGCGATCGAGGAGCGCCGGCCGCTGCGCCAGAGCTTCGGCTACAGCGACTCCGACGCCTTCGCCGTGGGCCTGACCTGCGGCGGGACGATCGACGTGCTGGTCTGGCCGGTGGTCGGCGCGACCGGCGGCGCGCTGCCCGCCTTTCTCGGCGCGCTGGCTCGCGACGAGCCGGCCGCCCTGGTCAGGCCGCTCACCCCGGGCGCCGCGCCCGGCGCCCTGGCCGTCTTCCCGGACGGGCACCCGGGCTTCCCGGACGGGCACACCGGCTTCGCGGACGGGCACACGGGCGGCCTGGGCGGTGGCGGCGGGCTCGACCGGGTGGCCGTGGCCGAGGCCCGGGCCATGCTCGACGCCGGGCTGACCGGCGTACGCGAGATCTGCCACGGCGACGTGCGCGCCGAGGTGTTCGTCGAGACCTGCGCGCCGCCGCCGGCCATGCTCGTCTTCGGCGCCATCGACTTCGCCGCCGCGCTCACCCGGGTGGGCCGGCTGCTCGGCTACCACGTCACCGTGTGCGACGCCCGTCCGGTGTTCGCCACCCGGCGGCGCTTCCCCGACGCCCACGAGGTCGTCGTGGACTGGCCGCACCGTTTCCTGGAGCGGACCACGGTGGACGCCCGCACGGTGATCGCGGTGCTCACCCACGACGCCAAGTTCGACGTGCCGCTGCTGCGGGTGGCGCTGCGCACGCCGGCCGGCTACATCGGGGCGATGGGCTCGCGGCGCACCCACGACGACCGGCTGCGGCGGCTGCGCGAGGCCGGGACGAGCGAGGCGGAGCTGGGCCGGCTGCGCTCACCCATCGGGCTCGACCTCGGCGCGCGCACCCCGGAGGAGACGGCGCTGTCGATCGCCGCCGAGATCGTCGCCACCAGGCGCGGCGGCACCGGCCTGCCTCTGACCACCCGCACCGGCCCCATCCACACCTCCCACGCCGCCTGACCCCCTCCCGAGCGCGGGCTCCGCGGTGTGCGGGGCCCGCGCCCGGGAAGGACGGGCGCTCACAGCAACCGGCGGAGTTCGGCCACGCCTTCCTCCTCCAGCGCGACCGCCTCCGCCGCCAGCTCGGCCAGCCGCCCGAGCAGCCCGCCCGCCTCGCCGCCCGCCGATGCCC
>NZ_JABCPZ010000102.1 GCF_013283785.1 Nonomuraea antri
AGTCCCCCACGTCCACCCCCACCAGAACAGCACCCTCCGCGGCCGGGTGGACGCCGCGTACCCCGGCGCCCGCACAGTCGCCTCCCGCCAAGGGCGCCCCGGTGGCGTTGCCCGGCGGGCTGGGGACCGCGTACGAGGATCCCGCCGACGCCGTACGCCTGGCCTACCTCCGGGCCGGCCAGAACCGGGCGTATGCCCGCGACCCGCGCACCGGCGCCTTCGCCGACATCGGACCGCACACCGTGGTCGCCGAGCCGTCGCCGGACGGGCGCTGGCTGGCCTGGTTCAACACCTTGTACGCCGCCTCGTCCGACCACCTGGCCCTGTCCTTCCACGACCGGCTGACCGGTGAGCGGTTCAGTGTGCCGGTGTTGCGTCCGCCGTACCAGAGCCTGACGCCGGCCTGGTCGCGGGACGGCACGAAGGTGCTCCTGTCGGCCCAGCGCTACGAGCGGTTCGGGGACAAGGACGTCCCGGTCACCGTGGGCTACGTGATCGTCGACGTGGCCGCGCGTACGGCCAGGTTCGTGGCCACCGGCGACGCGCTGGAGGTACGGCAGGCGGCCCGCGCGGCGGCCGGGAAGCTGGACCCGTCCAGGTACTACTCCGAGTACCGGTGGGCGCCCGACGGGCGGACGGTGGCGGCCAGGTTCCTGACCGCCGAGTGGGGGCACGGCGTGCGTTTCCGTGACGCCGAGTCCGGCCGGGTGACGCGCATGATGCACTGGGTGGGGCAGGCGCAGGGGCTCACCGACTGGTTCTCGCCCAGCGGGCGGCGGTTCGTGACCAGCGGTTGCGCCGCCTACCTCGCCGCGTGCGTGTGGCGGACGTCCGACGGCTCCAGGGAGGCCACCGTCCGGGTCCCGACCGGCGCGACGACCCTGGGCTGGTACGACGACCGCCACCTCATCCACCTGGTGCCGGACGGCGAGAGTCGGCGCCGGGTGGTCGTGGTCGATCTGTCGGGCAAGCGGGTCAGGACGCTGGCCGAGCTGCGGGTGCCCGACGAGGCGGTGGTCGACCTGCGTTACGGCCCAGGATGAGCGGCCCGACGAGCGGCCCGATGAGCGGCCCGACGAGCGGCAGGGTGAGCGGCGGGGTGAGTGGCCGGGGCCGCATCAGCAACCGGGTGACCGCCGATCCGCTGCTGCCCGGCGATCCCGGCCTGGTCGACGGCTACGTGGTGCGCGGACGGCTGGGCGCGGGCGGCCAGGGCGTCGTCTACCTGGCCGAGGACCCCGAAGGCCGGCCGGTGGCGGTCAAGATGTTGCGGGTCCCCGACGAGGAGTCGGCCGCGCTGCTGCGCCGCGAGGCGGAGGTGCTGCCTCGGATGGCCGCCTTCTGCACCGCCCAGGTGCTGGAGGTCGGCACGGCGGACGACGCGCCGTACGTGGTCAGCGAGTACATCGAGGGCCCCACCCTGCAGCAGGCGGTGGCCACGCGCGGGCCGCTGCGCGGGCGCGAGCTGCACCGGCTCGCGGTGGGCACGATCACCGCGCTGACCGCGATCCACCGGGCCGGGGTGGTGCACAGGGACTTCAAGCCGGGCAACGTCCTGCTCAGCCCGGAGGGTCCTCGGGTGATCGATTTCGGCATCGCACGGCCGGCCGGGGACTTGGCGGCGGGCGAGGAGATCGTGGGCACCCCGCCTTACATGGCGCCGGAGCAGTTCCGGCCGGGGGCGGCGGGCGCGGCGGCGGATCTGTTCGCGTGGGGGGCGACGATGGTGTTCGCGTCCTCGGGGAGCCCGCCGTTCGGGGTGGGTGATCTGCCCGCGCTGGTCAACCGGATCCTGCGCGACGAGCCCGACCTGGGGGCGCTCGACGGGGACCTGCGCGAGCTGGCCGCCGCGTGTCTGGCCAAGCGGGCGCGGGACCGTCCGGCGGCCCGCGAGGTGCTGCTACGCCTGCTCGGCCGCCCCACCGGCGGCCCCGGCACGCCCAACGCCGGCATCAGCGGGCCCACCTCCGACCCCGGCACGCCCGACGCCGACCCCGGCCGACCCACCCCCGACATCAACGGGTCCTCCGCCGACCACGGCGGGTCCATCGCCGACGTCAACCGGGCGTCCGCCTCCTCCGCCGCCCCAGGCCCGGATGAGGTGGACGACGCGCTCACCGCCGGTCGCGCCGTCGCGCTGTCCACGCCCGACCGGAATCCTCCCGCCCGCCGACATCCTCCCGCCCGTCGACATCCCTCCGACGATCGGCGCGAGCGGCCGCGAACACCGCGGGCGTGGCGGTCCCGGGCGGTGGCCGCGGTGGCGGCCGTGGTGGTCGCGGTCCTGGTCACGGCGAGCGTGGTGCTGTTCGCCGTCCAGCGGACGCCAGTGACCCTGGCCGTCCGGGGCCCGCTGGCCACGGACGCGCGTGCCGTCCCGGTGCCCGAGCTGGGCGCCACGCTGCACGAGCATCCGACGGATCCGCTGCGGCTGACCGCCTTCCTGCGCGGTTCGACGGCTCTCAGCGAGGGCCTGGCGTTCTCGGCCGGGCTGCGGGCAGCCTCCGGCGCGGGCTTCCAGCGGGTCGCCGCCCGCATGTTGCCGGTGGTCTCGCCGGACGGCACGGCGGTGGCGTACGTCCACGAGTCACCCGATCTGGCCGTCGAGCACGCCGGCGGGGTGCGTTTCACCCGGCGGGACCTGTCCGGCGAGTTCTGGGTGGATGCGGTGCGTCCGCCGCTCGCCGTGCGCCGGCCGTTGTGGTCGCCGGACGGCACGCGGGTGCTGGTCACGGTCTGGGACACCGCCGCCGGCGGCCGTACCACCGGGTTCGCCCTGGTGGATCCGGTGGCCCGAACCGCCTCCGTGATCTCCGCCCCGGCCGCCGAGGACTACGTCTGGGCCGGTGACCGGGCGGTCGCCCGCGCCCGGGGCACGGACCGGATCACCGTCCACGACCTGTCGGGGGCGGTGGTCAGGACGCTGACCGGCGTCAGGCAGCCGGAGGGCACGGTGCCGCTGTTCGCGCCCGACGGCCGCCTGGCCACCCTGTGCCCGGGGAGCGGCGACAGCGCCTGCGTGCTCGACGGCGTCACCGGCCGCCGTCTCGCCACCGTGCCGCTGCCGCCCGGCGGCCGGCTCTGGTTCTGGTACGGCGCCGACCACCTGGCGGTGTTCGCGCCGCCCCGGCTGCAGGCGATCGACCTGACGGGCCGGCCGGTGCGTGTGCTGGCCGAACTGCCGGGCGGCGCCTGGTCCACCCACTGGAGCGCCCGCTGACGGACACGGCCGCCGCCCGGGGAATCCCGATCACCGCCGGTCGGAAGTCCCGATCGCCACCCGCCCAGAAGTCCCGCTCACCGCCGGTCGGAAGTCCCGCTCACCGCCCGCCGGAAGTCCCGATCATTGCTCGGTCGGGAATCCCGATCATCGCCGCCCGGTTGACCCGGACATCGCCGTACGAGGATGAACGGGAGTGACGAGGATGGCCGGACAGTGGGTTGCGGGCTTCAGGTCCGCGGTGATCAGCCCGTTCGAGCAGATCAAGCTGGCGGAGCCGCGCGGCTTCCGCGACGAGACGGTACGTCAGACGCTGGTGCTGGCCGGGGGCGGCGAGCGGATCCGGGTACGGCTCACCAACCGCTACGGCCGCGACCCGCTGACCATCGGGGCCACGCGGGTCGCGCTACGCCGGGCGGAGGACGCGATCGTCCAGGAGACGACGCGCGAGGTGCGGTTCGGCGGCGCGGGCGAGGTGGTGATCCCGCCGGGTGGCGAGGTGGTCAGCGACCCGGTGGAGCTGGCCGTCGAGGCCGGCGCGGAGCTGGCGTTAAGCCTGCACCTGCCGGACGAGACCGGGCTCGCCACGTTCTCGCACCAGCCGGTCGAGACCGCGTACGTGGCGCGCGGGAACCAGGTGGACGCGCCGGCGCTGCCCGGTGCGGACGAGGTCGTCGCCCGCTTCTACGTCTCAGGCGTGGACGTGTCGGCCCCGGACGGCACCGCGATCGCGGTGGCGTTCGGCGACTCCTGGTTCGAGGGTGTGGGCACCACGATCGGGGCGAACCAGCGGTCGGTGGACGCGCTGAACGCGCGGCTGAAGCGCGGCTGGGTGGTCAACCAGGGCATCGCGGGGAACCGGCTGCTGGTCGGCGAGATCGGCGAGCACGCCCTGGCCCGGCTGGAGCGGGACGCGCTGTCGGTGCCCGGCGTGTCACACGTGCTGGTGCATTTCGGGATCAACGACCTGGGCCTGCCCGGGATGGCGGGCGAGCCGCCGGCCACGTCCGACGACCTGATCGCCGGGTTCGCCGAGCTGGCCGGACGCGTCCGCGGGGCGGGGCTGAAGGTCCTGGTCGCCACCATCGGGCCGTTCGCCGGGGCGATCTATCCGGGGGTCAGCACGCCGGAGGGGCTGGCCGTGCGCCGCGTGGTGAACGAGTGGATCCGCGTCGGCGACGGGTTCGACGGCGTCTTCGACGTCGCACGAGCCGTCCAGAACCCGGACGATCCCGACTTCATCCACCCGGACTTCGACAGCGGCGACGGCATGCATCTCAACGACGCCGGCGCCCGCGCGATGGCCGAGTCGGTGAACCTGGCCGATCTGGGCTGGTGACCAGGGCGGAGGCCGTGTCAGCGCCGTGTCAGCGGCTGCGGCGATCGTTCTTCCCGTAACGAGCGGACGGGGGACGCGGGCCGATCAGGGGCCCGCGTCCGGACGATCCCGGCCGCGACACGGGAGGAGCGACGGCGATGCCGCAGGAAAAGATCGCGCAGGAGAAGACCGCACAGGAGAAGGTGCCGCAAGAGGAGTTGTCGCAGGCAGAGCTGTCACAAGCAGAGCTGTCACAGGCGGAATTGTCGGCCTTCGTGGCGGAGGCGGCCGAGGAGTTCGGGATCCCGGGCGTGGCCGTCGGCGTGCTGGCCGGCGGCCTGGAGCTCACCGCCTGCCACGGCGTGACGAGCCTGGACAACCCGCTGCCGGTGACGGACACGACGCTGTTCCACCTGGCCTCGGTGACCAAGACGTTCACCGCGACCGCGCTGATGCGGCTGGTCGCCGAGGGCGCGGTGGAGCTGGACGCGCCGGTGCGCCGCTACGTCCCCGAGCTGAGACTCGCCGACGAGCGGGCCGCGGCCGAGATCACCGTGCTGAACCTGCTCAACCACACCTCCGGCCTGGACTGGAACCTGGTCGAGGACGGCGACGGCGACGGGGACGGGTCGCTGGCCGCGTTCGTGGCGAAGATGGCGAAACTGCCGCAGCTCACGCCGCCCGGCGCCCGCGCCTCCTACAGCCAGGCCGGCTACAACCTGGCCGGACGGGTCGTCGAGAAGGTCACCGGGCTGCCCTTCGAGCAGGCCGTCGCCTCGCTCGTGCTGAAGCCGACCGGGCTGGACGGCACCTTCTTCGACCCGGACGACATCATGGTCCGCCGCTTCGCCGTGGGCCACAACCGCGACGACGACGGACGGCTGCGGTTCGCCCGGCCGTGGACGTCGTGGCGGGCCGGCACGCACGGCGACAACCCCGGCGGGGGCATCGCGTCCTCGGTGCGCGACCTGCTGCGCTGGGCCAGGTTCCACCTCGGCACGGGTGACGGCGTGCTGCCCGCCGACCTGCTGCACCGGATGCGGGAGCGCACGGTCGAGCTGCGCGGCAGCACGCTGGGCGACGGGTTCGGCATCTGCTGGTTCCTGCGGGACGTGGGCGGCCTGCGCGCGATCGGGCACGGCGGATCGGGCAACGGCCAGTTCGCCGAGCTGCTGCTGGTGCCGGAACGCGACTTCGCCGTCGTCTCCCTGGCCAACGCGGGGCCGGACGGCTACCGCTTCAACCAGGCCGTCGTCCGCTGGGCGCTGGAGCACTGCCTCGGCGTGGCCGAGCGTGACCCGGAGCCGATCCCGTACGAGGCGGCGCGGGCCCGCGAGGTCGCCGGACGTTACACGAACGACGTGATGAACCTCGACATCGAGACCGACGGGTCGCGGCTCACGCTCGCGGTGGGGATCAAGCCGGAGATCCGCGGGTCGGCGAACACCGACATGCCCCCGGACTACCCACCGGCCGCCATGGGCTTCCTGCCCGGCGACGGCGACGAGTACATCCTGGTCGAGGGCGGGCTGACGGGGCAGCGCGGCTTCTTCTCCCGCGGCAGCGACGGCGCGATCACCGGCGTCGACCTGGCCGGCCGCCTCTTCACCCGGCTCACGCCCTCCTCATGAGCCCGCACAAAACCGGGGGTCGCGCACGTCCGGGGGCGGGCTTCACAGGACCGGAGCCGACTTCACGGGACCGGAGCCGACTTCACGGGCCAGAACGGACTTCACGGGCCGGGACGGACTTCACGGGCCGGGACGGACTTCACGACCGGAGCCGACTTCCGGGGCCGGGGCCGGGGCCGGCGGCATCGGCATCAGGTGCCGCCAGCGCTCGGCCGACTCCAGCGTGTCGAGGCTGATCCGCTCCAGGAACGCCCCCGCCCCGGCCAGCCGCCGCCCCACGGGCGTGTCGAGCCCGGCCGTCTCCCCCGCCGCCATCGTGACCGCGGCCGCCTCGAGTGTCTGCCAGGAGCTGGTCACCATGGCGTGGTACCAGGTGTCGTCGTCGACCACGTAGATGTCGCGCCGCCGCCGCTGGTCGCGTTCGCGCCTGATCATCCCCTGCTGGATCAGGTAGGTGACGGCGGTTGAGACGGACGCCGGGCTGACCCGCAGCCGGCGCGCCAGCTCGGCCGCGCTGAGCCGGCCGGTCTCCGACAGCAACAGGTCGATGAGCACCCGCGCGGTCATCCGCGGCAGCCCCATCCTGACCGCCATCTCGACGACCTCGGCCTGCGCCGCGTCGGCGGGCACGCCGGCCCCGGACGGGGGCGCCGGCGTGCCGCGCCTGGCCCGCCGCTCCGTCGCCCGGTGCGCCTGCTCGGGACGGTATCCGCCGGGGCCGCCGTTGCGGCCGATCTCCCTGCTGATCGTCGAGGTCGGACGGTCGAGCCGCCGGGCGATCTCGGCGTAGGAGAGCCGTTCGGCGAGCCCGGCCGCGATGCGGCGGCGCTCCTGCTGGGTCAGCCTTCCTCCTGGCACGACGCCATTATTGCGTTCGAGCCCTTCCCATTGCAACGAACCATTGCATTCGGATTCATCGTCATTGCATCAATATCCCTGGCTCCACCTGGGATTACACCAACACATCGATTGACAGTCATTTTCCGAGCAACGTAGCTTTCAAGACATGTCGAACACGTACTATCGCGACGAGCCGATCGTCGCCCCGTCCTTCGACCGGGCGCCCTCCTGCCCCTTCGACCCGCCGCCCGAGGTCACCGCGGTGCGCGCCGAGCAGCCGATCGCCCGCCTGGCCACGCCCGCCGGCGCCCCCGGCGTGTGGCTGGTCACCGGGCACGCGCTGATCAGGCAGATCCTGGCCGACCCGCGCTTCAGCTCGCGCTACGAGACCCAGTACCACCCGCTGCTGGGCGACCGCATGCCGCCCGCCCCCGTCGGCGACCTGACCGGCATGGACGCGCCGGAGCACACCCGCTTCCGCCGGCTGCTCGCGGGCAAGTTCACCGTCCGCAGGATGAACCTGCTCACCGAGCGGGTCACCGAGATCACCAGGGAACGGCTGGACGCGATGGAGCGGCAGGGGCCGCCGGCCGACCTCGTCGAGGTGTTCGCCCAGCCCGTCCCGGCGCTGATGATCTGCGAGCTGCTCGGCGTCCCGTACGAGGAGCGCGTGCGGTTCCAGGACCAGACGCGCGTGCTCGCGGACGCCGGGTCCCCCGAGGAGCAGTACGCCGCGTTCGTCCAGCTCGGCGACTACCTGCGCGAACTCGCGCTCGCCAAGCGCGCGCGACCGACCGACGACCTGCTCAGCGACCTGGCCACCGGCGGCGACCTGTCCGACGAGGAGCTGGGCGGCGTGGCCGCCTTCCTGCTCGGCGCCGGGCTCGACACCACCGCCAACATGATCGCGCTCGGCACGTTCGCTCTGCTGCGCGACCCTGCGCAGTTCGCCGCCCTGCGCGACGATCCGGGACTGGCCGACGGCGCCGTGGAGGAACTGCTGCGTTACCTGTCGATCGCCACCACCGGCATGCGCGGCGTGCTGGCGGACGTCGAACTCGGCGACCGGCGGCTCCAGGCCGGTGACACGGTCATCCTCGCGGTCAACGCCGCCAACCGCGACCCGGCCAAGTTCCCCGACCCCGACACGCTCGACCTGCGCCGCCAGGCCGGCGGGCATCTGGCGTTCGGGCACGGCATCCACCAGTGCCTCGGCCAGCAGCTCGCCCGCGTCGAGTTGCGCGTCGCGCTGCCCGCGCTGCTCACCAGGTTCCCTTCGCTGCGGCTCGCGGTGCCGCCGGACGAGGTGCCGCTGCGCGCCGACCCCACCCAGATCTACGGCGTGCTCAGCCTCCCCGTCACCTGGGACCGGGGATGACCCGTCACCCGGGATCGGGGATGAGACGCGCTTTTCCGGGTAGCCCACGGTTTTCGCGACTTCGATGGAGGAATGCGAAATGGGCTGGAGCTACCGGAAGTCCCTCAAGTTCGGGCCGTTCCGGCTGAACCTGTCCCGCCGCGGCGTGGGGCACAGCTGGGGCAACCGACTCTTCCGGGTGACGAGGACCGCGGACGGCCGCCGAACCCTCTCGGTCAACCTGCCCGGCGGCTTCCACTGGCGCAAGACCCTCGGCAACCGCTGACCCGCGTCCCCCGGCCTCCGGCGTGGTGCCGGGGCCGGGGCCCGCACCGGCCGCCGACCTGGTGAAACCCATGGTCCCGGCCCTGACGCACCGGCCGCCACGCGACGTTGTGACGCCAGGCCAGGACGGGCCCGCAGGCTCATCATCCGCACCGGCACACGACCGACCCTAAGACTCGGCTTCATCGTCGAGCCCACTGCCCGGGTCAGCGCAGCCAGCGCAGGGCCGCGTCGGCGCATTCCTCCGGGCTGGTGTTGAACGCGATGGCCGCGCCCGGCGCGTGCTGCCTGACCAGGTTGACCACCTTCTCGAACAGCGGCAGCAACGGCTCGTGCGTGCGGATGCCGCCGCCGATCACCACGCAGGCGTGTTCTTCGCGGGTCAGCGCGGCCACGATCTCCCCTTCCGGGTCGTCGTCGAGCGCCACCAGACACCAGTCGGCCGTGATGCCGAGGTCGGTGAAGCGGGCCCGGCCGCGCGCGAGCGCCGCCTGGACCGGTTCCGGGTCCCACCCCTCGAGCTTGGTGGGGTCGAGGCCGATCACCAGCACTCGTGCCGTTGTCACGTGTCCTCCTTCCCGTGACGCGTCCGCGTGCGGGCCGGGTGCGGCGGGGTCGCCGATCTCCCGGACGGGCGTCACCCCGATCCTGCCACGCCGGACGGCGGGACGGACCGCTCCCGCCGACCGCCCGCGGCACACCACCTCACCCGCCAAGAGCTCCGTGCACCACCGCCTCACCCTCCAAGAGCTCCGCACACCACCCGGCCCACCAAGGACGGCGAGCCCGCATCGACTACCCTGCCGTGACACCCCCTGCGCGGGCATCGGCCGCGATGACGAAGGAGACGTTCATGTCCGACTCCAGCCGGCCGGTGCGGCGGTCACTGTTCCTGCACGCGCCGACCCGACGGGCGCCGCGCGTCATGCTGGAGCGGATGCTGGCCCTGGTGGACGACGACACCCCGCCCGACGGCCCGCACGGCCCGGTCGCCGTGCTGGAGCGGCGGCTGGCCGAGCTGCTGGGCAAGGAGCGCGCACTGTTCTTCCCCAGCGGCACGATGGCCCAGCAGACCGCGCTGCGCGTGCACGCCGACCGGCGCGGGCACCGCACGTTCGCCGCCCACCCGCACTCCCACCTGGACGTGTGGGAGGAGCAGGGGTACAACGCCGTCCACGGCCTGCGGTTCCGCCGTACCGGTGACCCGCACGAGCTGATGCGAGCCGCGGACCTGGCCGCGATCGGCGAGCCGCTGGCGGCGGCCGTCTGGGAGTTGCCGCAGCGCGACCTCGGCGGCCTGCTGCCCGAGTGGGACGACCTGCGCGAGCAGGTCGCGCTGGTACGTGCCACCGGCGCCGCCGCGCATCTCGACGGCGCCCGGCTGTGGGAGGCCCAGACCTACTACCGGCGGCCGTTCGCCGAGATCGCCGGCCTGTTCGACACCGTCTACGTCTCCCTCTACAAGAGCCTGCAGGGCGTGCGCGGCGCGGTCCTCGCCTCCGACGCGGCCACCGTGGCGGCGGCCGGGGTGTGGCGGCAGCGGCTCGGCGGCGGCATCGGCGACGCGTGGCCGCTCGCCCTGGCCGCACTGGTCCACCTCGACACCCTGGCCGACGAGATGCCCGCCTACCGGGAGCACGCGATCGCCATCGCCGCCGCGATCAACGCGGACGGCGTCGCCTTGGCACACCCCGACCCGCCGCAGACGCCGCTGTTCCACGTCCACCTGCCGGTGCCCAGGCAGGACGCCGAGCGGGCCGGCGCGGAACTGCTCGCCGAGCACGGGGTCCAGCTCTGGGGACGGGTGCGCTCGGCGTCCGTGCCCGGCCGGTGCTCGTTCGAGGTCAGCGTCGGCGAGAACGCCATGGAGTTCACCCCTGACGAGGTGGTCGCCCTCCTCCGCGACCTGGTCGCCCGCGCACGGCCGGCGTGACCGGCCGGCATCCGGGCTCTGGGTCAGGGCTCGGTGAGCGGCTGTTCCCTGCTCAGCGTCAGCCCGTGCTCGTCGGCGTAGGCGCGCCGGCACAGGCCGTGGCAGAAGCCGTACACGACGCCGTCGTGCACCAGGGTGAGCGTGTCGTCGCCGAAGTCCACGGGCATGCCGCAGATCGGGTCGATCAGCTTGCCTTGCGCGGGGACGGGCTCCGGCCGGTCCGAGGCGCCGTCGCGGTAGCCGCGTGAGACGAACTCGGTGAGATCCATGCTGCTCATGGCCTTGCCGTGGATGCCGACGCCGCCCTCGGTGATGCCGTCGACCAGGACGATCGCGTGCGGTTCCCGTCGCACCCGCTCGGGGTCGCGCCCGGCCGCCCGCTCGGTCTCCGCCAGGACGCCGGTGACGATCTCCACGACGTGCTCGGCCATCTCCTTGCGCCACGAGGCCGGGACGGTGACGCGCACCAGGTAACGCGGCGGATCGGCGGGGTCGGCGGCCGGGCGGGCGCCCAGCACCCAGGTGCTCGGCTCGTGCAGGAGCACCTGGCTGATGGTGCGCTGGGCGTCGATGATCTCGATGGCGTGGCCGTCCTCCTGGGCCATCAGCTCGTCGATGAGCCGCCGCCCCAGCGTCTGACGCTCCTCTTCGCACAACACGCCCCTGGGCAGGAAGACCTCGATCAGCAACATTCCGCGTTCACCCCTTCGACCGGATTCCCGACACCTCCCCACGATGCCCGGGAGGGGTATGGGCGGCATCCGGCGAGGGAAGCATCCTTTTCCTACTGCGGAGGAAGTAGGCGCAGACGGCTGTCACCTTCCCGCCACTTATGCCACCTGCCAGGCATTATTACTCTTAGTAGTTAATAGCTACACTGAGTAGCATGACGTCCATCGAGGAAGGATCAACGCGCATGCGTCCCCGCCTGCCGGCGCGGCTCGCCGCCGTGCTGGCCACCGCCGTCTCCCTGACCTGCCTGGCCCAGGCCACAACCCCCGCCCCCGTCCACGCTCAGGTCTACGACTCCTGCGCGCTCCCCGGCTGCGACGACGCCCGCAGGGCGCTCTCCGTCTGGGCGAGCAAGGGCTACCCGGCGAACAGAGGGTGGCATCCCTGGCCCGGCGGGCAGCACAACTACAGCGGCGGCCGGTTCTTCGACCACGAGCGCCAATTGCCCGGCGGCCGCGCCTACCAGGAGTTCGACATCTATCCACGGCAGCGCGGCGCCCACCGCGACGCCCACCGCATCGTCATGGACACCGGCACCAGCGTCACCTGGTACAGCCCCGACCACTACCGCAACTTCCACCGCCTGTAGCGGCCTGATGAGCAGCGGCCGTCCGCTCCCCTCCTGGCTGGGCATCACCACCGGCCCCGCCCCCGGCGACAGCGCGGCGGCGACCCTGGACGGACACGCCTGCCGCACCACGCCCGCGCTCCTGCGGCACCTCGCGTCCGCCCTGCGCCTGCCCGCCTACTTCGGCGGCAACTGGGACGCCCTCACCGACAGCCTCCGCGACATCACCAGCAACCCGCACGACGTCTCCGGCAGCTCGCGCGACGTCACCGCGGCCGGGCCGAGGCCGGGGGCCGTGGCGGTGGCGGTGCGGCACGCCGAACACCTGCTCGGCGACGAACCCCCCGATCAGCTCGCCACGCTGCTGGCCGTCGTCGCCGACGCCGCGGGCACGTCCGAACCGCCGGCGCTGACGCTGACCCTGCACACGGACCCCGCCCACCGCGATTCGCTCCGCCACCGAATCGACGCCGCCCTGGCCCTCCAGCAGCGCTAGCGAATGACGTGCAACCCGGGCGGCCGGGGGGGTGAACCGGATCACACGCCGCACCTGTCACAGGGCCGCGCACTCGCCCGTCCGGAGGGGTGGACCAGCCACCGACCCCGAAGGATGACCATGGCCCACCTCGACGACCTCACCCCGTCCACCACCGGAAAGGACGTCACTCAGACCCGGACACCTATGCCCCGCAGGCGGCGGTGGCCCCGGGCGGTGGCCGCCGTCCTGGCGTCGCTGATGGCCGTGGCGCTGTTCGGCGCGTACGGCTGGCACCCGCCCGAAGACGGCCGCGCCTTCCGATCGCCGTACCTGGCCCAGGTCGGCTCCCGCTACGCCGAGACCCCGATCGCCCGCTTCCACTACGTCCAGGACGGTTCGGGCAGCCCGGTGATCCTGCTGTCGCCCGGCGGCACGTCGGTCATCGGCTGGAAGGACCAGGTGCCGGCGCTGGCCCGCGACCACACCGTGTACGTCGTCGACCTGCCCGGCCAGGGCTACACCACGCTCAAGGACCCCGGCTTCGCCTACGACCTGGACGCCATGGTCGCCGCCGTCGGATCGTTCATGGACGCCGTCGGCGTGCCGCGGGCCGCGCTGGCGGGCAACTCGTGGAGCGGCGGCTGGGCGCTGGCCTTCGCCCAGCGGCACCCGGACCGCGTCACCAAGCTCGCCCTGCTGGACGCCACCGGACTGGACCTGCCCGGCACCTGGATGTGGGAATCGCTGAAGATCCCCGTCGTCGGGGAGCTGGCGGTGAAGCTGTCCACCGGCAGGTCGACCGTCCGCGGGCTGGCCGAGGGCATGATGGTCAACAAGGAACGCGTCACCGACCGGCTCCTGGACGAATGGTGGGCCCCGATGACCTTCCACGACAACATCCGCGCCACCTACCTGCTGGAACGCCGTCTCGACTGGTCGGCGACCGAACGCGCGCTGCCCGGCACCAACACGCCGGCCCTGGTGCTGTGGGGCGCGCAGGACGAGGTCCAGCCGGTCGAGCGGGCGCGCCGATTCGCCGAGCTGCTGCCCGACGTCCGGCTGCACGTCCTGGACGGCTGCGGCCACGCGCCCCAGCTCGACTGCCCGGAACCGGTCAACCGCCACCTCCGGGACTTCTTCGCCGACGCCCGCTGACGCGCGCCCGGCCGCCCCGCGAGCCAGGCCGATTCCCAGTTTTCTGCAAGTCGTCTCGGCCAGGCTCTGATCGCTCATTCTGATCAAGCGGATAAGTGATGACGGTGCGATTCCACGTTCTGGGACCGATGGAGGTCCACGACGCCGACGGCGACCCGGTGTACCTGGGCGGGCCGCGCCCGCGCGCGGTGCTGGCCCGGCTGCTGGCCGCCCAGGGGTCCGCGGTCTCCACCGGGACGTTGATCGACGACGTCTACGGGTACGCGGCGCCGCCGAGCGCGCTGTCCTCGATGCACTCGTACGTGTGCAAGCTGCGCCGGGCGATCGAGCCCGACCGTGGCCGCCGGGCCCGGCCGCGGCTGCTGATCGCGCGCCCGCCGGGCTACCTGCTCGCCGCCGACGACGTGGACGCCGTCCGCTTCGCCGAGCTGGTGCGCCGGGCCGAGGTCCGGGCGTCCGAGGAGGCGCTCGCCGTACTGGACCAGGCGTTGCGGCTGTGGCGCGGCGCGGCGTACGAGGAGTTCCTGAACGAGCCGTGGGCGTTCGCCGAGTCGACCCGTCTGGACGAGCTGCGGCTGACGGCGGTGGAACGGCGCGCGGAGGTGCTGCTCGACCTGGGCCGGCCGCAGCCGCTCATCGCCGAGCTGGAGGCCGAGACCGCCGCGAACCCGCTGCGTGAACGCCTGTGGCGCCTGCTCGCGCTGGCGCTGTACCGCACCGGACGCCAGGCCGAGTCGCTGGCCGTGCTGCGCAAGGCGGCGAAACTGCTGTCGGACGAGCTCGGCCTCGACCCGTGGCCCGAGCTGCGGTCGCTGGAGAAGGACATCCTGCGCCAGGCCGACTGGCTCGCCCCGGCCGGCACCGGCACACCACTCACCGTCACCCCTCCCCCGCCGTCCCCACCGGACCCCCTGGACGGGCTGGACGGGCTGCACGGGCGTGACGCGCAGCTCGCCGAGCTGGCCGCGCTGCCCGCACGCGCCACGCGCGTCGGGTTCGCGGCGGCCACGGTCAGCGGCGAGCCGGGGATCGGCAAGACGCGGCTGCTGGAGGCGTTCGGCGAGCACTGCGCGCGCGGCCTCGGGCACCTCGTGCTCTGGGGACGCTGCCTCGACGGCGCCGGCACGCCCGCGCTGTCGCCGTGGACGCAGGTCTTCGACGTGCTGGACCAGCACTGCCCGCCGCCGGACCGGCCGGCCGGGCTGTTCGACGTCCCGGCGGGTCCCGGCGATTCGGCCGACGCGCTGGTGCTGCGCAGAAATCGGGCACTGGCCGACCGGCTCGTGTCCGCCTCGCGCGTCCGGCCGCTGGTGATCGTCCTGGACGACCTGCAGTGGGCCGACACCGCGTCGCTGGACCTGCTGCGTTACCTGGTCACGTCGCTGCGCGGCGGCGCCGTCACGCTCGTCACCGCGTTCAGGACGGGCACCGAGGACGTACTCGGCCGGCTGGTCCGCTACGACCTGCTGCGGCTACCGCTGTCCGGGATCGGGCCGGAGGCGGTACGAGCCATCGGCGCCGACCTCGGCGTCCAGCTGGACACCGCCAGCTGCGCCCGGATGGCGGAACGCACCGGCGGCAACCCGTTCTTCCTGCGCGAGAGCATCGCGATGCTGAACGCCGACCCGGCCGTGGACCTGGCCGTGGACGAGCTTCCCGCCGCGGTCAGCGAGGTGGTGCGGCTGCGGCTCGACGCGCTGGCCGAGGCCAGGCGGCCGCTGGAGGTGGCGGCGCTGATCGGCAACGAGTTCGACCCGTCCGTGGTGGCACGGGTCGCAGGAGAGAAGTCCTACGACCTCCTCGACCAGGCCGTACGCGCGGGCCTACTGATCGCGAACAAAGGCACCAGCCAGACCGGAGGCCAGGACGGGCACTCGCGCGGGCGCTGGGCCTCACTCGAAGACGGAAACCCGCTCGCATACGGCGGCTCGCTCGGAGGGGGCGGCTCGTTGGCGGGTTCGGGGGCTGGGGCGGTGACGCTGGCGTTCGTTCATGACCTGGTGCGGGAGGCGCTCGTACGCGAGTTGCCGCCGCTGCGCCGGGCGACCGTGCATCGGGATCTCGCCGCCGTGCTGGCCGAGCGGCCGGCGACCGATGTGGCGGTGATCGCGCATCACGCCGTCCAGGCCGGGCCTGCCGCGTGTGCGGAGGCGGTGCGCTGGGCTGGAGCAGCGGCCGGGCAGGCGGAGTTACGCCTGGCCTACGCCGAGTCCGCCGCCTGGCTCGGACGCGCCATCATCGCGCACAACGCCAGGGGCGGTTCGGCGGCCGAGCTCGTGGAGCTGCTGCTCCGGCAGGTGCGCGCGCTGCTCGCGGCCGGCGAGCCCGTCGGCGCCCGCCATGCCAGACAGGCCGCCATCCAGGTGGCCGATCGCCTCGACGACGGCGAAGAACTGGTCGTCCGGGCACTGACCGCGCTCGACGCCCCGTCGCTGTGGACGCTGCGAGACCCGTACGGCGAGATTGACCGGCTGGTCGTGCACCGCTTCGAGACGGCGCTGCGCGAGCGGCCCGAGTCCGACGACCCGGAGCGTGCGATGCTCCTGGCCGGACTCGCCCAGGAACTCGGCGACCATAGCGGCGCCCCACCCACCGGCCCGCCCTCGGATCCGCACCTCGCCCCACACCCGGACCCGAACACCAGCGGATCGGCGGCGCGGGCTGGGGAGTTGTCGGCGCGGGCGGTGGCGATGGCTCGGCGGCTGGGCGACCCGGCTCTGCTGCGGCGTGCGCTCAACGCCAGGCATCTGGCGCTGCCCCAGCCGCCGCACGTGCCCGAGCTGACGGCGATCGCGGCCGAGTTGCACGAGTTGTCGGCGGACGCGCCGGGCTTCGAGCTGCTGGCGTCCATGATGGACACGCACAACCGGCTGGAGATGTTCGACGTGGCCGGCGCCGACCGGGCGGCCGCCCGCTGCGACCTGCTGCTCGAACGGCTCGCGCTGCCGTGGCCGCGTTTCCAGCACACGCTGTGGCGGGCGGGCAGGCTGGTGCTCGACGGCCGGTTCGACGAGGCCGCCACCTGGTACGCCGACGCCGCCGGGCAGGCGGAGCACCTGGGCATCTGGCATGCCGCCGCAGCGGTGACCACGGGCCGCGTCCTGATGCACCATCACCAGGGCACGATGGCGGAAGCGGGCCCGCTCGTGGACGCGATCGGCGGCGTGCATCCGACGCTCGACCGTGCCACCCGCATCCTGCAGCTCGTCGCCCAGGGCCGCGTGGTCGAGGCGCGCGGGCTGGACGATCGGCTCACCGCGCAGCCGCCGCTCGACTGGTCGTGGTTGTCGACGACCTGCCTGCGGGCCGCCGCCGCGGCGTCGCTCGGCCGTGTGCCCGAGTGCCGTGCGCTGTACGAGGCGCTGCTGCCCTTCCACGGCCGGATCACCGTCGTGTCCGCGTGCATCTGGGCCGGGCCGGTGGACTGGTACCTGGCGCTGCTGGCCGAGGCGATGGGGAACCGGGACGCGGCGGCCCGGCATCTGAGCGCGCTCGAAGGGCTGGCGGAGACGGGCGGGCTCACCTGGTGGCGACGGCGGGCCGCCGAGTCCAGGCTCCGGCTCGCCGACGCCTGGGACCTGCTCATCCGCCGATGACACCCGGCTGTCCCCCCGGTGAGGCCCTAACCCCCCGCCGATGCCGCGCCGGCGATCCGCTGATGACGCATCGCCGCTGGTCGGGCCGCCCGTCCCCCGTGGCGGGCGGCCCGAACGTCGCGGCCGCTCAGCGTTCCGGCCGGGTCAGCGCAGCGAGCGGACCAGCGCACCCCGCCTCAGGCCGGACGGGTCGTGCCGCGCCAGTCGGCGTCCGTCATGCGCAGCACGTGCAGCCCCAGCCACCCATAAGCGAGCAGGTGCAGCAGCGAGCCGATCGACTGCACGGCCGGCGCCTGCTGCATGGTCACGAACGGCACCACGGTGCCCGCCAGCGCGGCGACCGGCACCCACCACGGCGCGATCTTGACCACGGCCACCGTGACGAGCAGCGTGACCAGGCCGAGGTGCAGCAGGAAGCCGGGCAGCAGCATGCCGTACACGAAGCCCCACAGCCCGTTGGCCTGCTTGATCACGGCCGTGGCCTGGGCATCGGACAGCGACTGGGCCAGGGCCAGGTCGTAGAAGTCGGTGGTGAACAGGGTCAGGCCGCACCCGGCGCCGATCAGCCCGAGCGCCGCGCCGATCCCGCTGGCACGGGGCGCGCGCTCGCGCAGCAGGTGGGCCAGCGCCAGGACGACCGGAATGAGGGCGAGCGCCGCCCACACGTAGAGCAGGCCGCTGACCTGCACCCGGGTCGCGTTGGCCCGGAAGATCGCCGGGTCGTGCTCGGCGCCGGGAGGCGAGGTGAAGAAGGCCAGGAACTCCAGCACCGGCCAGGCGAACAGGGCGATACCGGCGACGACTCGGCGGAACGTATCAGGATTTTTCAGCACCCGTTCACCAAACCGGTGATCCGTCCCGGCCCGCCCGGGGCGGACACCCCGCCCGGCCGGGAGGAATGTCCCTCATGTCCTGGGACATCGTCCCGTGAGACCTGGGCCGAAGGACGGGTACGGTGTGGCGACCAGCCGGGCTCGGGAGGGGACGCATGGTGCGGGTGGCGGGTGCCGCGTGGTGGTGGTGCGGGGCGACGGCGGCGCTGGTGGCCACGGCCGTCACGCTGGCCTTCGCCAACGGCACCGGCCCGGCCGCGGTGCTGCACCTGCTCTTCGTGATCGCGTGCGCGCTGGTCGGCGGTCTCATCTGCGCCCGGCGTCCCGGTCACATGGTGGGCCGGCTGCTCGCCGCGGCCGCCTTCTGCTTCGCGCTGTACGAGGCCTGCGGGCACTACGCGATTCTCGGCCTGATCACCCATCCCGGGCTGCCGCTGGCCGGGGCGCTGGCCTGGCCGCAGACCTGGCTGTGGGTGCCGGCCAACCTGTCGGTGACCCTGATCCCGCTGTTCTTCCCCGGCGGGCGGCTGGCCACGGCCGCGTTACGTCCGCTGATCGCGGGGTCCGTGGCGGTGGCGGCCGTCGTGGCCGTGGTGAGCGCGTTGCGTCCGGGCGAGAACGAGCAGGTCGGGCTGGGCAACGGGGTGCCCAACCCGCTCGGCGTGCCGGCCCTGGCCACCGTCGCGCCGGTCGCGGAGGCGGCGCTGAGCGTCCTGTTCCCGCTGGTGTTCCTGGCGGGCGCGGCGGACCTGGGCAGGCGGGTGCTGCGCAGCCGCGGCCCGGAACGCCGCCAGGTCGCCTGGCTGCTGTACGGGGCCGGGCTGGAGACGGTGGTGATCGGGGCCAGGCTGGCGGCGGGGCTGACCGACGACGTCCCCGGCGCGCTGTGGCCCGCCCACGACCCGGTGTGGGAGCTGATCGCCGCCGTCGGCGCGACCCTCATCCCGGTCGCCATCTGCGTGGCCATCCTGCGGCACCGGCTCTTCGACATCGACCTGGTGATCAACAGGACGCTGGTCTACGGCCTGCTGTCCGGCTGCGTGACAGGCGGTTACGTGCTCGTCGTCGGCTACCTGGGCGCGGTGTTCCCCGCCGCGGGCCTGCCCGTCTCCGTGCTGGCCGCGGCGCTGGTGGCACTGGCGTTCGCGCCGTTGCGGCAGTGGCTGCAGGGCTGGGTCAACCTGCTCACCTACGGCGAGCGCGACGACCCCTACGCGGCGCTCACCCGGCTGGGACGCCGGTTGGAGAGCACGTCCGACCCGGGCGGCGTCCTGCCGGAGGCGGCGCGGTCGATCGCCGAGGCGTTGCGGCTGCCGTACGCGGCGGTGGAGACGGCGCAGGGCGCCCGCTACGCCTACGGCGCCGCGAGCGCGGGTCCCGACCCGGTACGGCTGCCGCTGACCCACAACGGCGAGCGGGCCGGCGCGCTGGTGCTCGCGCCCCGGCCGGGCGAGTCCGGATTCGGCGCCCGTGACCAGCGCGTCCTGGACGACCTGGCCAGGCAGGTCGCGGTGGCCGTGCACGCGGTACGTCTGTCGGCCGACCTGCGGCGCTCGCGGGAGCGGCTGGTGATGGCCCGCGAGGAGGAGCGGCGCCGGCTGCGCCGCGACCTGCACGACGGGCTCGGGCCGACCCTGGCCGCGCTGACCATGCGGGCCGAGGCGGCGGCCGACCTGATCAGCGACGAGCGGGCGCGGCACGTGCTGGCGGAGATCGTCAGCGACGCCGAGAACGCGCTGGGCAGCGTGCGCACCATCATCGAGGGGCTGCGCCCGCCCGCGCTGGACTCCCTGGGGCTGGCCGGGGCGCTGCGCGCACACGCCGCCAGGCACCCGTCAGGCGTGCGGGTGGACGTGCACGCCCCCGACGACCTGCCCCCGCTGCCGGCCGCCACCGAGGTCGCCGCCTACCGGATCGCCGGCGAGGCGCTGACGAACGCCTACCGGCACGCCGGAGCCACCCGCGCCCGGCTGCGGCTGGAGGTGGTGGGCACCCGGCTGACGCTGGAGATCTGCGACGACGGCCGCGGCATCCGTCCTGGCGACCCCGGAGCGCGGACGGCGGGGTCGGGGGTCGGCCTGGCGTCGATGGCGGAACGCGCCGCCGAGTTGGGCGGAACCTGCACGATCGACGACAATCCGGCGGGAGGGACCCGCGTCAGGGTGGAGCTGCCCGCGGCCGAGGAAGGACACGGCGATGATCAGGATCTTGGTGGTTGACGACCATCCGGGCTTCCGCGCGGGACTGCGCACCCTGCTGGCCACGGACACCGGGATCGAGATCGGCGACGAGGCGGGCAACGGTGAGCAGGCGCTCGCCCTGGTGGGGCAGGTGCAGCCGGACGTCGTCCTGATGGATCTGGACATGCCCGGCATGGGAGGCATCGCGGCGACCAAGCGGATCACCCGCGACCACCCGCACATCCCGGTGCTCGTGCTCAGCATGTCGGACGACGACGACTCGGTGTTCGCCGCCATGCGCGCCGGCGCCCGGGGGTACGTGCTCAAGGGCGCGCGCAAGGCCGAACTCGTCCGGTCGGTCGAGGCGGTGGCGGAGGGCGGCGCCGTCTTCGGCCCGGCCCTGGCCGCCCGCCTGTCCGGCTACTTCTCCCCCGCGGAGCGCGGGCACTCCCCCGGCGAGCGCGGCGAGCCCGCGCTGCCCGGCCTGACCCCGCGCGAGCAGGAGATACTCGGCCTGATCGCCAGGCACCTGACGAACCCGGAGATCGCGCTGCGGCTCGGGCTGAGCCAGAAGACGGTACGCAACCACGTCTCGGCCGTCTTCGCCAAGCTCCAGGTGGCCGACCGCGCGCAGGCGATCATGCGGGCCAGGGAGACGGGCCTCTGACGGCGGCGGGACGTCAGCGCCCAAGGCTCCTCGGACTTCCGGTTCCGCGTAACGGTGTCCTGCCGTCGGCTCGGACCGTGGTGGCCGACCGTGTGCTCATCGCCGACGGCACCCCGATGATCAAGCTGGAGGACTTCGACGACGCGCAGATCGCCGAGTGGCTGAACCGCTGGAACCAGGTCAACGCGGCCGCGTCGGCGGCCGGGCTGACGCGGCCGCTCCCGGTCGGCTCGCCACTCGGCGGCCACGAACTGGCCAGACAGCCCCTGCTGCTCCTCATGCTCGCCCTGTACGCCTCCGACCCGGCCGCCCCGCCGATCGACACGGTCATGTCGACGAGCGCGCTGTACCGGCTGCTGGTGACCGAGTTCGCGCGCCGGGAGGCGAAGAAGTCCGCGTCCGCGGTGCCGTTGAGCGAGAAGGTCGTCGCCGCGGCGGCCAAGGAGCACCTGTGGCGGCTGACCGTGGCGGCGTTCGCCATGGTGAACCGGGGCCGCCAGGACATCACCGACGCCGAGCTGGGCGCGGATCTGATCGCGCTGGAGGAGCGTCCGATGGAGGCCGCCGACGTGGCCGAGATCGGGCGTGACCTGGTGGGCCGCTTCTTCTTCGTGCACCGGGCCGAGGCGCGTACCGGCAACGACGACGCGGTACGCCGCTGCTACGAGTTCCTGCACGCCACGTTCGGCGAGTACCTGGTGGCCGAGCACCTCGTCAAGGCCCTGCGCACGCTGGCCGCCATCCGCTCGCTCGGCGGCGGTCCGGTGGACGACGGCCTGCTGCACGCGTTGTCGTCACATCAGCCGCTCAGCGATCGTCCCCAGATCCTCGCCTTCGCCGCCGAGCTGTTCGGCGAGCTGGGTGAAGCCGACCGGGAGCAGGTCACGGGCCTGCTGGAGGAGCTGGCCGCCGTCGTCAGGCACCGCCACGACACCGGACGGCACGCCTCCTACCGGCCCACGCCGCTGGACCGGGTACGGCACATGGCGGCGTACTCGCTGAACCTGGTCCTGCTGCGGGTGCTCATGGCGGGTGCGGAGGGGGTCGAGATCGCCGCGGTGTGCGGGGACGCGGATCCCGGGCCCGCCTGGCGCTCGACGGTGGCGCTGTGGACGGCGGGGCTCGCCCCGGAGCAGCTCGGCGGGGTGACCGCGGCGCTGGCCAACCAGGACGGTTTCTTGGAAATGGGCATCCCATCCCGGTGGGAGCCGCCATTCCGCGAGATCGGCCTGGCCCGCCTGAGTGGTGACGAAAAGCTGGAGCGACGGCTGAGATTCGGCCTGGGATTCTCCGATGACGCCTTCCACCTACAACGTGACGATCCTTGGCACGAGACCATGGCGTCCTGGATCTTCCCGGCCATGTTCTCCTCTGGCGGCGGGTACGACCTGCTCGATCCCGATCCGGGCACTCCGCCGGAGATTGTCGCGTCGGTGGCCCGTCTCGTCGACAGGCTGCTGCTCCTGCACGGCCACCGGTGGTATGGGAACAGCCTGGCCCTGTTGCGTAGCCGGCTCAGCCTCGGCTCTCAACTCCCTCCCGACTCGGATCGTCCCCACGTCGCCGTCCTGCTCTCCCTGGCGGCCCGGCTGGCCGAGAATCCCGGGCTCGCCCGCGCGCTCGGCGACGCGTCCGGCCTGTCCCCGGATTCGCCTCATCGGCTGAACGACATCCAGTTGGACGTGCTCCACGACATCATCAAGATGTTCCGCTGGCCGGACGACACCGCGCTGCTCGACGCGATCCGCGGCACACCCTCATGAGGGTGTCGGTTCGGCGTGGGCAGGTGCGGCGTCCTGCGGGGACGCTCGCACCTGTCGTTCGATTCCCCGGGTCTCGGGAGGCAGGTCGAGACCGTCGGAACCGCTTTTCCGGGTCCAGGGCGCGAAACGCTTCTTCGTCACCCGGGCCCCTTCGGGTCACGCACTTCCAAATCGGGCCGATCGAAGGGCGTCGACGGTTAACGGTTGCCTGAGCATGGATTCCTCCAGCTGCTCTTCCTGCCCTTTCGCCTCTCATCGTGGCTTATCGCGGTGGGGAAACGTCAACACAAGCAGCCAAGATTCTTCACGACCGGCGCATTCCGCTTTCGCGTTTAAACCGCCGGCGGTAATCGCCTGACGAAAGCGCACACCGGCGCGGGTGAGGTCTTTAGCAAGAATTCCGCTCCGACGTCGCCGTCCGGGGAATTGCCATGACCGGGCTTCATCGACTATCGTCGATGGGCGATGAATGAGGAGCAGGAGCCGCTGCCACGTGCGGCGGCCGAAGAGTACGCGGGCTGGTTCAAGGCACTGGCCGACGCCACCCGGATCCAGATCGTGTCACTGCTGGCCCGGCGGCGGACGCCGATGAGCGTGGGCGAGATCGTGGCCGCGTCGGGCGTGGGCCAGTCGACCGTGTCGCACCACCTGAAGATCCTGGCCGAGGTGCGGTTCGTGCTGGTCGAACGGCAGGGCACGTCCAGCCTGTACCGGATCAACGAGGCGTGCGTGAGCTGCTTCCCGACGGCCGCCGACGTGGTGATGGGCCGCCCGGTCCCGGCGACGCCCACCTGCGAGTGAAGGAGCGGTCATGACGCGTGACGTCCAGTCGATCGAGCCGGGCGGCCCGGGCGTGGAGATCAGGCCGATGCGCGAGTCGGACGCGGCCCAGGTCCTGGCCATCTACCAGGCGGGACTGGACACCGGGCAGGCCAGTTTCGAGACCACCGCGCCGAGCTGGGCGGGTTTCACCGCGGGGAAGCCGCCCCACCTGCGTCACGTGGCCGCCGACCCCGGCACCGGCCTGGTGCTGGGCTGGGTGGCCGCCGCGCCGGTGTCGTCCAGGTGCGTGTACGCCGGGGTCGTGGAGCACAGCGTGTACGTCCACCCCGGGTGTCAGGCGCACGGCATCGGCCGCGCGCTGCTGAGCACGCTCATCAAGGCGAGCGAGGACGCCGGCGTCTGGACCATCCAGTCGGGCGTCTTCCCCGAGAACGCGGCCAGCCTGGCGTTGCACCGGGCGCTCGGTTTCCGGGTCGTCGGCACCAGGGAACGGCTCGGCCGCCACCGTGGCGTGTGGCGGGACGTCCTGCTGATCGAACGCCGCAGCGACGTGATCGGCGAAGACACCCCCTGACCGAGGTCGGACGACGGGGCCGAACGCTGCTCCTGGCCCACCGGTCGCCCAGGAGCAGCGCATCGGCCATGGCCAGTCGGGCCGGAGCGCGGCGTGCCGGGCGGCCGGCCGCTTCAGGTCTGCTACCTCGATCTCCATTGAGGTACCCGGCTCAGGTCAAACCGCGTTCCGTGCCGGGATACGCTCCGAAGACGTCCGCGGGCGTGGAAGGGCGGTGTGATGTCGCATCCCTGGCGCGGCTGGTGCCTGCTGCGGCCCGGCCTCCTGCTCTACGGCGGGACGGTCGGCAGCAACGAGTTGCACGCGCATCACGCGGTCCAGCTGATCGTCGCCGGTGAGCCCTTCACCATGGCCGACGCCCAGGGCGGGCGGCTGACCACGCGGATCGCCGTGATCCCGCCCGACATCGGGCACACGGTGCTCGACGGGGCTCGCGAGGCGCTGCTCGTCCACCTGGATCCGCGCAGCTCGCCGGGCCGCGCCCTGCTCGCCAGGTCCGGGGCGGGGACACGGGCGTCGTCCTGGTCCGGCGCCGCCCCCGAGGTCGCGCCAGCCCCTGTCCCGAACGAACCCGGACACCCGCACCTGCACCAGCGCCCGCACCCGCACCCGCACCCGCACCCGCACCCGAGCGGCGGCCGAGGGGGGATCCGGCCGCTCATGTTCGCCGCCCCACCGGCCGACCACGCGCGCTCGGCCGAGGCGACCGCCGCGCTGCGGGTCCTCGAGGAGTGGAGCGGCCACGGCGACGCCGCGGACGTCCTGCCACACCCGTCCGTGGAGGCGGCGATCGCGCTGATCCCCACGCTCCTGCGCGGCGGGCCGGTGCGGCTGCGGGCGGTGGCCGACGCGGTCCACCTGTCGCCGAGCCGGCTGGCGCACCTGTTCAGCGCGCATGTGGGGATCCCGCTGCGGCCCTACGTACGGTGGCTGCGGCTGCGCCGGGCGATCGACCGGGTGGCCGCGGGCGAGACGCTGACGGCGGCCGCGCACACCGCCGGGTTCACCGACGGCCCGCACTTCACCCGGGCCTTCCGCCGCACGTTCGGCAACACGCCCTCCGAACTCGCCGCCGCCATCGACTGGCTCCCCTGACCCCGAGCCCGCCGCCCGCGATCGACGCCTGCCCCGGCCCCCGACCACCTGCCCGCGCGGCGGCTAGCGCAGTTCGCGTTTGAGGATCTTGCCGGTCTCGGTCATCGGCAGGCTGTCGCGGAACTCGACGATGCGCGGGTACTTGTAGGCGGCCAGGTTCTCCTTGGACCAGGCGATGAGGTCGTCCTCGGTGGCCGTCGCGCCGGGCGCCGGGATGACGTACGCCTTGACCTCCTCACCGTACGTGTCGTGCGGCACGCCGACCACCGCGACCAGCGATACCGCCGGATGCGTCATCAGCACCTCCTCCAGCTCACGCGGGTACACGTTGAAGCCGCCCCTGATGATCATGTCCTTGGTGCGGTCCACGATGGAGTAGTAGCCGTCCTCGTCGCGGGTGGCGATGTCGCCGGTGCGGAACCAGCCGTCGCGCAGCACCTCCGCGGTGGCCTCGGGACGTCCGTGGTAGCCCTTCATGATGTTGTGCCCGCGGATGGCGATCTCTCCGGGGCCCTCGCCCTCGATGGTGTTCCAGTCGCGGTCCACCAGCCGCATCTGCACGCCCCAGATGGGGAAGCCGACGGTGCCCGGCTTGGTGGGCCGGCTGAGCTGGTTGAAGCAGGCCGCGGGCGAGGTCTCCGACAGTCCGTAGCCTTCCAGGATCGGGATGCCGAAGGTGGACTCGAAGTCCTTGAGCACCTCGACCGGGCAGGCGGCCGCCCCCGACACCGCCACGCGCAGGGTCGTGGGCACCTCGGCGCCGTCCGCGTGGATCTTCGACAGCATCGCCCAGTACATGGTGGGCACCCCGGCGAACATGGTCACCTTCTCCCCGCGCATGAGCTCCAGCGCCTGGCCAGGCTCGAAGCGCGGCAGCAGCACGAGCGTGGCGCGGCGGCGCAGGCTCACGCTCATCACCGAGATCTGGCCGAAGGAGTGGAAGAGCGGCAGCACGGCGAGCATGACGTCGCCGTCGGGGTCGGTGGGGAACATCTCGTCGCTGACCATGGTGTTGATCAGCAGGTTCGCGTGCGTGAGCTGGGCGCCCTTGGGCCTGCCGGTGGTGCCGGAGGTGTAGAGGATGGCCGCGACGTCCTCCGGCCCGGTGCGCACGGTCTCGAACTCGCCGGGCATGCCGTCCAGCGCCGCCCAGATCGATTCGCCGTGCTCGGACTCGGTGGCCAGCGGCGTGGCGGGCAGGACGAAGAAGTCCGCGCAGCCGTCGACGTCGTCGAAGGCCGCCCGTCCCCGCGCGCCCATCGGCAGCTCGGGCGTGCCTTCGAAGCAGAAGAACGCCTTCGCGTCGCTGTCGTCCAGGTGGTAGACGATCTCGCGCGGCTGCAGCAGCACGTTGAGCGGGACCACGGTCGCCCCGGCCTTGAGTATGCCGAAGTAGACGAAGGGGAAGTAGGGCACGTTCGGGCAGAGCAGCGCGACCTTGTCACCCTTGCCGATCCCCCGGGCCACCAGGAGGTTGGCCACCTGGTTCGCGACGGCGTCCACCATGGAGTACGGCAACCGCAGGTCGCCGAAGACCAGGGCGGTGCGGTCGGGAACGCGGCGGGCGCTGTCTTCCAGAATGATCGACAGGTTGAGCATCGTGACCCTCTCGTCGGAACCGTCGTCCCCCGCCAGGATGCTCCGGTGGATCTCGCCGATACTTGTACGAACGTGCCGACTTCCGGCTCGTTCGTACAAGTCCGGTCAGGACTGCGGTGGGGTGAGCCCGGCCGCGACCTCGGCCGCGATCTCGATCGCCCGGCCGGCCAGCGGCGAGTGCGTGCGTCCGGACCGCCAGTGCAGGTAGATCTCCCGTGGCGGCGGGGACGGCCGCAGCTCGTGCACGCGGAGCCGATCGTCCGAGTCGGCGCCTGCGCCCCGGACGGCGAGCCATGGCAGCACCGCCGAGCCCAGCCCGGCCCGCACCATCGACAGCAGGGTGTCGTTGACCGCGCTGCGGAACACCACGCGCGGCCGGGCGCCGCCGCGCTCGATCGCCTCTTCCATCCAGGGCTGGGCGCAGGTCAGCGGCCAGGCCACCATCGGCGCGCCGTCGAGCAGTTCCAGCGGGACCGGGCCGTCGGGGAAGGCGCCGGCCCTGGCCACCAGCAGGTACGGGTCGTCGAGCAGCTTGCGGCACTCGACGTCGTCGTCCACGCGTCCGTCGTAGAACAGCAGGTCGAGGTCGCCGATGCGGGGTTGCTCCGGCTCCTCCTCCGACAGCCTGATGTCGCAGCCGGGGTGCTCGTCACGCAGCCGCCGGATCACCGACGGCAGGATGACGCTGGACACGCTCTGGAAGGTGCCGATGTCGATCCGGCCGTCCCCCGACTTGAACCGCTCCACCGCGTCGGCCAGCGCCTGCGCCCGCGCCAGCAGTTCGCGGCCCTGGCCGAGCACCACGGCGCCGAGCGGGGTGAGCCGCACCGGCCTGGGCCCGCCTGGACGGTCGAACACCGGGCCGCCGACGGCCCTCTCCAGCGCGGCGATCTGCTGGCTCACCGTGGACTGGGTGTATCCGAGCCGGACGGCCGCCCGGCCGAAGGTGCCTTCATCGGCGATGGCGGCCATCGCCGCCAGGTGACGTAACTCAAGGTCGATCACAAAGCCCAGCTTAATCGCCAAGCGCGATCGACACGATCGCGGATCATCGCTTTCCACGATGGATCGGCGAGCCTAGCGTGTCGGACATGAACGCTCATCAGTCCAACGGCGAGCACCTGCTCCCGGTCAACGGCGTCGAGCTGTGCGCCGAGACGTTCGGCGACCGCGCCGACCCGGCGATCGTGCTGGTCGCCGGGGCGGCCGCGTCGATGTTGTGGTGGGAGGACGAACTGTGCGCACGCCTCGCCGCGCACGGCAGGTTCGTGGTCCGCTACGACCAGCGCGACACCGGCCGGTCGACCTGCTACCCGCCGGGACGGCCCGGCTACTCCTTCACCGACCTGGCCCTGGACGTGCTCGGCGTCCAGGACGCGCTGGGCGTCGAGCGCGCCCACCTGGTCTGCCAGTCGATGTCCGGCGGGATCGGGCTCATCCTCGGCGCGGACCATCCCGGCCGGGTCGCGTCGCTGACGTTCGTGTCGACCTCCACCGGGGCGGGCGACCTGCCGCCGCCCTCGGCCGGCCTGCGGATACCGCCCGAGCCGGACCCCGCGGACAGGGCCGCGGTCGTCGCGTACGTGGTGGCCGCCGCGGGCGCGTACGCGGGCGGCTCGCCGTACTTCGACCGGGCCGCGACGCGCGCGCTGGTCGAACGTGACGTGGCACGCGCGCGCAGCTACGCCTCGACCCTGGTCAACCACTACGCCATCGCCTTCGACGGCCCGGACCTGGACGGCTTCGCCCGGATCACCGCGCCGACGCTGGTGGTCCACGGCGACCACGACCCGGTCCTGCCGCCGGCGCACGGCCTGGCGCTGCGCGACGCGATCCCCGGCGCGGAGCTGCTGGTGCTGAAGGGCGCCGGGCACGACCTGCCGGCCCCGGTCTGGGACGAGTTCGTGCCCGCCCTGGTGCGGCACACCGCCGGGGTCCGGTCATGAGCCGCCGGCCGCGGTCGGCGCTGTGGCTGCCGATCTTCGACGAGCTCGCCGACCCGCTGGTGGTCGCGCGCCTGGCCGCCGAGGCCGAGGAGGCCGGGTGGGACGGCTGCTTCGTCTGGGATCAGGTGTGCTGGCGGCCCCCGGTCCGGCAGGTCGCCGACCCGTGGATCGTGTTGTCGGCGATCGCGACCTCGACCGAGCGGCTGCGGCTCGGCCCGATGGTGTGCTCGCCGCCCCGCCGGCGGCCGGCCAAGCTGGCGCGGGAGACCGCGACGCTGGATCGGCTCAGCGGGGGCAGGCTGACCCTGGGCGTCGGCATCGGCGACGACAGGTTCGCGGGCGAGCTGTCCAGGACCGGCGAGCAGCTCGACGACCGGCGGCGCGGGCGGATGCTCGACGAGTCCCTGTCGATCCTGGCCGCGGCCTGGTCGGGCGAGCCGGTGCGCCATCGCGGCGAGCACTACACCGTCGACGACATCACGTTCCTGCCCCGGCCGGTGCAGCGGCCCGGCGTGCCGGTGTGGGCGGCCGGGTTCCCCGGCAACGTCCGGCCGATCCGCCGCGCCGCCCGGCTCGACGGCTTCTTCCCGGTCAACCTGGTGCACCCCGACCAGCTCGCCGAGGTCGCCGGCACGCTCGCCGAGCTGCGACAGGGCGAGACGTCCGGCTTCGACCTGGCCGTCAGCCTGCCGCTCGGCACCGACCCGGAGCCGTACGTGCGGGCCGGCGCGACCTGGTGGCTGCCGGAGTTCGACCCGGGCGTACGGCTCGACGTGGTGCGCGGCGTGCTCCGCGACGGCCCGGCCTGACGCTTCTGGCGACGCCGGTTTCGGGGACGCCGGCTTCGGCGACGCCGGCCCGAGGTCACGGCGGGTTCGAGGTGCGTTTCGCCCACGGGTAGTACAGCGCGGCGGTCGCCGCCAGGCCGACGATCCAGGAGATGTCGGCGCCGCCGAGCAGTTCGGTCACCGGCCCGGTGTAGAGCTTCTGGGCCAGGAACGGGATCTGAATGGCCACCCCGAACGCGTAGCAGACCAGCGCGGTCACGTTCCAGCGGCCGTAGCGTCCCGCCGGGTCGTACAGGGCGGGCAGGTCCACCCGTTCCCTGAGATCAGGTAGTAGTCGGTGAGGTTGATCGCGCTCCACGGCGTGAACACCATGAGCAGCACGAGCAGGAAGTTCTTGAAGTTGTTCAGGAAGTCGGCGCTGGCCACGATCGCCACGGCGACCGACACGGCGGTGAAGCCGACGATGTAGAGCGCGCGGGTCACCGGCGAGATCGTGGAACGGCCGGTGAACGCGGTCACGGTCGTCAGCAGGCACATGAAGCCGCCGTAGGCGTTGAGCGTGTTGACGGTCAGCTTGCCGACCACGATCACGATGTAGATCAGCAGCGCGACGGCGGCCGGCCCGGCCAGCTCGCCGACGAACCCGACCTGGTCCTTGACGAACGCGTCGCCGGAGACGGCCGCGATCAGCGCGCCCAGCGTCATCGCCCACTGCGAGCCGATCACGCTGCCCAGGAACGTGCCGGTGAACGTGGCCCGCTCGCTGGTGTGGCGCGGCAGGTAGCGGGAGTAGTCTGCGACGTACGGGCCGAAGGTGAGCTGCCAGGCCGCCGCCAGCCCCACGGCCAGCAGGAACGTGGGCGCGTCGAACGACCCGGCGCCGACGACCGCGCCCACGTCGTATCTGGTGAACACGGCGATCAGCAGGTAGCCGAGCCCGCAGACGCCGACCACGGTGGCGACCCGGCCCACGGCGTGGATGAGCCGGTAGCCGGTGACCGCGACGATCGCCGTCAGCGCGCCGAACAGCAGGATGCCTGCGGTGGCCGGCACGTTCAGTATCCGGCCGAGCGCCTGGCCGGCCAGCACGCTGCCGGTCGCGGCGAAGCCCAGGTACATCAGCACGACCAGCACCAGCGGGACGACCGCGCCGTGCACGCCGAACTGCGCCCGGCTGGAGATCATCTGGGGCAGGCCGAGCCGCGGCCCCTGGGCGGAGTGCAGCGCCATCACCACGCCGCCCAGGACGTTGCCGATGAGCAGGGCGATGATCGCCCAGAGCGCGTCGGCGCCGAAGACGACGGCGAGCGCGCCGTCCACGATGGCGGTGATCTGCATGTTGGCGCCGAACCAGAGGGTGAACTGGCTGCGCGGGGTGCCGTGCCGCTCGGCGTCGGGGATCACGTCGATCGTCCGGCGTTCCACGACGGGGGCCTGGATCGGGGTCTGGATCGGCGCTTCGTCTGGGTTCATGGCGGTCCGCCTCTCGTCGCGTCACGGGGGGATGGGGTCGGGGAGACGTACGATGCGGTTCCGTCCTGTATACCGTGCCTGTGTGTCGTGCCCGTCGCCCCCCGGAGGATGCCGGTGAAGAAGCTGATCGCCCGGCTGTGGCTGAGTCTGCGCGGATCCGTGCAGTGGCGGCTGCTCTACCTGTCGCAGGCCAAGTTCATGGTCGGGGTGACCGGCGTCGTCCGCGACCCGGACGGGAACGTGTTGCTGCTGCGGCACCGCTTCTGGCCGCGGGAGCGCCAGTGGGGCCTGCCGACGGGCGGCGCGAAGCGCGGCGAGACGTTCGAGCAGGCGGTCGCGCGCGAGGTCAGGGAGGAGACCGGGCTGGAGGTGCGGGTCGGTGAGCTGGTGCATCTCGGGAGCGGTTTCCAGCTGCGGATCGAGGTCGCCTACGCGGCCGAGTACGCGGGCGGCGGCCGGATGCGGCTGAACGACATGGAGATCCTCGACGCCCGCTGGTGCGCACCAGGCGACCTGCCGCAGAACCTGTTGCAGGCCCACCGGCGGCTGATCGAGTCGTCGCTCGCCCACGACGGGTAGGCGGGGGACCCGGCCCGGTCCCCCGCCACCCGGCCGCTACGCGGCGGGCATGACCACGAACGAGAAGCCCGTGATCGTGGTGCGCCTGAGCGGCTGGTCGCTCTTGATCCGCCGCTCGACCTCGCCCCTGCTGAAGCCGAGCCCGTGGGCGATCAGCCAGTCGGGACGGATCGGCACGGGATCGAGGAAGGCGACGTCCACCCGGTACGGCCAGTCCGCCTCGACGGCCGACGAGTCCAGCCGCCAGGCGCCGCGCCAGTCGAGGGCGAACCGGTTGCGCCGGGCGATGGCGGGGTCGAGCAGCGTGCGCGCGACCATCGCCGGATCGTTGCGCTCGAACGCGCGGAGCCTGGCCGGATCCAGCGACCGGACCGGCACCCGCTCATGGATGTTGATCTTCGTGGTCCGATCGCAGCGGACACATCGGACGAGCAGCCACACGTGCAGCAGCTTGCCGTTGGCGTTGACCCGGAACCTGCCCTCGCCGACGGTGGCCGACTCCGCCTGGCAGTCGAGGCAGCGCAGGGCGAGCAGCGGCAGCCTGGTCCGCCGCACGGTCCAGGGCAGCACCATCTGGGGAACTACGGTCCTGGGCTGCCCGGTCCTGGGCAGCACGGAATGATCTCTATGGGATTGTGCAGACATGATCTCTCTAAGACCTGACACGAAACGCTGAGCGGCCAGGGCGGCCCGGATCGCGGGCAGCCCGGCGGGACCGACGACGAGGTCGGTGCGAAAGCGCGGAAGAAGATGTCAGGCGGCGAGAGCAGGCGGCGTCACGCGATGGTCCCCACGACGAATCCGATGGTGCGGCCGCACGCTATCGGCCCGGCGGCCGGCACCACAATCGAATTTCCCCCCGTGGGCCCCGGTCAGGAGGCGGGGCGGTAGACCAGGTCGAGCACCCCGGTCGAGAACGCCTGGCTGTGCACCAGGTCCAGCTTCTGCGTCATCCCGTCCTCGAACAGCTTCTGGCCCGAACCGACCGCGACCGGGTGCAACAGCAGCCGCAGCTCGTCCAGCAGCCCGTTGGCCAGCAGCCAGCGCACCGTCACCGTGCTGCCGGTCATCAGAATGTCCCCGTCCACGCTCTCCTTCAGCTGCCGCACCGCCCCCGCCTCGCCCGGCAGCACCGTCGTGTTCTTCCACGACGGATCACGCAACGTACTGGAGATCACATACTTCGGGATGTCGTTGAAGTAGCTCGCGTACGGCTCGTCGGTGCTGGTCGGCCAGTACGCCGCCCACCCGTCGTAACCCTTGCGTCCCATCAGGAACGCCTTGTTCCTCTCCATCCCCGCACCGATGACCGCCATCATCTCGTCGTTGATGTACGACATGTGCCAGCTCTCCGGCGCCTCCACGACACCGTCCAGCGCGATGAAGAAGTTGGCGACGATCTTGCCCATGTTGTCTCCTCTCGAAGCCGGTTCCGATACGGAGACGCTAGGCGGCTCACCCGAGCGCGCGGACGTGCCGGACGTCACCGTTGTCCGCCATGACTTCCGGCACTTCCCCGCTCACCGCGACAGCAGGCCGAGTTCGAGCGCGCGGAGCACGGCCCGCGTCCGGTCCCGCACCCCGAGCTTGAGCAGCACGCTCGACATGTGGTTCTTCACGGTGCCCTCGGCCAGGTGCAGCCCGTGCGCGATCTGCCGGTTGGACCAGCCCGCGGCGGCGAGCCGCAGCACGTCCAGTTCCCTGGGGCTGAGCGGTTCCGGCCGGTCGAAGCCCTCGATCGGGTCGCGGGGCTCGGCCACCGCGCGCAGCAGCCGGTCCGTGAGCGCCGGTTGGAGCACCGTGCCGCCGTTGGCCAGCGACTGCAGCGCGCTCACCACCTGGGCGAGCGTGACGTCCTTGAGCAGGTATCCGCGGGCGCCGGCGCGCAGCGCGCGCAGCACGAGCTCCTCGTCGTCGAACGTGGTGAGCACGAGCACCGGCACCCTGATGCCCCGCTCGCGCATCTCCTCCAGCGTGGAGATGCCGTCGCGGCCGGGCATGCGCAGATCGAGGAGCAGCACGTCGACGTCGTGTTCCGCGAGCAGGCGCAGGGCCTCGTCGCCGTCGGCGCCCTCGTCGACGACCTCGATCTCCGGCGCCAGCGCCAGCAGGCTCCTGATGCCCTGCCTGACGAGCGTCTGGTCGTCGACGAGCAGCACGCGGACGGGGCTCACGCCGGCCGCCCCGCGGGCAGGCATCCGGCGACGGTGAATCCGGCGCCGGGGGCGGAATTGAAGGTCAGGGTGCCGCCCAGCGACTCGAAGCGTTCGCGCATCCCGGTCAGTCCGTTGCCGGGGGCGAGGTCGGCGCCGCCGCGGCCGTCGTCGCGGGCCTCGACCCTGATGCCGTCGGCGTCGGCGCGGACCACGACGTCGAGCCGGCCGGCGCCGGCGTGCCGCAGGGTGTTCGTGATGGCCTCCTGGACGCAGCGCAGGATCACCTGCGCCTGCTCGCCCTCGACCGGTCCCGCCTCGCTGACGTCCAGCGACACCTCCAGGCCGGGGACGTCGCGGGTCAGCGGGTGGAGCACCGCTTCGAGCGGACGCCGTCCCGAGCGCATCTGCCCGACGGTGACGCGGACGTCGCCGAGCAGGTCCCTGGCGATGGCGCGGGCCCGGGTCACGTGCTCGGCGCCGTCGCCGTCGCCATCGCCGTCGATCAGGTGTGAGGCGACCTCCAGCTCCAGGATGAGCGCGGTGAGCTGGTGTCCGACCACGTCGTGCAGCTCGCGCGAGATGCGCAGCCGCTCGGCGTCGCGGCCGGCGGCCTCCAGCAGGGTGGCGGCCGCGCGCAGCTCCGCGTGCGCGATCGCCGTCTCGCGCCGGGCCTCCGCCTCGCGCCGTCCCGCGCCGACGACGAGCGCCGCGAACCCCTGGACGCTCCCGTACACGACCACCGCCATTACCACGTCGTACGCCGGCCACCCGCTGGCCGCCACCCCCGCCACGACCGCGGCGGTCTGGACGGCGACCACGGCGACGACCGCCCGCTGCGACCAGGCGAACGCCGTGCTCGCCACGGTCACCACGAACAGGATCGCGGTCCAGCCCTGGTTCGGGTACAGCAGGAAGACGGCGATGCCCAGCACCACCAGCCCGAGCAGCGGCGCGTGCCCCGGCAGCCGTCCCGGCCCGGGCAGGTACCGGCAGACGACCAGCAGGACCGCCAGGTAGAGCAGGTAGGCGGTCCACCACCACGCGGCGTGCGTGGGCCCGCCGAAGGTGCTGATCATCATCTCCAGCATCACGGCGACGCCGGCGGCGAACGCGCAGGTCAGCCCGGCTACCGCGCTCTTGCGTTCCAGGGTCCGGGACATCAGTGCGGCCACCTCATGTCCGTATCGTAGGTACTCGACGGGGGGCGGGGTGGGTGCCGAAAGTCATGGCCGGCGTCGGACGTCTGGTTCCGGTGCGGGGCTGCCGGCGGCGTAGCGGTCCCGGAGACGCGGCCCGGCGGGCATGCTTTGGGCGAACAACCCCGGCCGTGACCCGTTCCTCGTCCGGCCTCGGATCCGGGTGGCCATCGTCACTCACACCGGCCAGGAACCGGCCGGTCGGGTCGAACATGACGGTGTCGAACAGCTCGCGGGGGCCCGCTGAGCACCGCGTGCAGCCGGTGGTCGCCACAGACGTCCCCGATGCGGATCGTGACGCCGCCCGCCCTCCGGGGCGTAGCCTCCAACGGCTGGGCGGACCGGCCTCCCAACGCCCGAGTCGGAGGACTCAGCACCGGGGTCAGCACCGGGGTTGGAGGGCTCAGCACCGGGGTTGGAGGGCTCAGCGCCGGGGACGGAGGGCCAGGGCCGTCAGCAGGGAGACCAGCAGGCCACCCGTCCCGGCCACCACGAACGTCATCCGCGCCGACGTCAGATCCAGCAGCACCGCCCCGCCCACGTACGAC
>NZ_JABCPZ010000103.1 GCF_013283785.1 Nonomuraea antri
GCTCGAGTACCCCGAAGGGCCTTTCCGCTCGACTTGCATGTGTTAAGCACGCCGCCAGCGTTCGTCCTGAGCCAGGATCAAACTCTCCAAACAATGTCTGGAAATGAATCCAAGCTGTCCATCATGTTCAAACCATGACAGGGTTATGCATGTAAATCATGCACTGGCTTTTAACACACTGTTGAGTTCTCAAGAAACGGACGCGTACATCTTCACCAGGATCTTCGATCCCGCCTCAGAGGCGCACATTTCGTCTCCTTCAGCTTACCAGATCCGGACGATTCTTGTCAAACCGCCCGATCCGGGAGCTTCCGGACTTGCCTCTCTTCGAGGCAACCCTGCTAACTTACTCCAACTTTCGGCCCTTGTCCAACCGCAGTCAGACGCAGCCCGAAGATTCGGGGTTCAGTCTCAGGAATGTCAGGGCCGACCGGCCCTGCGTTGAAAACTGTAGCAGCCTCAACGCCGTGGAAGGTCCATTCTCAGGTAACGAATGAACCTTCCCCTCGTGCGTACGGTTCAAACACCCAGCGCGGCGAGCTGAGCCTCGAGGCGCGCGATGTCCGCCGCCGCCTGCTCGGCACGCGCCCTGACCTTGGTCACCACGTCGTCCGGCGCCTTGGCCATGAACTGCTCGTTGCCCAGCTTGGCGGTGACCTGCGCGGCCTCCTTGCGTGCCGCGGCCAGGTCCTTCTCCAGCCGCTTGCGCTCGGCCGCCACGTCGATGGCGCCGGCGGTGTCGATCTCCACGCTCACCTGGCCCACGCTGAGCCGCGCGGTGGCGTTGAACGCCTCCGACGGCTCGGTGAGCCGCAGCAGCGACCTGATCGCCGTCTCCTGGGCGGCCAGCGGCGTGCCGGACAGCCCGAGCCTGGCGGCCACCTTCTGGCCCGGCTTGAGCCCCTGGTCGGAACGGAACCTGCGAACCTCGGTCACCAGCTCCTGCAGCGCCTCGATCTCGGCCTCGGCGGCGACGTCCACCAGCGCGGCGTCGACCTCGGGCCAGGGCGCCACGACGATCGACTCGCCACCCGTGACCGCCCGCCACAACTCCTCGGTGACGAACGGCACCAGCGGGTGCAGCAGCCGCAGCAACGCGTCGAACACGTGCCCGAGCACCAGCCTGGTGTGCTCCAGCCCCTCGCCGAGCTGGATCTTGGCCAGCTCCAGGTACCAGTCGCAGACCTCGTCCCAGGCGAAGTGGTAGAGCAGGTCGGACGCCTTGGCGAACTCGAACTCCTCGAACGCCGCGTCGGCCGCCTTCACCACGCTCTGCAGCCGCGACAGGATCCACCTGTCGGCCGCGGTGAGCTCGGCCCCGTCGAGCGACCCCACCGCCGCGCCGTTCATCAGCGCGAAGCGGGTGGCGTTCCAGATCTTGTTGCAGAAGTTGCGCGAGCCGGCCGCCCACTCCTCGCTCACCGCCACGTCGGCGCCGGGGTTGGCGCCGCGCAGCAGGGTGAAGCGGGTGGCGTCGGTGCCGAAGCGCTCGATCCAGTCGAGCGGGTCGACCACGTTGCCGAACGACTTGGACATCTTCTTGCCGTACTGGTCGCGCACCATGCCGTGCAGGGCCACCACGCGGAACGGCGGCTCGCCGTCCATGGCGTAGAGGCCGAACATCATCATCCGCGCGACCCAGAAGAACAGGATGTCGTAGCCCGTGACCAGCACCGAGGTCGGGTAGAAGCGGGCCAGCTCGGGCGTGGCCTCCGGCCAGCCGAGCGTGGAGAACGGCCACAGCCCGGAGGAGAACCAGGTGTCGAGGACGTCGGAGTCTTGCGTGTATCCGGCCGGCGGCTCCTCGTCGGGCCCGACGCAGACGACCTCGCCCGCCGGCCCGTACCAGACCGGGATGCGGTGCCCCCACCACAGCTGGCGGGAGATGCACCAGTCGTGCATGTCGTCGACCCAGTCGAAGTAGCGCTTGGCCAGCTCCGGCGGGTGGATGCGGGTGCGCCCGTCGCGCACGGCGTCGCCGGCCGCCTTGGCCAGCGGCTGGACGTTCACGAACCACTGCAGCGACAGCCGCGGCTCCACCACGGTCTTGCAGCGCGAGCAGTGGCCGACCGAGTGCAGGTAGGGCCGCTTCTCCGCGACGATGCGCCCCTCGGCGCGCAGCGCCGCCACGACGGCCGGGCGGGCCTCGAAGCGGTCGAGCCCCAGGAACGGGCCGTGCGCGGTGATGATGCCGCGTTCGTCCATGACGGTCAGCGACGGCAGGGAATGACGCCGGCCGATCTCGAAGTCGTTGGGGTCGTGCGCGGGCGTGACCTTGACCGCACCGGTGCCGAACGCCGGGTCGACGTGCTCGTCGGCGACCACCGGGATCATCCGCCCGGTGAGCGGCACCTCCACCATCGTGCCGATGAGGTGCTGGTAGCGCTCGTCGGAGGGGTGCACGGCCACCGCGGTGTCGCCGAGCATGGTCTCGGCCCGGGTGGTGGCCACCACGATCTCGTCGGAGTAGCGGATGGAGACGAGCTCGCCCTCGTCTTCGCTGTGCTCGACCTCGATGTCGGACAGCGCGGTCAGGCAGCGCGGGCACCAGTTGATGATGCGCTCGGCGCGGTAGATGAGCCCGTCGTCGAACAGCTTCTTGAAGATGGTCTGGACGGCGCGCGACAGCCCGGGATCCATGGTGAAGCGCTCGCGCGACCAGTCGACGCCGTCGCCGAGCTTGCGCATCTGGCCGAGGATCCGGCCGCCGGACTCTTCCTTCCACTCCCAGACGCGCTCGACGAACGCCTCACGCCCCAGGTCGTGACGCGACAGGCCCTGCTTGGCCAGCTCGCGCTCCACGACGTTCTGGGTGGCGATGCCGGCGTGGTCCATGCCGGGCAGCCACAGGGTCTCGCGGCCCTGCATGCGGGCGCGGCGGGTGAGCGCGTCCTGGATGGAGTGGTCGAGGGCGTGGCCGATGTGCAGGACGCCCGTCACATTCGGCGGCGGGAGGACGATGCTGTACGGCACGCGCGAGCTGCCCGGGTCGGCTCGGAAGTAGCCTTCGGATACCCAGCGCTCGTAGCTACGGGTCTCGACGTCGGCCGGTGTGTATTGAGTAGGCAGCTCTGGCGTTGTCACAGTGACCAATTCTAGGGAGCCGGGCAAGCGAAACGCCCCATGGGCCGAACCCATGGGGCGTCTTCGGGCGTGTCAGGCCGACTTCTCCCGCGGCGTGCGCTGCTGCTTGGCGGCGAGCTGGTCGCGCGGCACGAGGGTCGGAATGGCGTGTTCCAGCACCGATTCGCGGGTGATGACGACGCGTGCGACGTCTTGCCTGGAGGGCACCTCGTACATGACGGACAGGAGCACCTCCTCCAGGATCGCGCGCAGCCCGCGGGCGCCGGTGCCGCGCAGGATGGCCTGGTCGGCGATCGCCTCGAGCGCGTCGTCGGTGAACTCCAGCTCCACGCCGTCGAGCTCGAACAGCTTGCGGTACTGCTTGACCAGCGCGTTGCGCGGCTCGGTGAGGATCTGGATGAGCGCTTCGCGGTCGAGGTTGTGCACCGAGGTGATGACCGGCAGGCGGCCCACGAACTCGGGGATCATGCCGAACTTGAGCAGGTCTTCCGGCATGACGTCGGCGAAGATGTCGGCGGTGTCGATCTCTTCCTTGGAGCGGATGATCGCGTTGAAGCCGATGCCCTTCTTGCCGATGCGCGACTCGATGATCTTCTCGAGACCGGCGAAGGCGCCGCCGCAGATGAACAGCACGTTCGTGGTGTCGATCTGGATGAACTCCTGGTGCGGGTGCTTGCGGCCGCCCTGCGGCGGGACGCTCGCGGTGGTGCCTTCCAGGATCTTCAGCAGTGCCTGCTGCACGCCTTCACCCGAGACGTCGCGCGTGATCGACGGGTTCTCGCTCTTGCGGGCGATCTTGTCGACCTCGTCGATGTAGATGATGCCGGTCTCGGCCTTCTTGACGTCGTAGTCGGCCGCCTGAATGAGCTTGAGCAGGATGTTCTCGACATCCTCGCCCACGTAGCCGGCCTCGGTGAGCGCGGTGGCGTCGGCGATGGCGAAGGGCACGTTGAGCATCTTCGCCAGGGTCTGCGCCAGCAGCGTCTTGCCCGAACCGGTCGGGCCGAGCAGCAGGATGTTGCTCTTGGACAACTCGAGGCCGTCGTCTCTGCCCCGGTCTCCGGACTGCACCCGCTTGTAGTGGTTGTAAACCGCCACCGAGAGCGCCTTCTTCGCCTTGTCCTGACCGATGACGTAGGCGTCGAGGAACTCGTAGATCTCCCTCGGCTTGGGCAGGTTGTCCCACTTGAGCTCGGAGGACTCGGAGAGCTCCTCCTCGATGATCTCGTTGCAGAGATCGATGCACTCATCGCAGATGTAGACGCCGGGACCGGCAATGAGCTTTTTGACTTGCTTCTGACTCTTCCCGCAGAAAGAGCACTTCAGCAGGTCTCCCCCGTCGCCGATGCGTGCCACCCCAGATACTCCTTTGCGTGGGACCGCCCTGCTCCCGCGAGCAGCTTCTCCGGACATCCTCCGGACTTGGCCGAACCGCTCAGGTTTCGACGTTACCGTCTTCTGGGCCCTCAGTGAGCCCCCTAGCGGCGAGTCGCACCGGAACGTGCCCTATTGGGCAGCGCTCCGGTGCGCCACATCTCACCTAGGAAGCAACGGCCTGAGCTCGTTTCTTCCTGGTCGGGATGATGTCGTCGATCAGACCATACGCCTTTGCCTCGTCCGCGTTGAGAATTTTGTCGCGTTCGATGTCCTTGCGGACTTCAGCGGCCGGCTTACCGGTGTGCTTGGCGACGATCTCCTCCAGCAGCGAGCGCATGCGGAGGATTTCGCGGGCCTGGATCTCGATGTCGCTTCCCTGGCCACCGCCCTCGGTGGAGGGCTGGTGGATCAGCACCCGGGCGTTCGGCAGCGCGAAGCGCTTGCCCGGGGTGCCGCCGGCCAGCAGCACGGCCGCGGCGGACGCGGCCTGGCCGAGGCAGACGGTCTGGATCTCCGGCCTGACGAACTGCATCGTGTCGTAGATCGCCGTCATGGCGGTGAACGACCCGCCGGGCGAGTTGATGTAGATGCTGATGTCACGGTCGGGATCGAGCGACTCCAGCGTGAGCAGCTGGGCCATGACGTCGTTGGCCGACGCGTCGTCGATCTGCACCCCGAGGAAGATGATGCGGTCCTCGAAGAGCTTGTTGTACGGGTTGTTCTCCTTCACGCCGTACGACGTGCGCTCGGCGAAGGACGGGAGAACGTAGCGGCCTTGGATGTTCACTTCAGCTCCCCCTAGGAGACGGGGCCCTGTGAGGGCACCTGCCGCGCGCTGCGCACCACGTGGTCGATGAAGCCATAGTCCTTGGCCTCCTCGGCGGTGAACCAGCGGTCACGGTCGGAGTCCGACTCAATCTGCTCCAGCGACTGCCCCGTGTGGAAGGCGATGCGCTCGGCCAGGGTCTTCTTCACGTAGAGCATCTGCTCGGCCTGGATGGCGATGTCGGCGGCGGTGCCGCCGATGCCGCCAGAAGGCTGGTGCATCATGACTCGGGCGTGCGGAAGGCCGTAGCGCTTGCCCCGCGCACCGGCGGTGAGCAGGAACTGCCCCATGGAGGCGGCCATGCCCATCACCACGGTGGACACGTCGTTAGGCACGTATTCCATCATGTCGTAAATCGCCATGCCGGCGCTCACCGAGCCGCCAGGCGAGTTGATGTAGAGCGTGATGTCGCGCTCGGGATCGTCGGCCGCGAGCAGCAGGAGCTCCGCGCAGATGCGGTTGGCGATCTCGTCGTTCACCTCCTGACCGAGCACGATGATGCGCTCGCGCAGCAGGCGCTGGTAAAGCTGGTCCTCAAGCCGGAAGGACGTGCCGTTCTCACGGCCTCGCGACTCAGGCTGATAGAAGGTCGGCGGGCTGGTCACAGCGTCACCTTCCGATGCGTCGTAATCGATGGGCTTTGCTTGTGACCTTAACGCGCGACGCCCCCAGGTCATGCCCGGTCCCCGTACTGTTCGCTGACGGCGCATGTTCGGCTCTCCCGGCTCCCTTGACCTTCCCGCGTTCCGCCACGTCGAGCCCGTGGTCGAGCCCGTGTGGCGACTCGGGGTGGATCACACCCTTCCGGTGGAGAAGGCGGAACTTGTCGTGTTGTGCGCTGCACCGGCTCCTTGAGCAGCCGGTGCGCCGGGCGTGTCCCGGCGGCTCTGAAGGCGCCGGTCCCCACGCGGTGAGCGCGACCCCGTCGTCCGGGCAGGCTCTCGCTCTCCGCGTTCGTCACGAGCGGCCTGGGCGGCTCCCGCGAGGACGACGCGCGGCCCTCCCCCTGCCCCGCAGCGCCGGTCTCTCCCTACCGAACCTCTGCCCGGACGGCGTCTCGTCCCGGCACGGAAAGCACCTCGGATGTGCCCAGAAACAGCCGAAACCCCCAAACCTTCCGGTTCAGGGGTTTCGGCTGACTACTTGGCGCGGTTACGCCTCGGACTTGTCCTCTTCGGACTCCTCGGCCGCTTCCTCGACGACCTCTTCACCGTTGATCTCGGTGTAGATGGCCTTGAGGTCGATCTCGTTGCCCTCGGTGTCGACGACCTTGGCGGCGTCACCGAGCACGGACTTGGCCTTGTCGCGGACGATCTCGACCATGGCCAGCGTGAGCTGGTCGTTGTCGGCGAGGTGCTTGGCCAGCTCGTTCGGCTGCACGCCCATCTCCATGGCGCGGCGGACGACGAAGTTGGTCAGCTCCTGCTCGTTGACGCCCAGCTCCTCGGCCTTGACGATCTTGTCGAGGACGAAGCCGACCTTGATGGCCCGCGCGGAGTTCTTGTCGAACTCCTCGAAGCGCTCCTCCTCGGTCGTCTGGTACAGACGGAAGAACGCGTCGCGGCTCAGGCCGCTCTCGGCGATCTGGTGGTCGAGGTTGTGCTTGCGGGCGTCGACCTCGGCCTTGAGCGCGCTGTCGGGGATCGGGATGTCGATCTGCTCGAGCAGCGCGTCGAGGGCCTTCTCGCGCGACTGGACGACCTGGTCGATCAGCTTGTTGCGGCGAGAGGTCTCGCGGATGCTCTGGCGGATCTCGTCGAGCGTGTCGAACTCACTGGCCAGCTGGGCGAACTCGTCGTCGAGCTCGGGCAGGACCTTCTCCTTGACCGACTTGACGTTGATGATCACGTCGGCCTCTTCGCCGGCGTTCGCACCGCCGACCAGTTCGGTCTTGAAGCTCTTCTCCTCGCCCGCGGACATGCCCTCGAGCGCGTCGTCGAGGCCCTGCAGCACCGAACCGGCGCCGACCTCGTAAGAGACCTCGTTGGCCTGCTGCTCCTCGATGTTCTGGCCACCGATCTCGGCACGCAGGTCCATGACGACGAAGTCGCCCTTGGCGGCCGCGCGCTCCACGCCGGTCAGCGTGGCGAAGCGCTGGCGCAGCGCGTCGAGCTGGGCGTCGACGTCGGCGTCGGAGACTTCGGCGGAGTCGACGGTGACCTCGATGCCCTGGTAGTCGGGCACCTCGAAGTTCGGGCGGATGTCCACCTCGGCGGTGAACTCGATCTGCTCACCGTCTTCGATCTTCGTGACCTCGATGTCAGGCTGGCTGACCGGGAACACGTCGACCTCGTCGACGGCCTGGCCGTACAGCTTGGGCACCGCGTCGTTGAGGGTCTCCTCCAGCACTACCGCCCGGCCGAAGCGCTGCTCGATGATGCGGGCCGGAACCTTGCCAGGCCGGAACCCGGGGACGCGCACCTGCTGCGCGACCTTCTTGTACGCCGCATCCATGCTCGGGCGCAGCTCGTCGAACGGCACCTCGACAGTGAGCTTGACCCGGGTCGGGCTGAGCTCCTCGACAGCGGTCTTCACGGAATGGTCTCCTTGATCAAGCTACGAGTGACCGCGGGCGCGTCCATTCGGTACGGCTCACGCGCCGCGCCCACATGAGCGGCGTTGGGGCATGCTCCGCCATGGCGGGAACCAACGCCGTTGGTCAGTCTAGGGCAGATGCGTACCCAACAACGACGCGCGACGGTCAGAACTCGTCAGCGATCTCCCGCAGGAGCGAGACGGTCTCGTCCGGTGTGGTGCTCACGGCGCACAGCCGCTCCATCACCGTTGTGTAACGGTCCACATCTTCCCGTTTGTCCAGATACAGCGCGCTCGCCAGCTGCTCGACGTAGACGACGTCCGGCAGGTCGCGGTCGGGGAAGCGCAGGACGCTGAAGGCGCCTCCCTCGGCGCTGTGCCCGCCGAAGCTGAACGGCATGATCTGGATTGTGATGTTCGGCTGCCTCATCAGGTCGATGAGGTGCTCGATCTGGGCCCGCATCACCTCGGCGCCGCCGATCGGGCGGCGCAGCGCGGCCTCGTCGATGACCGCCCAGAAGATCGGCCCGTCGGGCCGGTCGAGCATCCGCTGGCGCTCCAGCCGGAGGTCCACCCTCCTGGCGATCTCCTCCACCGCGATGCCCGCCGAGCCCGCGGTGACGACCGCCCTTGCGTACTCCTTGGTCTGCAGCAGTCCCGGCACGAACTGGACCTCGTAGGTCCTGATCCTGGCGGCGGCCTCTTCAAGGCCGACGTACGCCTGGAACCACGTGGGCAGGACGTCGTTGAACCTGTGCCACCAACCCGGCTCGTTAGCCGTGGCGACCAGATCGAGCACGGCGGAGCGGGCCTGGTCGTCGACGACTCCGTAGAGCGTCAGCAGGTCCGCCACGTCTCGTGCCTTGAACCCCACTCGGCCGAGTTCCATCCGGCTGATCTTGGATTCCGACCCCCGGATGAGGTGGCCGGCCTCCTCACGAGTGACGTTGTTCGCTTCCCTGAGCTTGCGCAGCTGGGAGCCCAGGAGGATGCGCAGCGCCGTCGGTCCGGAACCCGGCTGGTTCTGCGTCACTTTGCCTCCTATCAAGGTCCGCACACACAGTGACACCAGATCGCCGGGTATGACAAGGTCTCAACCTCGTGTCCGGTTCGGCAAGCTTTACGGGCAAACGGCGGGTGCCGTTGCCGTTTGCAGCTGCACGTGCATTTGGGTCTTGCAGCGGCGGCGAGTCGTGACCCATGATGGCCTAGTGCATATTGGGCCAAACATGCACTAAACCAGAGGCAACGGGGAGGTATCGGCGAGATGGTGGAGGATCATCTGGCCACTGCCGATTGCCTGCAGATCACCCGCGAGGTCGGCTTCGACACCCTCCTCACCGACGGGAAACCGTACGCCACCTCGTGCCCGCTGCCCTTTCAAGCCGACTCGGTGAAGACCGCGCGCGACGTGACCCGGTCCACCCTGCACGGCTGGGGACTCCACGAGCTGAGCGACGACGCCACCCTGGTGGTCTCCGAACTGGTCACGAACGCCGTCAGGTACGCCATGTACGCCGCCGGCCGCCGGGAGATCACGCTGCTGCTCATGCGCGTCGCCCCGCACGTGCTGCTGGCCGTGGCCGACCCGAGCGACGAGGTCCCCACGCCCAAGGAGCCCGACTTCATCTCCGAGAACGGGCGCGGGCTCTACATCGTCGAGACCTACAGCCAGTGCTGGGGCTGGGACCCGCTCGCCAAGGGCGGCAAGGCCGTGTGGGCGCTCTTCCACGCCGACTCCTGAATCCTGGACCATGCACGACCCCGTCGCCCGTGACCCCGCGCCAGAGACGCGGCCACCTGCGGCCACGACGCCGATCCACCTGGACAGCCACGGCGAGACCCTGCTCGGCCTGCTGCACGTGCCAGCTGGACCGGGACCGCACCCGCTGATCGTGCTGCTGCACGGGTTCCCGGGCAACGAGCGCAACTTCGACCTGGCGCAGGCGCTGCGCAGAGCCGGATACGCGGCCCTGGTCTTCCACTACCGCGGCTCCTGGGGTTCGGGCGGTTCCTGGGCGTGGCGGCACGTGCTGGAGGACTCCGTTCACGCCGTGGCCGCGATGCGCGACTCGTCCGCCGGGCACGGGATCGATCCCGCCCGCGTCGGGCTGTTCGGCCACAGCATGGGCGGCTTCGCGGCGTTGATGACGGCCGCGGCCGATCCGTCGATCGGCGCGGTGGCGTCCACCTCGGGCTTCGACGTCGGCGCCGCCGCCGCGGCGTGCGCGGCCGACCCCGCCGCAAGAGCCGCCTACGTGCGCGCATTCCAGGACGAGCTGCGCCCGCTGCGCGGCACCAGCGGCGAGGCCCTGGTGTCCGAGCTGGAGTCGGCGGGTCAGGCGTGGAGCCTGCCCACGCTCGCGCCGCGCCTGACCGGCCGTCCCGTGCTGCTCATCGGCACCGCGCGGGACGAGGTGACCCCCGTGCCCGTGCACCACGACCCGCTGGTGCGGGCCTACCAGGGCCGCGCCGAGCTGGAACACCACGTCTTCGAGACCGACCACTCGCTGTCCGACCACCGCGTGACGCTGGCCAGGGTGGTGATCGACTTCTTTGACCGGCGTCTGACGTGACCGTGCGCGCGGAACGGTCAGTGCGGAGCCGGCGGAAGGAACGTCATGGGTGACGACATCAACCGGCTGCACCACGTGGGCCACGTCGTGCGGGACATGGGAGCGGCGATCGGGCTGTATCGCCGGCTGGGGTTCAGCGTGCCTGAGTCGCTGCCCCTGAGCGTGCCTCGGCAGGCCGGGGCCCCGGGGGTGGATCCGTGGGCGGGCGCCGGGGTGGGCCCGGGGGTGGGTGCGGGGGACGCCCGCGTCAGCTTCGCCGAGGGGTTCGTCGAGCTCGTCAGCGCCAAGACGCCCGCCCCGCGCGCGGAGGTGCCGTGTGTTGAGGGGCCGCGTACGGAGGGGGTGCGTGCGCTGAGCGCCGGCTCGCCCGACATCCAGAGCGCGGCAGGACGGCTGGAGTCCGCGGGCGTCGACCACCACGGGGTGCGCGTCGTGCGCCGGCCCCTGGTCAACCCGGCGGGTCCGCGTCCGGAGCCGCTGCGCTACCTGGAGCTCGACGCTCCCGAAGGCCGGCTCGCCGTGGCCGACAACCCGGCGCTGCCCGCGCCCGCCGATCATCCGAACGGGGCGATCGACCTGGTGGAGTGCCTGTTGTGCGTGGCCGACGCCGACCTGCCCGCCGTATCACGCCGGTACGAGACCTATCTCGGGCATGCCGCCTCGGGCACCTCGTTCGAGCTCGGCGGTGGCCGGGTGACGCTGGTGCCGGCGTCCGGGCTGGGCGCGTTGCTGCCCGGTGAGCGGCCGCCGGCGCAGTTGCCGGGGTTCGCCGGTTACGTGGTGCTCGTGCGCGATCTGGAGGTGGCCGAGCGGTTCCTGCGGGCGCGCGGGGTGCCACTCACGCAGACGCCGTCTGGCGACCTGTTCGTGCCCGCGGCGGCCGCGCACGGCGTGGCGATCGCCTTCCGCCAGGCGGACTGACCCGCCCCCGGCACCGACCGGCCCAACCGGCCCGAACGTCGGCCAGGCCCCGACACCGACCCCCGCCAGGCCTCGACGTCGGCCTGGCCCCGACGCCCGCCGGGCCCTACAGCGGCCAGGTGCAGGCACGCCCGTTCGGGTCAGTCGCCCACCGCGCCGTCGATGCGCTCGCGCAGCAGGTCCGCGTGGCCGTTGTGCCGGGCGTACTCCTCGATCATGTGGACCAGCACCCAGCGGTGCGAGCAGTCCTGGCCGTGGCGCTGCTGCTTGCCGATGGCCTCGATCGGCAGCGCGGCCGAGATTTTCCTGGCCAGCTCGACCTCCTGACGCCAGGTGGCGAACGCCTCGTCGGCCGAGGCCGTGTCGACGTCGTCGAAGTCGGCGTCCCGGTGCGCCTGCTTGCCCCACAGCAGCGGGACGTCCTCGCCGTCGAGCACCCGGCGGAACCACACCCGCTCCACGTGCGCCATGTGCCGCACCATGCCGAGCAGCGACATCGAGGACGGCGACGCCGACCGCAGCCGCAGCTGCTCCTCGGACAACCCGGCGCACTTCATCATGAGCGTCTCACGATGGAAGTCGAGCCAGCTGGTCAACATGTCACGCTCACTGGCGACAAAAGGGGGATTCACCCGGTTATCCGTCATGCGGGCGACCCTACCGTCACCCGTCCGCGCCCGATAACGGCCGCACGAACGGCGCCACCAGCATCGGACGGTCGAGCAGATCCTCCGTGAAAGGCACCCCGGTGACCTTGGCCGCCAGCGCGAAGGCCCGGGCCACGGCGGTGTCGTAGCCGGCCTCCCAGTCCGCGTCCCACGCGGCCTTGGCGGCCGCCGGGGTCTCCAGGCCCAGGTCCAGCTCCCGCATGAACCCGTCGAGCCGGTCGGGCTCGCTGCCGTGACGCTCGTACGGCTGCCAGGGCGGGTAGCCCGTGACGATCGTGCCGTCGATCGCGTACTCGAAGCCGTGCTCGGCGTAGTCGTGGCGGGTGATCGCGAGCACCTCGCAGCCCGCCGACAGCCTGGGCAGCACCTGATGCAGCGTCACCATCCAGCCCGCAGGCTCGATGACCACGCACCACTCCCCCACCGGCAGGACGCCCACGTGGCCGCCGCCGTCACCGCCGCCGGAACCGGAGGCGAACGCGCAGGCCTTCGCGAGCAGTTCCGCGAAGTCCGACTCGCGCCCGGCGTCCTCGTCACGGCTGAACCTGCGCACGACGCCCGCCGGGTCGAGCCCGCGGAAGAACGCCACGCTGAAGATCACGTCGAGCCGGCCGCCGCCCTCGCTCTCCGGCACGTTGAGCCACCGGAACGGCGCCAGGGGATCGTTCGTCGTCATGGCGGCCATGGTGGCAGGCGGCACCGACACTTCACTCAGCCGCGGATCGGATGGGCGGACTGGAAGGCCAGCCGCTCGTCCGCGCCGTCGCCGAGCCGGGTGAGGAACTCGTCGAGCGCGGCGAACTCCTCCCACGGCGGCCGGCCGGTCGCCGTGGCCAGGTGGTTCACGACGAGGTCTTCGAGTTCCGGCACGCGCTTGTTCTTCCACACCTTGTCGGCCAGGCTCACCAGCAGGTCTTCGAGGGTGGTGCCGGGGTCCGTCCAGGACGCGTGGGTGGCCGCGAAGCGGGCGAGCCCGGCGTCGACCCCGTGCCGGAGCAGCAGGTCCCGGCCGGCCGTTTCGTGGGCCGAGCCGGGGCCGGACAGTTCGGCCACGTGCAGGACCTTGCCGATGTCGTGGGTCGCGGCGCCGAAGAGCACGGCGGGCACGTCGAGGTCCAGGTCGGGGTGCCGCCGTCCGGCCCAGTCGGTGATCCGCCAGGCGACGTCGTGGACGAGCCGCAGGTGGGCCGCCAGCCTGGGCGGGCAGTTCAGCGACGTCAGCAGCTCGGCGACCCGGGCGGGCAGCGGGCGCACCGGTGGCTCGCCCGGGTCGTTCAGCGCCCGAGCCAGTGCGGTGGAGTTCGCCACGAGATCGCCGGTCCCAGTGCGTCGAGTGTCGGTGCGTGCGTCGCGTCCCGGTGCGCCCGGTGTCAGTGCATCGAGATGTGCACGTGGTCGTAGTGGTTCTCGGTGATACTGCCGCGATCGGACATTCCGCGCCACCCCGAGCCCATGTTGATCTTCTGTTCCCAGATCACGTACTTGATGCCGAGCTTGGCCCGGTTCTTGACGGCCCACTCGGCGATCTTGTCGCCGAGCGCGTTGTTGACCGCGGTGGGCATGGAGCCGCCGCTGCTCATCATGAAGTCGCAGGCCCGTCCGAGCGGGTGCTCGCCGCTCGATCCCGAGCGGAAGCAGCCGACCGCGTACGGCAGGGTGAAGTTCTTCTCGATCACCTGGCGCATCATGCGGGTGCGGCCGGTGATGTTGTCCGAGCCGCTCGGCAGCTGGGGCGCCCAGCTGCCGTCGGAGTTGCGGCCGGGGCCGTACGGCACGAGGTCTTCGAGCTTCTTGCGGATGTCGGCGATGACGTCCTCGGCCTCGTCGCGCTGACCGGCGACCTCGGCGGCGTCGTCGCGGATCTGGCCGGCCAGCGCGGCGGCCTCGTCGGCGGCGCGCTTCTTGGCGTCGCGGGCCTTGGCCACGCTGTCGACCACGGCCTGCTGCTGCGAGCTGAGCTGCTCCAGCAGGGCGGCGCTGTTGCCGTCACCGGGGATGAGCATGCCCATGACCATGGGGCCGCCGTTGCGGTAGCGCAGGCTGACGATCTCGGCGACGCGCTGCTCGGCGGTCTTGAGCGTCTGGTCCGCGGCCGCCAGCCGCTCCTTGGCCGCCTTGGCGGCCTGCTGGGCCTTGGCCAGCTCGACGCGCTTGAGGTTGTAGGCCTCGATGAGCTTGTCGACCTTGCTGTTGAGCTTCTTCAGCTCGGCTCTCAGCTCGGCTTCCGTGGGTTTGGGCGCCGCCGACGCCGTCGCCGGATAGAAGGCGACCGCCGCGGCGGTGATGAAACCGATGGCAAGACCCGCGGGGGACGAAGCCGCCACGTAGGTGTTCCTCTCCCTCTGCCGGCCGGGTTAGCTGACGGGTTCGGGCATGGGAGTGACGCCCTACCACGGAAGTGGATTCACCCCAGGTGCGGTGGGTCCCCGGCTCCCGGGCGACGCGCCCGGGATTAGGCGTGCTACGGCAGTTACGGCCGCGCATGAAGGGATATTAGTGGTAGATCACGAGTAATGCGACATTAATCAGAAATCCATTAGTGATCTATCTGTGATCGTAGCAGCCGGGCGGCCTCTTCCGGGAGCACGTCGTTCACGAAGGCGCCCATCGCGGACTCCGAGCCCGCCAGGTACTTCAGCTTCCCGGGCGCGCGCCTGATGCTGAACAGCTCCAGGTGCAGGTACGCTAGCTCGCGCCCCGCACGCACCGGCGCCTGGTGCCAGGCCGAGATGTACGGCATGGTCACTCCGAAGACGCCGTCCAGCGCGCGCAGCACCGAGGTGTAGAGCGGCGCGAAGGCCGAACGCTCGGCGTCCGACAGCGCGGCCAGGTCGGGCACCTGGCGGTGCGGGTAGAGATGCACCTCGAACGGCCAGCGCGCGGCGGCGGGCACGAACGCGGTCCACGACTCGTTCGAGGCCACCACGCGCACCTCGGCGGCCCGCTCGGCGGCCAGCACGTCGGCGGACAGGTTGCCGCCCTTGTCCCGCGCGTGCCTGGCCGCGGCGCCGAGCTGGAGCCTGGTGCGCGGCGTCACGTACGGGTAGGCGTAGATCTGCCCGTGCGGGTGCGACAGCGTGATGCCGATCTCGTCGCCCCGGTTCTCGAAGCAGAACACCTGCTCCACGCCCTCGATCGCGGACAGCTCGGCGGTGCGGTCCGCCCACGCCTCCATGACCAGCTCGACCTGCTCGTCGGACAGCCTGGAGAACGACGAGGAGTGCTCGGAGGTGAAGCACACCACCTCACACCGTCCCGCTCCCGGGCGCACCTCACTCAACCCGCCCGGGTCCTGATAAGTCCCAAAATTTCCGGAAAAAGAGGGGAAGCGGTTCTCGAACACCACCACGTCGTAGTCGTACGCCGGAATCTCCGACGACCGCGTCTCCGACGACGGGCACAGCGGGCACTCGTCGGCCGGCGGCAGGAACGTCCGCGTCTGCCGGTGCCCGGCCATCGCGATCCACTCCTCCGTCAGCGGGTCGTAACGCAGCTCCGAGGCCACCGGCCGGGGATCGAGCGGCCGGCGGTCGATCGCGCTCCTGTCGGCGTCGTCACGCCGGTCGAAGTAGATCAGCTCCCGGCCGTCGGCGAGCCTGGTGATGGTGCGCTTCACTGCGAGTCCTCCGCGATGATCAGTTCTCCGGCCCGTTCGGCCAGCTCCGTGCGTGCTTCCTCGGGCAGTCCCGCGTCGCTGATGACGACGTCCGCCTCGGTCAGGTCGGCGATCGTGCTGATCCCGACCGTGTTCCACTTGGTGTGGTCGGCGGGGACGACGAGCCGGTGCGCGGCCGCGACCAGCTCCCTGTCGGTCTCGGACTCCAGCAGGTTCGGCGTGGTGAATCCGGCCCTGAGGCTCATCCCGTGCACGCCGAGGAACAGCGTGTCGACGTGCAGGCGTCTGATGGCGGCCACGGCGACGGGGCCGACGAGCGCGTCGGAAGGCGTGCGCACGCCGCCGGTCAGCACGACGGTGCGGTCGGCGCGCGGGCTGCGGTGGAAGACGTCGGCGACCGGGATCGAGTTCGTGATCACGGTCAGCTCGGGCACGTTGACCAGGTGGTGCGCCAGCGCCCAGGTGGTGGTGCCGGCCGACAGCGCCACCGCCGTGCCCGGACGCACGAGCTCCGCGGCGCGACGCGCGATCAGCTCCTTCTCCTGCTGCTGGCGGGCGGACTTGGCGGTGAAGCCCGGTTCCTCGGTCGAGCCGGGGCCGAGCGCCGTCGCGCCGCCGTGGACCTTCTCCAGCAGCCCGCGCTCGGCGAGCACCTCCAGGTCGCGCCTGATGGTCATGTCGGAGACCCCGAGCTCGCGTACGAGATCGGCCACTCGGACGCCGCCGCTGCTGCGTACGCGTTCGAGGATCGTCTGCTGCCGCTGCTGTGCGAGCACGGTCTCTCGCTCCTTCCAACAGATTCCACCAAATTATGACACGACTATGTTGGGGAATGTTAGATCAGCCCTGGTGCTTGTGCGGTGAGCGCGGCCGCGAGACGTTGGGAACACAGGCCACACCGATCACCGGAGGTGAGCTTATGGCCAGACGTGCACGCAAGGGCAGGGCACGCAAGAAGAAGAAGGCCAACCACGGCAAGCGCCCCACAGCCCGCTGAGCCCCCGTGCGCCGGGGTGCCGCCGGCGCGGGCGGCCCCCCCGGCGCACGGCCTCGCCGTCGCCGCGTCGCGCTCAGCCGGGCAGGTGGGTGAGCGCCTGGTCGATGCGTTCCTGGGGCAGGGTGAAGTCCTCCAGCTCACCGGCCAGATGGCGGTCGTAGGCGCCCAGGTCGAAGTGCCCGTGTCCGCACAAAGCGGTCAGGATGACCTTCTCCTCGCCGCTCTCCCTGCAGCGCAGCGCCTCGGCGATGGTCTCGGCGAGCGCGTGCGTGGGCTCGGGGGCCGGGACGATGCCCTCGGTCCTGGCGAAGCGGACGCCGGCCTCGAAACACTCCTTCTGCGACCGGGTGACGGCCTCGAAGTGGCCCAGCTCGTACAGGTGCGACAGCAGCGGCGACATCCCGTGATAACGCAGCCCGCCGGCGTGGATCGGGTCCGGGACGAAGTCGTGTCCCAGCGTGTGCATCTTGAGCAGCGGCGTCAGGCCGGCCGTGTCACCGAAGTCGTAGGCGTACGTGCCGCGCGTGAACGACGGACAGGCGGCGGGCTCGACCGCGCGGAAGGTCGTGCCGAGCCGGCCCGCCAGCTTCTCGCGCATGAACGGGAACGCCAGCCCGGCGAAGTTCGAGCCGCCGCCCGTGCAGCCGATGACCAGGTCCGGCATCTCCGGAAGCTGGCCCAGCGCCTCCTCGCCGATCACGGTCTGGTGCATGAGCACGTGGTTGAGCACCGAGCCGAGCGCGTAGCGGGCGTCGGGCGTGCTCGCGGCCACCTCGACGGCCTCGCTGATCGCGATCCCCAGGCTGCCCGGCGAGTCCGGGTCGTCGGCCAGCGCCTTGCTGCCCGCGTTCGTCTCCGGCGAGGGGCTGGCCAGCACGGACGCGCCGTACACGCGCATCAGGGACCTGCGGTACGGCTTCTGGTCGTAGGAGGCGCGGACCATCCAGATCCGGCATTCGATGTCGAACTGGGCGCAGGCGAAGGCCAGGGCGGAGCCCCACTGTCCCGCGCCGGTCTCGGTGGTGAGCAGGCGCACCCCCTCGCGGGCGTTGTAGTACGCCTGCGGGACGGCCGTGTTCGGCTTGTGCGACCCGGCCGGTGAGACGCCCTCGTACTTGTAGTAGATCCGCGCCGGGGTGCCGAGCGACTTCTCCAGCCGGCGCGCCCTGATCAGCGGCGTCGGACGCCAGAGCCGGTAGACGTCCAGCACCTCCTGCGGAATCGGGACGAACCGCTCCCCGCTCACCTCCTGCCCGATCAGCTCCATCGGGAACAGCGGCGCCAGGTCGTCGGGGCCGACGGGCTGACGCGTGCCGGGGTGCAGCGGCGGCGGAGGCGGGACGGGCAGGTCGGGGACGATGTTGTACCAGTTGCTGGGGATCATCGTTTCAGTCTGCGCCGGTCGCGCCGCCCATTCCAGAGGACAATCTAGACACATCACCTGTCGCTCGCTACGTTGGTTGAAACACTTCACAGGAGGACAGTGTGAAAATCCGTGCGGTCGTCTTCGACATCGGCGGCGTTCTGGAGCTCTCCCCCATCAGCCGGCACGAGCCCAGCGCCGGCATGCGCGGCCTGGACGAACGCTGGGAGGCCAAGCTCGGCCTCACCCCCGGCCGCATCAATGAGCACATGGACGCCACCTGGCGGGCCGGCACGATCGGCGCCGTCACCCTCGACGAGGTGCACCGGGAGCTGGCCCGGCTGCTCGGCGACGAGAGCGAGGCGTACATGGAGGAGGTCTGGGCGGAGTACCTGGGCGTGCTCAACACCGAGCTCGCCGACTACCTGGCCGGGCTGCGTCCCCGCTGCACGACCGGGATCCTGAGCAACAGCTTCGTCGGGGCCAGGGAGCGTGAACAGGCCGCGTACGGCTTCGAGGACCTGGTCGACCACCTGGTCTACTCCCACGAGGCCGGGATGACCAAGCCGGACCCGGCCATCTACCTGCTGACGTGCGAACGGCTCGGCGTGCGTCCTGAGGAGACCGTGTTCCTCGACGACGTGGAGCCGTACGTGGCCGGCGCCCGCGCGGCCGGGCTGCACGCCGTCCTGTACCGCGACAACGCCCAGGCCATCACCGCCCTGAACACCCTGCTCAACAGCTGACAGCAAGCCCGCCCTGAGCCCGCTCAACCCTTGACGGCGAGCCTGCTCGGATGGTCGGCCCGCACCACCACGTCGGCCGTCGAGCCAGGATCGACCTCCCGCTCGTAACGCCGATAGGCGGGCAGACGCCACCGCTCATCCTCCGGCGTGCCCCGGGCCAGCGCACCCTCCGACAACCACAGATGCACGCTCACCTCCACCGGCAACCCGCGCCCAAGCAGCAGCGTCCCGTCCACGAGCACCACCCCGCCGCGCGGCAGTTCCTGATACGGCTCCCGGTACGCCCGATCCACCCGGCTGTCCCACAATCGGGCCAGCACGCGTCCCGAACCGCCCGGGGCGAGCGGTTCGAGCACTTCCCGTACCAGCGCCCCGGTGTCGAGCCAGTCGTCGTAGAAGGCGTCGGGATCGGTCCTGCCGTGCTCGAGCCGCAGCGAGGCGGGCCGCAGGAAGTCGCCCGCCGACACGCGCAGCACCGCACGCCCCCGCACCCGCAGCGGCGTCACCAGCTCATCGGCCAGCTCCCCCGGACGGGCGGCCGGCGCCCCGTCGACCAGCACCCGCACCCACGAGCCCGGCGGACGCCCCGAGATCCGCTCGGCCAGCTCCGCCACCAGGGCTTCACGGGAGATCGCTCGCACACGCATCGGGCCCCAGCCTAGAAGAGCCCGCCCGAAGATCGCGAAAGGCCAGGCAGCCGCTGGGCTGACCTGGCCTTTCACCGACGAGAGCGGACGACGGGAATCGAACCCGCGTAGCTAGTTTGGAAGACTAGGGCTCTACCATTGAGCTACGTCCGCGCGAACCGGTCGAACTCTGGTCTAGACTTCATCCGGTCGTCAGGGCGTAAGCGTACCGGAGTCGCGGAGCGCGTGCGTACCCGGCGGCGGCGGGGCGTGGCGCAGCTTGGCAGCGCGCTTGCTTTGGGAGCAAGAAGTCGCAGGTTCAAATCCTGTCGCCCCGACCAGCTCAGCGGCCCCACCCGATTCGGGTGGGGCCTTCTGCTTGTCTGCCGAAGCAGCCGGGCCTTTCTCCGGTTCCGATGACCTGGTCATGAGTGGCAAGATCACGCCGTGACCGACTACGAGCAGGTGTCCGCCGCCTTGCGGAACACCTCCTGGATCACCTGGTGCACGGGCGTGACCCTGGACGACGTCCTCGCCCTCTACGGCGGGAGCCATCACTTGGTGACGTCCGCCACGCTCAGCGAGGCCCACGAGGACGCGCACTTCTGTCTCGAAGAGGACATACCGCTGCTCCTCGCCGGCACTCTCGGCGATGGCGTCGTCCTCCTGGAGCCAGGACTGCCCTTCGTGTGGACCCACGAACGGGTGCGCCTCTCCCAGGCAGGTGTCTGCCTGGAAGTCGGCTGGAGCGACTTCGGCCCGCCGATGATCACCTACAGGGAGAAGGGGCAGGTCGTGGTGAGCTTCGACGCCACCATGTGGGATTTCCACCTCACGCCCGACCAGGAGACGGCGGAGCGCTGGATGAGCATCACCCCCGGCGGACTGGAGGGGTGGCAGACCCGGTACCGGACGGCGTCGCTGATGACGGCGGAGGCCATCATGGGCGCGTCCATGGATGAGCAGTGGCTGGCGCGCCAACACACCTGCATCACGCGTAGAAGGGCTGACTCGGAGCGGCCTCAGCCGCGCTCGGTGGGCCTAGGAGAGCTGCTGGAACATGTCACAGCGCCTCTCCCGGACGAAGCGCGGCCCGAATCGGCGGGCGAAGCTCCGAACGGCTCTGATGGCGGCCACCCGCCCGCCTGACGCTCGCCGTCGGATGATCTCGAACGCGGGCGGACGTCGCCGGCCCGGCTCCCCGCTCGCTCAGGACAGGACAGGACAGGTTCTGAGGTCCGCCACAACCACAGCAAGCACGCGCCTTCTTCGGCCCGACGACAAGGCGAGGGCATGGATTAGCCCAACTCCGGCTAACCGTCTGCATTAATCTTGCCACTGTGAGTAATGGTGACCCCTCCGGAGCACCGGCCGCGCCCCGCGCCGCCTCACGCGTGCTCCACCGTGCCGTCTCACGCGCGCGACGCCTTGCCGCCTCCCGCGGGCTGCACCGTGCCGGTTCACGCGTGCGACATCTCGCCGTCTCACGCGTCCTGCATCGTGCGGGTCGGCGTGGCGCGTCGCTGGCGTTCATCGGCCTGCTCAGCGCCGCCCTGGCCGCGTCGCTGGCGCTGGCGGCGCCCGAGCAGCGCGCCACGCCCGCCTACGCCGTGCTCGCCGCCATCGCGCCGCTGCCCGTGTGGGCGGCGCTCTGGGGCGTCACCGGCGCGTTGTGCCTGGCGCAGGTGTTCATGCGCTCCGACCGGGTGGCGTTCGCCGCGGCCACCGCCATGCTCGTCCTGTACGGCCTGGTGCACCTGGTCTCCGCCTGGACGGGCGCCAACCCGCGCGGCTGGGTCGCCGGGGTGGTGTGGCTGGTCTTCGGCGGCTGGCTCGCGCTGATCGCCACCTGGCCGGAGGCCGTGGCCGTGGAACGGCTGCCCGGCGGGCGCGGCGGCGCCTCCGCGGTGGTCGTGGCCGACGCGGCCGGGATCATCCAGTCGTGGAACCCGCAGGCCACGCTCTTGTTCGGGTGGGGCACCGACGACGCGGTCGGCCGGCCGCTGACGATGCTGATGCCGGCCAGGTTCCGCGAGCAGCACGCGGCCGGGCTGGCCAGGGTGCGCGCCAGCGAGCGGTCCGAACTGGCCGGGCGCATCATCCCGCTGATGGGCCTGCACCGCGACGGCAGTGAGTTCGCGATCGCCCTGACCGTCAACGCCTGGCACAGCGACGACGGCATCACCTACACCGGCGTGATCCGCGCGATGGGAGGCCGCGATGCCGCAACTGGGTGACATCCTCATTCAGCTGGCCGTCGGGGTGGTCCCGCTCGGCGTGGCCTATCTCGCCTTCCGTTCGGCCACCGACGCCAACAGGAAGACCCAGCAGACCGCGCTGATGCAGGCCGAGCGGCAGGCCGAGCTGGAGCGTTCGAAGGTCGACGCTGAGGCCTACTCCCGGGCCAAGACCATCTACGAGGACGCGCTCAACCAGATGGACAAACATCTCACCCGGGTCCGCGACCAGGCCGCCCAGGTCGGCGCCGACCTGGCCACCGAGCAGAACGCGTCCCTGGAGATGCGCAGGCAGATCAGGCAGCTGCAGGCGCAGATCAGGGCGCTGGAACGGACGGTGGTCGCGCTGCGCGCCCAGATCGTCGCGGCGGGCCTGTCGCCGGTGCCCGCATCGGACCTGACCGGCCCGTTCCCGATCAGGCCCCCTGGCCTGGAGTGAGACGTTCGGCCAGCGACTTGGGCGCGATCCGGCGGTAGGCGTCGGCGACGATCTCCGCGATCTCCGCCCAGTCGACCGCCACGTCCAGGTAGACGCCCAGCCAGCCGCGATGCCCCACGTACGGCGGCCGGAAGAACCGCTCGGGCGCTTCGGCCACCAACTCCTCCTGCGCCCCTGGCGGGGCCGCGCACCAGAAGGCCAGCCGGTCGTCGTGGTGGTGATCGGCGAACATCACGAACGTCTTCTTGCCGCGCACGAACCAGGTCGGCTCGCCGTGGCTGAGCCGCTCCGTGACCTCGGGCAGGGCCAGGCAGAGCGCGCGCAGCCGGTCGAGCTCGGTCGTCGCCGTCATCGCGGTCAGCCCGCCAGCGTGAGCGGGTTCACCAGGTCGGCGTAGATGAGCAGGCCGGCCATGACGACCAGCACCATCGCGATGGCGTACGTGAGCGGCAGCACCTTGGCGATGTCCACGTACGAGGGCTCGGGGCGGCGCGTCACCCTGGCGAAGCCCCGTTTGAGCCCCTCCCACAGGCCGCCGGCGATGTGGCCGCCGTCTAGCGGCAGCAGCGGGATGAGGTTGAACAGGCCGATCGCCAGGTTGAACCCGCCCAGCAGGCTGACCCACGAGAAGACCTTCATCTCGTCCGACAGGCGCTCGGAGGCGAGGATCTCACCGCCGAGCCGGCCCGCGCCGACGATGCCGACCGGGCCCTCCGGGTCGCGCTGCTCGCCGGAGAAGGCGGCGTTCCACACGCCGACCATCTTCTGCGGCAGGTTGATCATCGAGGCGGCGACCCGGCCGGTCAGCTCGGCCATGTGGCCGGGCACCTCGGAGAAGCTGCGCGTCTGCAGCACCTCGGTGGGCGCGACGCCGAGGAAGCCCACGTCCTTCTCGATGACCTTGGGGTTGTCGGGGTTGGGACGGTCCTGCTTGATCAGCGTGACGTCGAGCGTCATGGGCTTGCCGTCGCGGACGATGCCGAGCGGCACCTCACGGCCGCCGTTGGAGCGGATCAGCCGGGTGGCGTCGGCCCAGGAGGCGATCTTCTGGCCGTCGAGCGAGACGATCTCGTCACCGGCCTTCAGCCCGGCCTTGGCGGCGGGGGTGAGCGGGTCGGTGGAACGGCAGTCGGCGCGCTTCTCCGCCACCGGGATCACGCACTTGCTGGTGTCGGGCGACACGATCGGCGCGTACGTCGGCAGCCCGATGGCCACCAGCAGCACGGTGAAGAACACGAACGCCAGCACCAGGTTCATGAACGGCCCGCCGGACATGATGATGACCTTCTGCCACCACTTCTTCCGGTAGAACACCCGGTCTTCGTCGCCGGGCCGGACCTCTTCCTGCGCCGCGTCGCGCGCGGTCTCGATGAGGCTCTGGAACGGTCCGGTCGACGTGCTGCGCAGCTTGGTCGGGTCGTCTCCGGGCCTGGGCGGCAGCATGCCGATCATGCGGATGTAGCCGCCGAGCGGGATCCACTTGACGCCGTACTCGGTCTCGCCCTTGCGGCGCGACCAGGCGGTGGTGCCGAAGCCCACCATGTACTGCGTCACCTTGACGCCGAAGATCTTGGCGGGGACGAGGTGACCGAGCTCGTGCAGCGCGATGGAGGCCATCAGCAAGAGCGCGAAGAGGACGATCCCCGCGACGAAGAGCCAGTTCATCTAGGCGCACACTCCAGGCAGACCGACGGTCCCGACCACCCCAGAGTAGTCGAACTCGCCACACCTGAAGGGCTTGCACGACCTTTGGGTAACGGAGAGACTGCGTTGACAGTGAGCAGTCGAACGATCACGCTGAGAGACGGCGGAGGGGGAACGTCTTGATCGACATACTGGTCGCCGAGCACCAGCCCTTGGTGCGACGGGGTCTGGTGGCCACGCTGGAGGGCGAAGCCGACCTGCGGTGCGTGGCGGTCGTGCACGGCGCGGAGGACGTGCTGCCGGCGGTGTTGTCCAGCCGTCCCGACGTGGCGATCATCGACTACGACCTGCCGGGGCCGCCGGTGGCGGGCCGGCTGGCGGAGAAGGCGCCCGCGTGCGCGGTGATGATGTTGTCGGCCAAGCCGGGCCCGGCGCAGGTGCGGCGCGCGCTGAGCAACCACGCGCTCGGCTTCATGAGCCTCAGCGTGGGGCCGGAGCGGCTGGTGGAGGGCCTGCGCCAGCTCGCGGCCGGACGCCGGGCGGTGGACGCCGACCTGGCGATCGAGGCGCTGCAGACCGCGGCCAACCCGCTGACCAGGCGGGAACTCGACGTGTTGCACATCGCGGCGGGCGGCGCCAGGTCGACGGAGATCGCCGATCAGCTCTTCCTGTCGGTGGGCACGGTACGCAACCACCTGTCGCGGATCATGTGCAAGACGGGCGCGCGCAACCGCATCGACGCGATCAGGATCGCCCGCGAGTGCGGCTGGCTCTGAACGGATCTCCGTGAGGCGAGGCCGCTGGGGCCCGGTGGAGCCGCGCCGCTCCGCCGGACCCGAGCACTATGAGAATGTCAGCCGATCGAACCCGCTGCCAGTGACCGCCATCACGACCTGACCCATGTGAAACGTCACGGCGCGGGCCGCTAGGGACGCCAGATCAACACCAGCGCGCAGTCGTCGTTGTGCCCCGATGCCATGGCGTTGACCAGCGCCTTCGCCCCGTCGCGGAACCCGGAGGGCAGCAGCCGCTCCGCCTCGCCGAGCAGCCGGTCGAGGCCGGCGTCGATGTCGCGGCCCGGCTGCTCGATCAGCCCGTCGGTGAACAGCAGCAGCGCGTCGCCCTTGCGCAGCGTGCCGCTGTCGGGCTCGCAGTGCAGGTCGGGCACCACGCCGAGCACCACGCCCTTGGCCGAGGCCACCTGCCAGTTGCCGGTGCCCGCGTCGAACTTCACCACCGGCGGATGGCCGGCCGAGGTGATCGTGTAGTCGCCGGTGGCCAGGTCGAGCCGCAGGTGCACCGCGGTCACGAACCCCTCGTCGCCGCGCTGGCGGTGCAGGTAGGCGTTGCAGGCGGGCAGGAAGTCGGTGACCGAGCCGAGCAGCCCGCCGAACGTGCCGGACAGCAGCAGCGCCCTGGTGCCCGCGTCGACCCCCTTGCCCGAGACGTCGACCAGGGCGATCTCCACCGAGTCGCCGTCGCGCATGGACACCAGGAAGTCGCCGCCGAAGGAGGAGCCGCCGGCCTGCTTGAGCACCACCTTGGCGCCCCAGTCTTTGGGCAGCGCGGGCAGCTCGCCCTGGCGTTTGAGCCGGTCGCGCAGCTCCAGCAGCATCGCGTCGCCGCGCAGGCCCTGGACGCCGAGCTTGCCCCGGGTGCGTGCCATGAGCACGGCCAGCACGGTGGTGAACGCGATCGTCACGGTGAGCCCGAGCCCGACGCGCGCCACGCCGAGCGTGATCGCGATGTAGGCCAGCGCGGCGCCGACCGCCACGAGCAGCTTCACCAGGTTGCGCAGCCGCAGCTGCAGCCCGCCGACGAGGGTGACCAGGATGAGCAGCGACGGCGAGAACCACTCGGTCGACACCCGGGCGGCCAGCCCGCCGATGACGAGCGTGAGCGTGATCAGCGTGATCAGCAGGTTGCGCTCGCGCGCCAGGAATCCCCTCCGGACGAACCGTACGACAGGCACCAGGAACGGCACCCGCACGAGGAGCGCACGGAGCCGTGGTGGGATCAGCGGCGCCGGTCGGGAACTCATGATGCGCCTGACTGTATCGGTCTGGCCCATGTTTGGGCAGCCCACTTGACCAACGCCTTGATCATTAAGCAGGTATATTGGGTAGCCTCTCCCCTTTGCCCGCTCCTACCGTGGACGAATGACGTATCCGATCCGTCCCATTGACGAGTCCGAGTGGCCGGCCTTCGCCCAGGTGCTCGAAGAGGGGTTCGGCTGGACCCCGCATCCCCAGCAGATCGAGCGGTTCAAGGCGCAGACCGAGTTCGACCGCACGCTGGTCGCGTTCGACGACAAGACCGCCGTGGGCGTCACGTCGGTCTTCTCGTTCACCATGACCGTCCCCGGCGGCCCCCTGCCCGTCGCGGGCGTGACGGGGGTCAGCGTCCTGCCCTCGCACCGCCGCCGCGGCGTGCTGTCGTCGCTGATGCGCAGGCAGCTCGCCGACGTCCGCGAGCGGGGCGAGTCCGTCGCCGCGCTGTACGCCTCCGAGGCGGCCATCTACGGCAGGTACGGCTACGGCAGGGCGGCGAGCTCGCTGGCCTTCCGCATCAACAAGCCCGGCTCGGCCTTCGTGGCGGGCACGCCGTCCGACCCGTCGCTCAGGCTGCGCATCGCCAGGCCCGCCGATGTCCGGGCCGACCTCGAGCGGCTGTTCGCCGCCGCCGTGCCCCTGCGTCCAGGACGTTACGCGCGCAACGCGCGGTTCTGGGACGACGTGCTGGCCGACGAGGAGCACGACCAGCACGGCCTGGGCTCGCTGCGCTGCGTCATCGCCGAGGACGACCAGGGCGTGCGCGGCTACGCGCTGTTCCGCATCAAGCAGTCGTGGGACGACGACGGCATCCCCGACAGCGAGCTGAAGCTGCGCGAGCTCGAATCGATCGACCCGGCCGCGACCGCGCTGCTGTGGCGCGCGGTGCTCGATCGCGACCTGGTCTCCAAGGTCAGCGGGGCCAGGCCGGTGGACGACCCGATCGTCGCGCTGCTCGCCGACCAGCGGCAGCTGCGCGCGGGCGTGTCGGACGAGCTGTGGGTACGGCTGGTCGAGGTGGACAAGGCGCTGGCCGCCAGGTCCTACGCCGCCCCGGTGGACCTGGTGATCGAGGTCGAGGACGACGTGTGCCCGTGGAACGCCGGGCGCCGGCGGCTCACCGCGGACCCGGGTTCGGCCACGTGCAAGCAGGTCGACGACGCCCCGGACGTGACACTGCCGGTGTCGGCGCTGGGCTCGGCGTACCTGGGGGACGGGATGCTGGCCGAGCTGGCCGGCGCGGGACTGCTGCGCGAGCACTCGCCGGGCGCGGTGCGCACGCTGGCGACCGCGATGTCCTGGAGCCCGAAGCCGTGGGCGGGAACGGTCTTCTGACCCGGGCCCGTCTGACGTAGGCTCGTCGCATGGCGCTGCAAAGTCTCCAGATCACGGCGATCATCGCGATGCGCGCTCGCGACGTCTCCAAGCCGTCGAAGGAGCAGCAGGAGGCCGCCGACCGGCGGCCCCTGCGCGACGAGATGCCCAGGCGCGAGGCCAAGCGCAAGACCTGACGCCCGGGCGGGAAAAATCAGGCGGTTCAGGGCAGCGAGGGCAGCTGGCCGATCGTCTCGTACGTGGCGAGCTGCGCGATGCGCCTGCTGTGGCGCTCGCTGCCGGAGAACGCGGTGCCCAGGAAGGCCGCCACGAACCCGGTGGCCTCCTCGGTGGTGTGCATGCGCGCGCCGACGCTGACCACGTTGGCGTTGTTGTGCTCGCGGGCGAGCTTGGCGGTCCCCTCGCTCCAGGCGAGCGCCGCGCGGATGCCGCGCACCTTGTTGGCGGCGATCTGCTCGCCGTTGCCCGAGCCGCCGATCACCACTCCCAGGCTGCCCGGGTCGCCGGCGACGCCTTCGGCGGCTCGCAGGCAGAACGCCGGGTAGTCGTCCTCGGCGTCGTAGACGAAGGGACCGCAGTCGGTCACCTCGTGGCCGTGGTCCTTGAGCCAGGACACGAGGTGGTTCTTGAGCTCATAGCCGGCATGGTCGGCACCGATGTAGACACGCACGCGCCCAGTCTTCCACAGCCCCGCCGTCGGGGCTCGCTGACTAGAGTAAGGACTCAAATCGTTGTCCAGTCCTTACGGGAGTTGAAGTCCATGCGTGAGATCCGCGCGGTCGGCGATCCGGTGCTGCGTACGCCCGCCGATCCGGTGACGTCCTTCGACCGGGAGCTGCGCAAGCTGATCGACGAGATGTTCCAGGCCATGTACGCGGTCCACGGCGTGGGCCTGGCCGGTCCGCAGATCGGCGTGTCGCGGCGGTTGTTCGTCTACGACATCAGCGGGCGCAAGGGACACGTGATCAACCCGGTGCTGACCGTGGACGACCCGGACGAGGTGCTCGACGAGGAAGGCTGCCTGTCGGTGCCCGACCGGCAGAGCGGCCGTCCGATCTACGCCCCGCTCGCCCGCGCGGCCGGCGTCACGGTCGAGGGCGTCGACCGGCTGCGGCGGCCGCTGCGGATCAAGGCCCGCGGCTCGCTGGCCCGCTGCTTCCAGCACGAGACCGACCATCTCGACGGCAAGCTGTTCGTCGACCGGCTGCCCAGGAACGAGGCGCGCAAGATTCTCCTGAAGGCATAGCTTGGCGGGTATGACCGTACTTTCGGGAAAAGGCGCAGTAGTGACCGGAGGTTCCAGAGGCATCGGGCGGGCCATCGTCGAGCGGCTGACGAGCGACGGCGCCGAGGTGGTCTTCGGCTACGAACATTCGACGCAGGCGGCCGAGCAGGTCGCCAAGGAGACCGGGGCCCACGCGGTACGGGCCGACCTGGGACGCCGGGAAGACCTCGACCGGCTGCTGGCCGAGGCGCGGGAGCGGCTGCCGGGGATCGACATCCTGGTCAACAACGCCGCCATCACCGGGCAGAAGGCGCTGACGGACGTCACGGACGACGACTACGAGCGGGTGTTCGCGGTGAACACCCGGGCCGTCTACCTGGCCATGCAGTGGGCGGCCAGGGCGATGCGCGACGGCGGCCGGATCATCACGCTCTCCACGGTCAACACCGCGGTGCCCGCGCCCGGCCTGACGCTCTACTGCGGGAGCAAGGGCGCGGTGGAGCAGTTCACCAAGGTGGCGGCGCGTGAGCTGGGCGGCAGGGGCATCACCGTGAACATCGTCTCGGCCGGCGCCACAGACACCGACCTGCTGCGCGGCACCAACCCGCCGGAGGCGCTGGAGCGTACGGCGACGTTCACCGCGCTGCAGCGGCTCGGCGAGCCCGATGACGTGGCCGCCGTGGTGGCGTTCCTGGCCGGGCCCGACGGACGCTGGGTCACCGGGCAGAACCTGCACGCCTCTGGCGGCCTCATCGTCTGACGGATGACTGATGACGACGTCTCGCGCCGGCGCGTCCCGGCCCAGGGGACACGCCGGCGCGATCCGCCGTCCATCAGGAGCGATCGAAGAGATGCGGTCGACGAGGCGCAGCCGTCAGAGCTGCAGCGACTTCAACTCCAGATACTCTTGGAGCCCGTATTCGCCGAGCTCACGGCCGATTCCCGACTGCTTGTAGCCGCCGAACGGCGCCAGTGGGTTGAACTGGCCGCCGTTGATGGCCACCTGCCCGGTACGCAGCCTGCGGGCGATCGAGATGGCGAACTCCTCGCTGCCCGACCAGATCGCGCCGGACAGACCGTACGGAGTGCCGTTGGCGATCTCCACGGCCTCGTCCACGGACGTGTAGGGGATCATCGCCAGCACCGGGCCGAAGATCTCCTCCTGCTCGATCGTCATCCCCGGCTCGACGCCGGCGAAGATGGTGGGCTCGACGTAGTAGCCCTTGGCCAGCGGGCTGTCCGTGCCGCCCGCCACCAGTCTCGCTCCTTCCTCCTGACCTCGGTTGATGTAGCGGATGACGCGGTCACGCTGGGCGGCCGAGACCAGCGGGCCGACCTTGGTGTTCTCGTTGAACGGGTCGCCGACGATGTACGTGCGCGCGGTGTCGACCGCGATGCGCACGGCCTCGTCGTACCTGTCGCGGTGGATGAGCATCCGCGTGCAGGCCGAGCAGGTCTGGCCGGAGTTGAGCAGGCAGTTGGCCACACCGAACTTGACCGCGAGCGCCAGTTCGGCGTCGGGCAGGACGATGGCGGCCGATTTCCCGCCCAGCTCCAGCGACACCCGTTTGAAGCTCTCCGCCGCCAGCGTCGAGACGCGGCGTCCGGCCGCGGTCGAGCCGGTGAAGGAGACCACGTCGACCTCCGGGTGCGTGGCCATGGCCTCGCCGACGACCGGACCACGCCCGCTGACCAGGTTGAGCACGCCCGGGGGCAGCCCGACCTCGGCGAAGATCTCGGTCAGCGCGTACGCGGCCAGCGGCGCCACCTCGCTCGGTTTGAGCACGACGGTGCAGCCTGCCGCCAGCGCCGGGCCCACCTTGCAGATGACCTGGTGCAGCGGGTAGTTCCACGGCGTGATCGCGGCGACCACGCCGGCCGCTTCCTTGATCACATGAGAATTCCCTATACGCGACTCCCTCGGGTAGCTCTCTGCGAGCTGTGCATAGGAGGACAGGACGGTCGCCGGCAGCAGTGTCTGCACCTTCAGTGCGAGACCGAGCGGCGAGCCCATGTCCGTTGCGATGATCTTTGCCATGTCGTCGGCTCGCTGTTTGAGCAACTCGGCCGCGTTTCCGAGCAGCTTGCCGCGTTCGGCGGGGGCCGTGTCGGCCCAGGAGGGGAACGCCCTCCTGGCGGCACGGACCGCCGCGTCCACGTCCGCCGCGGTGCCCGCGGGCACGTGGTCGATGATCTCTTCAGTGGCCGGGTTCACGACCTCGATGGGCTCGTCTGACGCGGATGCTGTCCAGGAGCCACCTATGTAGAGGTGCCGCATGGCAACCATCCTTACGCGCCTCCTTGACACTTGGCGAGGGCACGTTGATTCACGGGATGAGTCCTCTACACCGACTACACCCTTCTTCCACTCCGAGTACGACGATCTTTCCTCGGAACCACGGCGTGTCGCCCCGCTGCGTGTTTTCCGACGTTCGATGTCGTCCCGCTCGACGGCCGCGGCGGGCCTCAGTCGAAGCGGATGTCGCGGGTGCGTGACCGCTTCAGTTCGAAGAAGTCCTCGAACGAGGTGACGGCGACGACGGCGTCCCAGAGCCGGCCCGCCTCCTCGCCCTTGGGGGTGGCGGTGATGACCGGGCCGAAGAAGGCGTTGGCGCCGACCCGGATGATGGGGGTGCCGACGTCCTGGCCGACCAGGGTGATGCCCTCGGTGTGCGAGCGGCGTACGTCGGCGTCCCAGCGGGTGGAGCGCATTTCGGCGGCGAGCGCGCGGTCGAGCCCGGCGGACTCCAGCGCTTCCTCGACGGTCGCGCGGAGTCTCTCGGGGGCCTTGAGCAGGCCCTGGTTGTGGAAGCGGGTGCCCAGCTCGGTGTAGAGCGGGCCGATGACCTGGTCGCCGTGCGCCGCGGCGGCCGCGACGACCACCCGGACGACCTCCATGGCCCGGCCGATCCTGGCGCGATAGGCGTCGGAGACCTCTTTGTCCTCATTGAGCACATTGAGGCTCATTACGCGCCAGCGAGGCTCGATCGGGCGAACCTTCTCCACTTCGAGAAGCCATCGTGACGTGACCCAGGCATAGGGGCAGAAAGGATCGAACCACAGGTCCACGGGAATCTTCTCAGCCATGTGTGGCCATAACCTGAGGGTGTCCGTGCCCTATTCCCAGCATGGGAAGATACCGACAAACCCCAATGAAGTGGTGAAAAGGAGCGCAACTTGGCAGGCAACCTGACTCGGGACGAAGCTCGCGAGCGCGCCCGGCTGTTGAAGGTCGAGTCGTATGAGGTGTCACTCGACCTGACAGAGGGGGACGAGCGCTTCGAGAGCGTCACGACGGTGCGCTTCAGCAGCGCCCAGCCCGGCGCCTCCACCTTCATCGACCTGCACGGCGCGAACGTCCGCCGGGTCACGCTCAACGGCGCCGACCTGGACGTCTCCGCCTATGACGCGGAGAAGGGCCGTTTCCCGCTCCCCTCGCTGGCCGCCGACAACGAATTGTTCATCGACGCCGACTGCACCTACATGCGCACCGGTGAGGGCCTGCACCGCTTCGTCGACCCGGTCGACCAGAACGTCTACCTGCACAGCCAGTTCGAGACGGCCGACGCGCACCGCATGTACGCCTGCTTCGACCAGCCCGACCTGAAGGCCGCCTTCCAGCTCACCGTGCTGGCCCCGGCGAGCTGGGAGGTCGTCTCCAACGCGGCCGCCGGCGCGGTCGAAGAGTTGCCCGAGCACGCCGGCAGGCACGGCACCGTCCAGGCGGCCAAGCGCTGGGAGTTCCCGCCCACGCCGGTGATGTCCACCTACATCACCGCCCTGGTCGCCGGCCCCTACCACAAGGTGACCGACGAGCACGACGGCATCCCACTCGGCGTCTACTGCCGCGCCTCCCTGGCCGAACACCTCGACGCCGACAACATCCTCGAGGTCACCCGCCAGGGCTTCGACTTCTTCCACCGCGTCTTCGGCGTGCGCTACCCCTTCGGCAAGTACGACCAGCTGTTCGTACCCGAGTTCAACGCCGGCGCTATGGAGAACGCCGGCTGCGTCACCTTCCTGGAGGACTACGTCTTCCGCTCCCGCGTCACCGACGCCGTGGTCGAGCGCCGCGCCGAGACCATCCTGCACGAGATGGCCCACATGTGGTTCGGCGACCTGGTCACCATGCGCTGGTGGGACGACCTGTGGCTGAACGAGTCGTTCGCCACCTACATGGCCGTGCTCTCGCAGGCCGAGGCCACCCGCTGGGGCAAGGGCGCCTGGACCACCTTCGCCAACGTGGAGAAGGCCTGGGCCTACCGCCAGGACCAGCTGCCCTCCACCCACCCCATCGCCGCCGACATCCCGGACATGCAGGCGGTCGAGGTCAACTTCGACGGCATCACCTACGCCAAGGGCGCCTCGGTGCTCAAGCAGCTGGTGGCCTACGTCGGCCTGGACAACTTCCTGGCCGGGGTGCGTGACTACTTCGCCGAGCACGCCTGGGGCAACACCGAGCTGAAGGACCTGCTCGGCGCGCTGGAGCGCACCTCCGGCCGCGACCTGTCCTCCTGGTCCAAGGAATGGCTGGAGACCTCCTGGGTCAACACCCTGCGCCCGTCCTTCACCCTCACCGACGGCCGCTTCGACACCTTCGAGGTGGTGCAGGAAGCCCCCGCCGACTACCCCACCCTGCGCTCACACCGCGTCGCCATCGGCCTGTACACCCTGACCGGCGGACAGCTGGTGCGCACCAAGCGGGTGGAACTGGACGTCGTCGGCGCCCGCACCCCGGTCGCGGACCTGGCAGGCGAGCAGCAGCCGGACCTGGTGCTGATCAACGACGACGACCTCACCTACGCCAAGATCCGCCTGGACGAGCGCTCGCTGCGCACCCTGGTCGACGGCGGCATCGCCGCGTTCACCGAGTCGCTGCCGCGCGCGTTGTGCTGGTCGGCCGCCTGGGACATGACCCGCGACGGCGAGATGTCCACCAAGGACTACGTCAAGCTCGTCATCTCCGGCATCGGCACGGTCAAGGACATCACGGTCGTGCAGAGCGTGCTGCGTCAGGCCCGCCTGGCCGCGCAGCAGTACGCCGACCCGGCCTGGCGGGCCGAGGGCCTGGCGCTGCTGGCCACCGAGCTGCGCTCGCTGCTCGGCGGCGCCGAGCCCGGCTCCGACCACCAGCTCGCCTTCCTGCAGGCGTTCGCGTCGACGGGCACCTCCGACGCCGACCTGGCCGTCGTCAGCGGCATTCTCGACGGCACCGCGGTGCCCGAGGGGCTGAGCGTCGACGCCGACCTGCGCTGGACGCTCGTCCACGCCCTCGTCTCCGGCGGCAAGCTGACCGAGGCCGACATCGACGCCGAGCTGGAGCGCGACCCTACGGCGACCGGTGAGCGCGCGGCGGCCCAGTGCCGCGCGGCGATCCCCACGGCCGAGGCCAAGGAGGCGGCCTGGGGCCGGATCGTGGGCGGCAAGCTGGCCAACCACATCGCCCGCACCACGGTCGCCGGATTCCAGGACCCGCACCACCCCGAGCTGCTGGTCCCGTTCCGCGACAGGTACTTCGCCGAGGTCGGCCGCATCTACCAGGAGTGGACGTTCGACCAGGCGCAGACGTTCGCGGTGGGCTGCTTCCCCGCCCTGCTCATCGAGCCGGGCACGGTGCAGGCGGCGCAGGACTTCCTGTCGGCCGAGCAGCCGCCGCAGGCGCTGCGCCGGATGATCCTGGAAGGCGCCGACGGCGTCGAGCGCGCCCTGCGCAACCGGGCCAGGGACGCCCGCTAGGGACACCTTCATACGGGTGCCGCCCGAGCTGGGCGGCACCCGCCGGGAATGGGCGAACGCATCGAGGCCACGGTGTTAGCCTCGAAGACGTGCTCGGCGCGGGGACCATACTCAACGACCGCTACGTGCTGACCGGCCGCCTCGGTGGCGGCGGCATGGGCGAGGTCTGGCGTGCCGACGACCGGGTGCTCGGCCGCACGGTCGCGGTCAAGGTGATCGCTCCCGCGCTGACCGAGAACCCCGCCCTGGCCCAGCGTTTCCAGAACGAGGCCAGGGCCATGGCCACGCTGCGGCATCCCGGCGTGGTCCACGTCTACGACTACGGCTCGTGCGTGGTCGACCAGCGCCAGGTGAGCTACCTGGTGATGGAGCTGGTCGAGGGCGAGTCGCTCGACAAGGTGCTGCGCCGCGAGCCGCTCGCGCCCGAGGCCACGATGCGGCTGGTCGCCGAGGTGGCCGACGCCCTGGCCGCCGCGCACGAGCACGGCATCGTGCACCGCGACGTCAAGCCCGCCAACCTCATGGTGCGCGCGAGGTCCACGGGCTCGGGGACCTCCGTGGCGCTGACCGACTTCGGCATCGCGCACTCGGTCTCCGCCGCCCAGCTCACGGCCACCGGCACGATGCTCGGCTCGGCCGGCTACTGCGCGCCCGAGATGGCCACCGGCGGCGAGGTGACCCCGGCGGTCGACGTCTACGCGCTGGGCGTCATGGCGTACGAGTGCCTGACGGGGCGGCTGCCGTACCAGGGCGACACCCCCGTGCAGATCATCTTCAAGCACCTCAACGCGCCCGTGCCCGAGCTGCCCGACAGCGTGCCGCCCGCGGTGCGCGAGGTGGTGGCGCGGGCGCTGGAGAAGGCTCCCGAGCGGCGCTGGCCGTCGGCGGCGGCGATGGGCGCGGCCGCCCGCCGGGCCGTCACGTCCCCCGGCACCCGTACCGCGCCGCTCCCGCCCCCGCCGGCCTCGCC
>NZ_JABCPZ010000104.1 GCF_013283785.1 Nonomuraea antri
CGTGGCCTGGCGACCCGCTATGACAAAGCTCCGGAGAGCTACGAGGCCGGGCTCTACCTCCGTGGCTCGATCATGTGGTTAAGACTCCTCACCTCAACCACATGATCCAAACTTTAAACAGCTCCTAGTCGCGGTCCGCCCGGGACGGCCGCAGCGGCGCTCATCGTCAGCGCGCCGGGCGGTGCGGGCCGCAGCGGGCGGTTAGCCGTACGTTCGGCAGGCGGATGGTGTCAGGCTGAAGACGGCGCCGGTCTCGGTCCGCCGGTGAGATCGGCGCGGCAGGGTGTCGGCGGCGCGCGCCGTCACTCCTAGGGATAACCCCGGGGCGGCCCCTGAAGTCAGGCCCGCGTCGCCCGCCTACCGTGGGCAACTGTGACCGCCGTCGAGGCCGGGCAGGCCGAGCGCATGCGGGCCGGGGTGCGGGCGCGCGTCGCGAGGGGCGCGGGGCTGGCCGGCCGGGAGCTGCGGCGGATGTCGCCCCCGGCGCTGATCGCGACCCTGTGCGCGGCGGCCCTGGCGCCGGTGCTGGCCGTGAGCATGGGTGGCGTGGCCGCCGCCGGGCTGGGCGTCCTCGGTTCCGTCGGCGCGAACGTCCTGACAGAGGTGGTCGTCAAGGCCATCGACGGACTCAAGGGCAGGCCGGCCGGGGCCGACGAGATCGAGCGCGAGGTCGCCGAGCGGATCGCCACGGCGCTGCCCGGCCCGCGGGGGCAGGCGCTGCGCGCCGACCTCGCCAGGATGCTGACCCACATCGACGCGATGCGGGTGGTCATCGCCACCTCGGTCGAGCAGGGCGACGCGGAGCTGCAGGAGCACCTGACCGAGTCGTTCGCCGAGCTGAGCGCGAAGTTCGCGGAGTTCGGCGCTCTCCGGGACGACCTCCGCGACGCCATGTGGGCCATCAATGAGGGGTTGTTGCGTCAGGACGCCGAGCGTCAGCTGGACCGGGAACGCTGGCTGCGGCAGTTCTCGCAGCTCAGGCTGGTCCAGGACCGGCTTGAGGTCATCGAGCGTCAGACCGGCCACGCCGTCGGCGACCCGGATGCGGAGCCCGCGCGGTGGTGGCACGGGCCGCCGTACAAGGGGCTGCGGGCCTTCGAGGAGGAGGACGCGGAGATCTTCTACGGCCGGCAGGCACTCACCGCGGAGCTGGTCGGCAGGCTCGCCGAGACCCTCGCCGGTGGCCGCGCGCTGGTGATGACCGGGCCGTCGGGCGCGGGCAAGTCGTCGCTGCTGCGCGCCGGTCTCCTGTCCGCGCTGGCGCGGAACGCGCTCGGCAAGGGGTCGAGTCGCTGGCCGCGAATCCTGTTCACGCCGACGGCCACTCCCCTGGACGAGCTGGCCCTGCACCTGGCGCTCGTCGGCGGGCTGGACGCGCTGACCGTCCGCGCGACGCTCGCCGACCATCCGGAGCGGGCCTGGCTGCTCGCCCGGCAGGCCGTCCTCGCCGCGACCCGAAATGAACCGCCGGGGCTCGTGACGGGACTTGAGGCGGGCCGCGTGCCGGGGCGGCTGGTCGTGGCGGTGGACCAGTTCGAGGAGCTGTTCGAGGCGGAGCAGGAGCAGGCGGAGGCGTTCGTCCACGCGCTCACCGCCCTGGCGGGCAAGGCGCCCCCAATAGACGAGCCGCCCCCAGTGGACGAGCCGTCCGCGCTGGTCGTGCTGGCGGTGCGCGGAGACTGCTGGGATCGGCTGACGGCCTATCCGCGGCTGGCCGCCCTGCTGCGTGGCGGCCCCTTCCTGGTACGCCCGATGGACGAGGCCGAGCTGCGGATGGCGATCTCCGGCCCGGCCGCCGCGGCGGGTCTCACCGTCGAGCCCGGCCTGGTCGACGCCGTCCTGACCGAGATCAGGTCGTGGGCGGGTCACTACGAGTCCGGTGCGCTGCCGCTGCTGTCGCAGGCCATGCTGGCCGCCTGGGGCAACCGCGAGGGCGACCGCCTGACCATCAAGGCCTACGCGGTGGCCGGGGGCGTCTCGCATGCCGTGGAGAACAGCGCGGAGGCCGTGTACGGGCGGCTCTCCGAGGCCGGGAAGTCGGCGGCGCGCGACGTCTTCTCCGCGATGACCGCGATCAGGCGCGGCGGCGGGCTGGTCCGCCGCCGGGTCGAACGTGCCGAGCTCTACCGTGTGGGGCATGACCGGGCCGAGGTCGACGCGCTGCTGGAGACGTTCGCGGCCGAGCGGCTGGTCCTGCTCAGCGCCGATGGGAGCACGGCGACCGCCGAGCCGGCGCACGACGTTCTGCTGCGGGTCTGGCCGCGCCTGCGTCACTGGCTGCGCGACGACGAGGCGGGACGCGTCCTGTACGGTCAGCTGCTCGACGACGCCGCGGAATGGCGCCGGCAGGACGGCGACCCCGCCTTCCTGTACCGGGGCGGGCGGCTGGCCATGGTCCGGCGGGCCATGGCGGAATGGGCGGCGGCCCCCGAGCGGCACCCGAGCCTGACCGGCGAATCACGGGACTTCCTGCGGGCGAGCGTCCAGCGGCGGCGCTGGTCGCTCGGCTCGGTCGCCGTCCTGCTGGCCGTCACGCTCGCCGGCGGCGGGGTGGCGGTGAACCAGAGCCTGTCGGCGTGGCAGGAGAAGGTGCTGCGGGTGGCCAGGCAGACGGCCGCGCGGGCGGAGTCGCTGCGGACCCGCGATCCGGTGCGTGCCATGGCGCTGAGCCTGGCGGCCTGGCGCATCGCGGACACCAGGGAGTCACGCGCGGCGCTCAACACCTCTCTGGCCCACCGGGTGTCCCAGGTCGTCGCGATCCCGGGCCTGACCACTCACGCCCAGTTCGACCTGAACGGCGACGGCACCGTCCTGGCGGTGGTGGACCAGGGCCGCGCGACCCGGTGGGACACGGCCGGCGGCCGGCCGATCGGTCAGGCGTCGTACGTCGGCCCGGGGGTGACCGCGATCGCGCTCAGCCCCGACGGCCGGACGCTGGCCACCGCCGGCGAGTCGTCGCTACGGCTGTGGAGCCTCGACGAGAGACGGCCTCTCACCCCGCCGTTCGGCAGCGGCGCCAAGTCCCTGTCCTACGAGGCAGGGCTGCTCGCGGTGGTGACGCCCGGGATGGACCGCTGGCAGGTCTGGGATCCGCGTACCGGGAAGACCCTGCTCGACGAGCCGGGTCCGGACGTCGGCGGGCTCACGGTCGCCGCGCACGGCCGGGTGGCCGCGGCGACCATGGGCGGGTCGTTCGTGGTCCGCGAGCTCGCCACGCGAAAGGTGCTGCTGCGCGGCCGCGGCGACGCCGTGGGGCTCAGCCCGGACGGGACTACGCTCGCCGTCGGCGACGGCGCGGACGTGCGGTTCTTCGACCTCGCCACGGCGGCGGAACACGAGACGAGGCTCCCCGCCGCCGACGCGGCCCTGGTGACGTACTCCCCCGACGGCCGGCTGGTCGCCACCGTGGACGGCACCTCGATGACGCTGTGGACGCCGGACGGCCGGCGCGTCCTGAGCCATTCCCTGATCGGCTTCTCCGCGCCGACCGCCCTGCGGATCCGGCCGGGCACCGCACGCTACGCGCTGCTGAACGGTGAGGTGGCCACCCTCGATCTCGGGCACCACGCCATGCCGGCCCGGCGGGTGACGTCCGCGGCGCTGGATCCGGCGGCCACGACCGCGGCCCTCATCGACGAGAAGGGGTTGTGGCTGCGGCGCGGCGCCCGTGCGCCGGAGTTCGTCACGGCGGGCGCCGAGACCGCCGCTTTCAGTCCGGACGGCCGGTGGCTGGCGGTCGGCCTGGGCGCGCCGGCCAGGGTCGAGCTGTGGAGTGTCGCCGCGCGGACCAGGGCCGCCGTGCTCCCCGTCACGGACCCGGTTCGCCCGCCGCAGTCGGTCAAGGCGTTCGCCTTCAGCCCCGACGGCCGGACCCTCGCCGTGGCGCCCTGGTCGGGCGGCTGGGGCCGGATCCAGCTGTGGGACGTGCGCAGTCACCGACGTACCGGCTTCCTGGCGCACGCCGGCGCGCCGCATCTGGCGTTCGGTCCCGACGGCCGGGCCCTGGCGGTGGACGGGCCGGACAGCGCACTCGTCGCGGCCGTGCCCGGCGCGAGAGCCGGTGGGGCGCTGGGCACCGCCGGTGACGACGCCCGTTCTGTCGCCTTCAGCGCCGACGGCCGGCTCGTCGCCACGGGGCTCGCCTCCTCGGGAGTGACCCTGTGGGACACCGCGACGCACGAGCCGGTCGGTCACCTGCCGACCCTGCGGGCTTTCGACGCCACCACCGCGCTCGCCTTCTCCCCTGACGACGGCACGCTGGCCGTCGGCACCGCCGCGGGCGACGTCCGGTTGTGGGACGTCGAGGCGAGCACCCCGATCGGTCAGCCGTACGAGCGGCACGCCGGCCAGGTCGAGGCCCTCGTCTTCAGCCCGGACGGCGGCACCCTGCACAGCATCGGCGAGGACGCGAGCGTCCAGCGCTATCCGATCGACCCGGCGCAGGTGGCGAAGGCGGTCTGCGCCAGAGCCGGCCACCCGTCGCTCACCGAGGCCGAGTGGCACCACCTCATCCCCGAGATGGCCTACAGAAAGGTGTGCCCATCATGAAGGCCACGAACGTCCCGCGTCCCGGCATCCAGTCCATCAGGATCAGCCCCGTGCCCCTGGTCGTCACCCGCGAAGAAGACCTGGACATCACCGTGGACGTGGCCACGACCGGCGTCGACTCCCTCACCGGCCTGCTGGTTCACGAGGAGTCCAGCCATCCGGTGAAGTTCGCGAAGGGGTCCGCCACCCGCGAGCAGCAGTCCTGGCAAGCCGTCCACACCATCCAGCGGGCGCGGCCGGGCCCGTGGCGGCTGGAGGTGACCGCCGACGCGCGCCTCGTCGAGGAGGTCGAGCTCGTCATCGAGCAGGCCGGCGTCAAAGCGGTCACGCGCATCGAGGAGTTCCGGGTCCAGTCCCGCCGGGAGGAGGACGAACTGATCCAGACGGTCACGGGACGGCTCGTGATCGAGCAGGCCGGGGGCCTCGTCGGCTACCCGGGACAGCTGGTCTCGGTGTTCTACCACGACGCCGACGGGTACGTCTGGGAGGACATCGCGCGCACGACGACGTCGGGCGAGGACGTGCCCGGCCACTTCACCCTGCAGACCGACGTGGGCAGGCCCGGTGAGTTCCAGGCGGAGTTCTGGACCACCGACAAGGCCATGGCGGCCAGGAGCCGGCTCCGCGCGATCGCCTTCGCCTGCACCCCCACCATCGACACCGGGATCAATCCTTACAACGCCGCTCCCGAACCCGCCCGGCGCAACGGGAACCTCAACCACACCGGACGCCTCTACCTCACGGCCACCGGCACCGACCTGCCGAGCAAGAAGGTGGACGCGCAGTTCTTCTACGGCGGCAGGTGGCGTACGGCGCATCCGGTGCTGGGAGCCGACAGCACGAACACCGACGGCGACGGCACGTTCGGCTTCACCACGCGGGTCATCGACCAGGGCGTGATCGGCGCCGGGCGTCCGCGTGGGCTGCGGTGGCGGAGTCGCTACCACGGCAACTGCCTGTACCGGCCGCGGTACTCCGAGGAGGACTTCGTCCGAATCCGCTGAACGGCGACGACGGTGCGGTCACCGTGGCCGGTACGGTGACCGCACCGTCGACCGCACAGTCGACCGCGGTGCGGCGGAAGCGACTCGGTCAGTAGGACGAGTACATCGTGACCTCGTCGATCGACCACCAGTAGGTGGACGTCCCGGTCTGGGTGATCCGGACGTGCCGAGCGCTCTGCGGGCTGACCGAGATCGAGCGTTTCCAGCCGAACCCGATCCCGGTCCCCACCGTCGTCCAGGTGCTGCCGTCCGTGGAGAACTCCAGCCGGTAGCCGCGCATGTAGTCGGTGGTGGCCGAGCTCGCCGGGGTTCGCACCGTCACCATGGCGATCGTCCGGGTGGCGCCGAGGTCGATCTGGTACCACTGGCCGGGGACCTGGTCGGCGCCGCTGTTCCACTTCGTGGCGCTGTCGCCGTCGATGCCGCCCGACAGCGTGCCACTGCCGCCGGTGCCGGAGGCGGTGGCCGTCCAGGCGGTTCTGGGGATGTCCACCGGGTTGAAGGACGACAGGCCGCCGGCGTACTTGGCGACGGTCGCCGCCAGCCGCTCGTTCCTGGTGAACGTGCTGGTGGCGAAGCGCTGGAGCTTCCTGACGAAGGTCGCCGAGCCGTCGCTGTTGATCACCGGCACCGGGGCGGGACGGTTGTAGTACAGGCCCCAGTAGCCCTGGCCGTCGGCGTCGGTGCCCCTGACCTTGTAGCTCCAGCTCGACCAGGACTGCTGCCTGGCGTTGATGCCGGCCATCCAGCGGGCCCACACGTCGTCGTAGTAGTACAGGGAGTACTCGCCGAACAGCACCGGGACGCCCGGGTCGGCCAGCAGGCCGGGCAGCGTGTCGAGCTGGTCGGTGACGAGCTGGTTCTGGGCGTTCCAGTCGGTGGCGCGCGGCATGTCGTACGGGTGGAGCTCGTAGACGACGTTGGTCCAGCCGTGGGTGGCGGGCGGTGCGATGGCGTTGTAACCGAAGAACGCGCCCATGACGATGACGTGGTCGGGGTCGACCGCCCGCACGGCGTCGTAGAGCCGGTCGTAGGCGGCGCTCTTCTGGGCGACGTCGTCGGCGTCCTCGGCGAAGTCGAGCAGCGGCTCGTTGATCAGGTCGTAGCCCGCGACGGCCGGGTTGCCCGCGTAGCGGGTGGCGATCGCCGTCCAGATGTCCTCGGTCCAGTCCTGGTAGGCGGGGGTGCCCCAGAACCCGTTCGGGTTGGGGCCGATGCGCCCGCAGCTGCCCCACGGGCAGCCGCCGCCCGGCACCGTGTGCAGGTCGAGCAGGGTGTAGATGCCGCGGCTCGCCAGCTCGGCCACCGCCCAGTCGATCTTGCTCCACGGATCGGCCCGCCAGGTGCCGTCGGTGTGGAGCAGCGTGGTCCAGCCGATCGGCAGGCGGACGTGGTTCAGGCCCATCGCGGCGAGGTTGTCGAAGTCCGCCTCGGTGATCCAGGTGTCCTCGTGCGCGTCACGGATCGCCTGTGGTTCCTTCTCGGCCACCTCGGCGAACAGGCTGAGCACCGCCAGCCCGACCAGGAAACGGTCCGGACGCGGGCCCGTGCTCAGCCCGAACGCCGTCTCCAGCGCGTCGCGCCTGGGCTTCGGCAGGCGGTGCAGGCGGTCGAGGAACGGGGCGCAGAGCTGGTGCAGGCCGCTGAAGGCCAGCTCCATCTCCGACTCGACGCCGGCCGCCAGGGCGACCCGGCAGCCGTCGGCGCCGCCGCGCGTGTGCTCCAGCAGCGCCGACTTGCCGATGCCCGCTTCGCCGCGCACCACCAGGACCGAGGTCGAGATGCGCCTGGCCCGCACCGCGGACACGAGCCGGTCCAGCCTCTCGCATTCGAAACTCCGGCCGTACAGCCGCATCCCGCGCTCACCCCTCCCCGGCCCCGCCCGACGGACGCTCCCACGTCTCGTACTGTGCCTGGGCAGGCGGCCCGATCGCCTCAGGGTGACCCTGGCCGTGGTCCCTAGTGACCCCCGGGGATCCCCTGGGGGTCACTCACTCACGGGGGCGGCCCGCTGCTCAGCCGCGTCTGCCGTGCCAGCGGGAGGTGCGGAACCCGTCGGCGCGCTCCAGGAGGTAGGTGAGCCTGGCCGCGGTCTTGCGCACGCCGTCGTCGTGCCGGTGCCGCTTGCCGGGGGCGAGGCGGGCGCGCAGGTCGAGCAGGTGGGCCAGCTCCCCGGCGACCTCGGAGACCACCCGGTACCGGATCCCGAAGGAGTGCAGGTCGCCGTGCACGTCGTCGACCAGGTCCTCGTCCACGTGCCGCAGCAGCGGCCTGAGCTTGGTGAGCAGCCGGGCGTCCAGGCCGGCCACGGGAGGCTTGCGTCGGGCGTCGTCGGCCGGCACGGCGACCAGGGCGCGCACCCGGGCGAACGCCAGCGCCCGCTCGGCGTCCGGGGTCGAGGGGTGTTCGGCGAGGTCCAGCAGGCGCCGCAGGGTCTCCTGCGTTTTTTCGTCGAACATGACGACAAGTGTATTCACTCGGCTCAGGCGCTCTTCCTGGGTGATCTCCGGTTCTCGTGGATCCCCCGGCTGGTGTCGTAATCACGACATGGCAGACAAACGGCACGTGTGACACCTGGCGTGCCCGCCGTCCCATCACCCACTCTCGTCTGCACTGGTTGTTGCGACGAGAGGTTTCACCCCATGCACTGGTCCGCCCATCTGACGGTGGCGGGAGTCACCACCGCCGCCCTGTTGAGCTCCCCGTTACCCGCGGCCGCCGCGGAGCCCGCCGCCGGCGACGGTGGCGTCCACCGGGTGACGTTGATCACCGGGGACGTGGTGACCGTCAGGCAGGCCGCACCCGGCAGGCACGCGGTCCAGGTGAAGCCGGGGCCGGACCGGGAGCGGATGGCGTTCAGCACCGTCGAGGAGAACGGCGAGCTGCGGGTCCTGCCCCGCGACATCGTCCCGTTCCTGGCGGCAGGACGGCTGGACCCCGGCCTGTTCTCGGTCACCAGGCTGATCGCCCAGGGCTACGACGACGCCAGGACGGACCGGCTGCCCCTGCTGTTCCTCTACGACGGCGCCGCGCCGAAGAGCGCGGCCGGGCCCGAGCTGGAGAGCGTCAACGGCCGGGTCGTCGCCGCCGAGAAGCGCACGATCGGCCAGCTGTGGAAGTCGCTCGACGAGCCGCGGGCCACGTTGTCGCAGGGCGTGACGAAGATCTGGCTGGACGCCAAGGTCAAGGCCACCCTCGACCGCAGCGTGCCGCAGGTGGGCGCGCCCGAGGCGTGGCAGGCCGGCTTCGACGGCACCGGCGTCAAGGTCGCCGTGCTGGACACCGGCGTCGACGCCGCACACCCCGACCTGGCCGGACGCGTCAAGCAGACCAAGGTGTTCACCGGCGAGCCGAGCGTCCAGGACGGCAACGGCCACGGCACCCACGTGGCCGCCACCATCGCGGGCGGCGGCGGCAGGAAGGGCGTCGCGCCGGGCGCCGAGCTGATCGTCGGCAAGGTGCTCGGCGACGACGGCTCGGGCACCCTGTCCGGCGTCATCGAGGGCATGGAGTGGGCCGCCGCGGAAGGCGCGTCGGTGATCAACATGAGCCTCGGCGGCGGCGCCACCGACGGCACCGACCCGCTCAGCCTCGCCGTCGACACGCTCACCGCGCGTACCGGCGCCCTGTTCGTGGTCGCGGCGGGCAACGACGGCGCGGCCTACTCCATCGGCACCCCGGGCGCGGCGACCTCGGCGCTGACCGTCGGCGCGGTGGACCACCAGGACGCGCTCGCCGAGTTCTCCAGCCGCGGCCCGCGCCTGGACGACGCGCCCAAGCCCGACCTGACCGCCCCCGGCGTGGCCATCGTCGCGGCCCGCGCGTCGGGCACCGCGATGGGCGAGCCGGTCGACGAGCGTTACACGGCCGCCTCCGGCACCTCGATGGCCACGCCGCACGTGGCCGGGGCCGCCGCGATCGTCAAGCAGCGCCACCCCGGCTGGACGGCGAAGCAGATCAAGGACGCGCTGGTCGGCTCGGCCGAGCCCATCCCCGGTCAGCGGATCGACGACGCCGGAGCCGGCCGCCTGGACGTGGCCCGCGCGGTCCGCCAGGGCGTGACCGCGACCGGCGTGCTCGACCTCGGCAAGCACCAGCGGGGCGAGGGCCCGGCCACGGCCGAGGGCACGATCACCTACGCCAACGGCACGGCCGCCCCGGTCACGCTGGAGCTGGCCGCCACCCTCGACGGGGCCGCGCTCAGCGCCAGGTCCGTGACGGTCGCGGCGGGCGGCACCGCCGACGTCAAGGTCACGGTGGACCTGGCCGGGCTCGCCTTCGGCCGCTACGGCGGCCTGGTCACCGCCACGTCCGGCGCGGAGCGGGTGCACACCACGCTGGCGCTGACCTGGAAGGGGCCGCAGCACACGGTGCGCTTCACCGCCGTCGACGCCGCGGGCCGGCCGACCGGCGCCGACACGCTGTCCATGTTCGGCGCCTCCCAGCAGGACGACCTCTTCACCTGGCTGCCCGAGCAGGGGCTGAGCGTGGAGGTGTCGGAGGGCACGTACATGACGCAGTCGCTCAACCTGAGCGGCGCCTGGGGCCGGGCGCACCCGCGTGACGGCATGATCGTCATCCCCGAGCTCAAGGTCGACCGCGACCTGGACGTGGTGCTCGACTTCCGCAAGACCACCCCGGTGACCATCAGGACCAGGCAGCCCGCCGAGCAGGTGGGCATCTACACCTACTTCACCCATCGCGCGTTCGGCTCGCGCGAGATCTCCCAGGGCGTGATGAACTTCGACGTCAGCGAGGGGCTAAACGTCTCGCCGACGCAGCCGGTGCGTGACGGCTCGTTCGAGTTCGCCTCGCGCTGGCAGCTCGTCGCGCCGAAGCTCACCGCCCGCGTGCCCGGCACGGCGCAGCGGTTCCGGATGGGGTTCCTCGGCCGGTCGCCGGGCGTGGAGGGGCGGCACCTGTGGCGGCTCGCCGACGGGACGGCCGGGTCCAGGGGCAGGGCCGCGGTCGTCCGCGCCGAGGACATCGACTGGGCCGACCCGGCCGCGGCCGCGATCAAGGCGGGAGCGGTCGCCGTGATCCTGGTGATGGCGCCCGACGACCCGTTCGGGCATGGCTGGAAGCCGGCCGGCGCCGACCTGCCGATCCCGGCCCTGCTGGTCACCGCCGACGACGGGCGGCGGCTGCTGGAGCGCATCGCGAAGGGCGGGGCGCGCATCGAGGTCACCGGGATGATGGACTCGCCGTACCTCTACGACGTCATGCAGGTCTCCGCCGGGCGCGTGCCGGACACGATCGTGCACGAGGTGGACGACGGCAACACCGCCCGCGTCGACACGACGTATGCCGACAACGGGGGCTTCGGCTGGGCCAAGGAGCAGCGTTTCGGCTGGCGTCCCTGGCAGTCCTACTCGCTCGGCCAGCAGATGGAGACGCAGCGGATCGTGAAGACCCCGCTGCGCCGCGCCGAGTACGTCAGCGCCGGCGGCTCCCTCTGGCAGCACCTGGTCAACCACCAGTACACCTGGGACGAGATGGGCCGGCTCCAGGACGGCATGACCGAGCAGCCGCGCACCTACCGGGCCGGCGCGCGGATCGGCGAGAGCTGGCACGCGCCGGTGGTCCGCCCGGCGATCCCCGCCTGGCTCGCGCCCGCCACCAGGGAGGGCGACACGATGGACATCCGTGTCCCCGAGTTCGTGGACTCCTCCGGCCACGTCTCCCGCGCGGGCGTCGACAACGACACCGCCTCGGCCCGGTTCTTCCGCGACGGCACGCTGGTCGCCGAACGCGACGCCGCCTGGGGCGCGTTCCCCGCGTCGCCGCAGGAGGCCCGCTACCGGCTGGAGCTGTCCACCAGGCGCACCTCGGCGGAGTGGACCACGGCGACCGCGACCGAGACGGCCTGGACGTTCCGCTCCAAGCCGGGCGACCGGGTGCTGCCGCTGTTGCAGGTCGACTACGACGTGCGCGCGGAGCGGCCCGGCCTGGTGGGCTTCACGGTCCGGCACCAGGACGGCGTGAGCGGCGCGCGGGCGAAGGACCTGCGGCTGGAGGTGTCGTACGACGACGGCGCGACGTGGCGCGGGCAGCCGGTGATCCCGCTCGGCGGCGGGCGATACAACGCGATCGTCCTGCGGCCGCACCCGTCGCTGCGGGTCACCGCCTCCGACTCGGCCGGCAACACGGTCGAGCAGACGGTGATCAGGGCCTACTGATCGGTCAGAGCCAGTTCTCGCGGGCGGCGTGCCAGGCCAGTTGGGTCCGGGTCTGCGCGCCCGCCCGCTCCATCAGGTAGGCGATCCTGCGCTGCACCGTCCGCTGGGAGATCTTGAGCTGGGTGGCGATCGACTTGTCGGGGACACCGGCGATGAGCAGCGACAGCAGGTAGAGATGGTCGGCGTCGAGCGGGCTGCCCGGGCTGGTGAGACCGACCGGCGTGGCCCGCTCCCACAGGCTCTCGAACAGTGCCTTGAGCGCGTCGAGCAGGCTGCTCGGCCTGATCAGCGCGGCGGTGAGCTGGGTCAGGCCGTCGGTGTGCTGGATGAGCGGGAGCACCCCGAGCTCGCCGTCCGCGATGATCATCCGCACCGGCAGGACGGGCAGCGCCCGGGCCTGCTCCCCCAGCTCGATGCCGTCGGCGAGGTTGACCAGCATGCCGGGTTCCTCCAGCAACGCCTTCTCGTAGAGGACGCGGTAGCCGACGCCGCGCCGCAGGGCCGCCAGTTCCTCGGTGTTCTCCTGCGAGGTCATCGCCACGTGCCCGGACCGGCACAGGCTGAGCACCTCGTGCCTGGCGCCGTCCTGCAGCAGCCGTAACTGCTCGCGCAGCGCCGTGCGGCTGGTGATCACCTCGATGAGCTGCGCCGCCTCGCGCCGCCGCGCGTGCGCCAGGTACTCCCCCGTGAGCTGCTCCATGGCCTGCCGCGCCCGGTCCACCTCGGCCTGGCGCCGGTGCAGCCGGGCGGCGAGCGCGACGTCGGGCGCGACCGCGGTGAACCGGCCGGGATCCCCGGGTACGGCCCGCGCCAGCCCCTTGGCCAGCAGCGAGCCGAGCGCCTGCCGCGCGACCTCGGCCGCCACGCCCAGTTCCTCGGCCAGGGCGTCGGGGTCGACCTCGGTGGTCCTGACCAGCAGCCGGTAGGCGGCCTCCTCCGCCGCGCCCAGCCCCGCCGCGCTCAGCACGTGCCGCACACGGCCCGATCCAGATTCACCCGGCCATTGTAGAGAGGGCACCGCCGGCTTCCCGCCGGGCCGGGGCGACGGCGGCAGACGTCATGCACGTGGGCACTCCAGTGCCCGGCGGGCGTGGGCGCGGACGTCGGCGTCCGGGTCCGCGAGTGCCGCGGTGAGCGCGGCGATCACCGGCGGTTCGCCCGCCCACCGGGCCAGCGCCAGCACGGCCGCCTTGCGTACGTCGAGGTTGGCGTCACCGAGCGCCTCACCGAGCGCGGCGACGAGCGGTCCAGGCGCGGTGGCCGGGTCGGCGGCGGCCAGGCAGCGGGCGGCGCCGACGCGTACCTGCCAGTCGGGGTCGTGGATCGCCGCGAGCGCCTGCGACTCCAGCGGCACGCCGGTCGCGCCGGACGCCTCCAGGGCGGCCGCGCGCACCAGCGGGTCGGGGTCGGCGGCCAGGTCGGCGAGCGCGCCGGACGGCTTGCCGATGCGGCCCAGCCCCCTGGCCGCCTGCACCCGCACCTCCCTGGACGGATCGGCCGCCGCCGTCGCCACCAGGTCGCTCTCGTCGAGCGAGACCAGTGCGCGCACCGCCTCGATCCGCACCCTGCGGTCGGTGTCGGCCAGCGCGCCGGCGAAGCTCTCCCGGTCGCCGAGCCGCAGCGCGCGCAGCACGTCGATCGCGCTCGCCCGGACCACGGCGTCCGCGCCTGACAGCCGCTCGATCAGGGCCGTCCGCAGCTCGGGCGTGGCGGGCAGCACCTCGACCAGTTCCCTGAGCGCGGTGGCGGCGGCGTGCCGTACGGTGCCGTGGGCGTCGTCGAGCGCGGCGGCCAGGGCCGGCCCGGCGCCGTCCGGCACGGTCTCGGTGAGTGTGGCGATCGCGGCCCGCCTGACCTTGGGGTCGGGGTCGCGCAGGTAGGGGGCGAGCCGCGCGGTGGTGGGCTGTTCCTCGGCCAGCCGGTGCAGTTCGAGTATGCGCGGCGAGCGGCCGACCGCGACGCGTTCCGCGAGGCCGGCGGCGGCGCGCCGGACCCGCACCGGGGAATGGGCGGCGAGCAGCACCGGTTCCGCGGCGACGGGCGTGAACTCCGGGACGGGCACCAGGTAGGGCGCCACGGGCCGCTTGACGAACTCCATCGCGCCGTCGTCCCGTTTGCGCAGGTTCAGGTGGAACAGCCACTCGCCGTCGTCGCGGGCGGGCAGGTCGGCGCGCTCGTGGTAGAGGCCCCAGCGGCTCTCGGTGCGGGTGAGCGAGGCCCGCGCGGCCATTTCCGCGCAGTCCCTGATGAAGTCGACCTCCACGCAGCGCATCAGCTCGTGCGGGGTGCGGCCGCCCATCCCGGCGATCTCCTCGCGCATCCGCTCGAAGGTCTCCAGGGCGATCTCCAGCTTGGCGGCCGTCTTCGGCGGGGTGATGTAGTCGTTGACGAAGCGGCGCAGCTTGTATTCGACCTGCTGCTGCGGCGGGCCGTCCGGGTGGCGCAGGGGCCGGTAGATCAGCTCGTGCGCGGCCGCGATCTGCTCCTCGGGCAGGGCCTGCCGGGCGGCGTGGTGTTCGGCGGCGTGCGCGCCGGCCAGGTCGCCGAAGACGAAGGCGCCGATCATGTAGTTGTGCGGCACGCAGGCCAGGTCTCCGGCCGCGTACAGGCCGGGCACGGTGGTCGCGCCGTGTTCGTCCACCCAGACGCCCGACGCGGAGTGGCCGCCGCACAGCCCGATCTCGGAGATGTGCATCTCGACGTCGTGGGTGCGGTAGTCGTGGCCGCGCCCGGCGTGGAAGGTGCCGCGCGTGGGGCGTTCGGTGGTGTGCAGGATGGTCTCCAGCGCGGAGATCGACTCCTCGGGCAGGTGGCTGAGCTTGAGGTAGATGGGGCCGCGCGCGGAGGCGATCTCGCCGGCCACCTCGGCCATCATCTGTCCCGACCAGTAGTCGGAGTCGACGAACCGCTCGCCCTGGTTGTTGACCTGGTAGCCGCCGAACGGGTTGGCCACGTACGCGCAGGCCGGGCCGTTGTAGTCCTTGATCAGCGGGTTGATCTGGAAGCACTCGATGCCGCTCAGCTCGGCCCCGGCGTGGTAGGCCATGGCGTGGCCGTCGCCGGCGTTGGCCGGGTTCTCGTAGGTGCCGTACAGGTAGCCGCCGGCGGGCAGGCCGAGCCGGCCGCACGCGCCGGTCGCCAGGATGACCGCGCCCGCCGACACCGTGACGAACCGTCCGGAACGGGTGTCGAACCCGGCGACGCCGACCGCGCGCCCGCCGGAGGTGAGCACCCGGACCGGCATCACCCGGTTCTCGATGGTGACCTTCTCGCGGATGTCACGGCGGCGCAGCACCCGGTAGAGGATCTTCTTGACGTCCTTGCCCTCCGGCATGGGCAGCACATAGCTGCCGGAGCGGTGGACCCGGCGCACCGCGTACTCGCCGTGCTCGTCCTTGTCGAACTTGACGCCGTAGCGTTCCAGCCGCTGGACCATGGCGTGGCCGCGGGTGGCGGTCTGGTGCACGGTCCGCTGGTCGACGATCCCGTCGTTGGCCCTGGTGATCTCGGCGACGTAGTCCTCGGGGGTGGCCTTGCCGGGGATGACCGCGTTGTTGACGCCGTCCATGCCCATGGCCAGCGCGCCGCTGTGGCGTACGTGCGCCTTCTCCAGCAGCAGGACGGTCGCGCCGCGCTCGGCGGCGGTGATCGCGGCCATGGTGCCCGCGGTGCCGCCGCCGACGACGAGCACCTCGCACTCCAGGTGCAGGCGGTCCTCGATCGGGGGGATGTCCATCACAGCTCCTTCAGAATGCGTTCACGCAGCGCGGCGCGGTCGTCGGCGCCGCGCACGTCCAGCACCGCGCGCAGGCCGTGGCCGCCGAGCACGGCGACGCGGTCGGCCAGCAGCAGCGCCTCGTCCACGTCGTGGGTCACGAACACGACCGTGGCCCGGGTGTCGCGCAGCACGTCGAGCAGGACCTGCTGCATCTGGGCGCGGGTCTGGGCGTCGAGCGCGCCGAACGGCTCGTCCATCAGCACCGCGCGCGGGGCGGCGACCAGGGCGCGGGCGAGTTGCACGCGCTGGCGCATGCCGCCGGACAGCTCGCGCGGCAGCTTGTCCTCGGCCCCGGCCAGGCCCACGCGCTCGATCCAGGCCCGCGCCGCGGCGGCCCGCTCGTGCCTGCCGACCTTGCGGATGCGCAGGGGCAGTTCGATGTTGCGCCGGACGTCGCGCCACGGCAGCAGGCCGTCGTCCTGGAAGACCATGGCCCGTTCGGCCGAGGTGCCGTCGATCTCGGACGTGCCCGCGAGTATCCGCCCGCCGGCGGGCGGCAGCAGCCCGGCCAGGGAGCGCAGCAGCGTGGACTTGCCGGAACCCGACGCGCCCACGACCACCAGCACCTCGCCGGGCACGATCGCCAGGTCGAGCTCGCGGACGACGAGGTCACGACCGTAGCCCAGGGACAGCCGCTCCAGCGTGAAGCCGAGCCCGGCCTGCGCCTGCTCGGGCCGGGCGAGCGTGGTCACGTCGTGCTCCTCTCGCCGCGCGGCAGCCAGCGGGTGATCCTGCGGCCGGCCAGCTCAACGGCGGCCGAGGTGAGCCAGCCGAGCAGCCCGATGGTGACCATCCCGACGATCACCGCCGGGTAGTCCACCAGCGTGTACGACTGCCAGGTCCGGTACCCGACGCCGAACTCCCCGGAGATCATCTCCGCCGAGATCACGCAGATCCACGCCACGCCCATGCCGACCGACAGCCCGCCGACCACGCCGGGCAGGATGCCGGGCAGCACGACGTGCCACAACACGTGCCGGCCGCCGCCGCCGAGCGTCCTGACCGCGTCCTCCCACAGGGTCGGCAGCGCCCGGACGGCGTGCCTGGTGCTGACCACGATCGGGAAGAACGCCGCGGCGAACGTGATGAACACGATGCCCTGCTCGTCGGTCGGGAACAGCAGGATGGCCACCGGCACCAGCGCGATCGCCGGGATCGGGCGCACCGCCTCCAGCAGCGGCAGCAGCACGTCCCTGGTGCGCGCCGACCGGCCGAGCGCGACGCCCGCGGCGATGCCGGCGAGCGTGGCCAGGCCGAACCCGGTGAGGATGCGGATCAGGCTCTGCGCCAGGTCGAGCGCGAAGACGGGGGTGGCGAGCTGCCCCGCGGCCTCGGCCGCGATCTCGTCGAGCGTGGGCAGCCGGTCGAACCTGAGCCACAGCCGGGCGTCGGTGGCGGTGAGCGCCTGCCACAGCCCGGCCGCCGCCAGCACGGACCCCGCCCGGACGAGCCGGCTCCGGCCCTGGCCCCTCACCGGTCGCCGCCCTTCGCCGCCGCCTTCAGCGCGGCCTCGTAGGTGATCGGCTCGGCTCCCGGGTGGCCGGCCCGGTAGGCGTCGGCGGCCTCCCGCGTGGTGAACGGCAGGAACCGCGCCTCCTGCCTGAGCCACACCGCGTGGTCGGCGAACCAGCGGGTCCCGGTGACGGTGTCCGGCACGTAGGCGGCGCGGACGGGCCTGCCCGCGGCGGCGATCTGGCGCAGCAGGCAGGTGGGCGTGGCCGCGGGCCGCGTGCTGTTCTCGCCGTCGAGCCACAGCTCCGAGGCCGTCGCGGGGTCGCTCACCCGGCCGCCGCACACCGGGTCGGCGCCGGTGATCGGGGCGGGGTTGGCGGTGGCGGCCGTGTCCGCGTCGTATCGGGGGCCGTACGCCTTGCGCAGGTAGGAGTCGTTGACGAAGGCGGAGACGTCGACTCCGGGGAAGTCGGCGCCGATGCGCTTGAGATACGGCACGTCGTGCTCGTGTGCCGCCTTGAGCTGCGGTTTCAGCGTCACGTCGAACGTGGAGATGCCGCCCGGCCCGTTGTAGAGGTAGACGACCTCGGCGGGCAGCCCGGTGGCCCCGGCGACGGACTCGGCCGCCGCGAGCGGGTTCTCGTGCAGGTGGCGGGTGGCGTCGATCTGGGCCTTGAGGAAGGCGTCCACCACGTCGGGGTGTTCCTTGGCGTAGGCCTGGCGCACCACGACCCCGTGGAAGGTGGGCACGTCCAGCGCGGAGCCGTCGTAGAGCAGCCGGCCCTTGTCCTGGAAGACCAGCAGGCCGGGCCAGGCCACGAACTGCGCGTACGCCCGCACGCCGCCCGACTCCAGTTGCGAGGCGCCGACCGCGGGCTGGTGGTTGACCACCTCGACCCCGCCGACCCCGGCCTTCTCCAGCGCCTGGACCAGCGTGCCGTGCCCGGCCGAGCCCACGCTGGCCGAGACCTTGGCCCCCGTCAGGTCGGCCAGCGTGCGCGCGTCGGACGCGGGCGGCACGAGCACCATGTTGAGCCCGCCGCGCAGGTTGTAGCCGGTGATGGAGATCAGCTCGGTGCGGGCGTCGGGGACGTTCTGGGTGCGGGCGGCGTTGATCAGCAGCGGGTAGTCGCCCATCGAGCCGATGTCGATCTTGCCCGCGACCATCTTCGCGGTGATGGGGGCGCCGGTGTCGTAGTCCTGCCACTCGACGGTGTACCTGTCGCCGAGCCGCTTCTCCAGGTAGCCCAGCGAGCGCAGCAGCGTGCCCGCGGTCACCGTGTTGATGGTCTTGGACTGGTAGCCGATGACGACGGTGGTCTTCTCCTCGCCGCCCGCCGCCCCCGCGACCGAGCAGCCGGCCGCGGCGAGCATGGCGAGGGCCGCCAGAGCGACGCGCATGGTCTTGCCCTTCATCGCAGCAGGTAGGGGATGTTGATGGTGACGGCGTCCACGGGGCACCTGGCCGCGCACGGGCCGCAGTACCAGCACTCGTCCACGTACATGTAGGCCTTGCCGCTCTCCTCGTGGATGGCCAGCGAGTCGAGCGGGCAGGCTTCGACGCAGAGCGTGCAGCCGTCGATGCACAGGGCCTCGTCGATGGTCACGGGCACGTCGACCCGTTGCTCGATCAGAGCCATCGCTCCTCCTCCGGGGTGCGGTTCAGGTGGCCGCGCATGGTCAGCCGGTCGCCTCTGAAGCGGATGAACTCCAGGTCGACCGGCCTGCCGTCGGCCAGGTGGGTGAGCCGCTCGACCATGAGCAGCGCGGCGCCGCGCGGCGCGCCGAGCGCGGCGGCGGTGTGGGGGTCGGCGTTGACCGCCTCCAAGGTGAGCTCGGCGGTGCCGAGCGGCTGGCCGGCGATCGATTCCAGGAGCACGAAGATGTCGTTGTGCGCCAGGTCAGCGTCGAACAGCGGCTCGCCGACGTCGCGGACCAGGTAGGTCAGGTCCATCGACAGCGGCAGTCCGTTGAGCAGGCGCAGCCGTTCGAGGTAGACGACCGGCTCGCCGGGGGCCAGGCCGAGCCGGTGGCTGACGGCTGCGGGCGGCTCGATCAGGGTCATCGTCCTGACCTGGTTGGTGACCTGGCCGTGCTCGTGCAGGGTCTCGGCCAGGCCGAGCAGCCGGTGCAGGCCGTGCGGGTACTTCTCGCCCGCCACCGTCGTGCCCACGCCGGGGCAGCGCGCCACCAGTCCTTCCTCGCGCAGCAGGCACAGCGCCTCCCGGACGGTGTTGCGCGACGCGCCGAACTCGCGCGCCAGCGCCGCCTCGGGCGGCAACGGGCCCCGGGCGAAGTGCCCGTGCACGATCTGCCGCCTGAGCAGGTCGGCCACCTGCCGAGCCCGGTCGGCCCGCCGCCGCGCGGCTGCCCCGTGTCCCACTTCCGCCTCCCTGCCTGGATCGACGGCATTAACCTATCAATCAGGTAGGCAAATAGGGATAACGGGGAGGTTGCGCCACCTCGGGAGGCGTCCGGCCCGCTCCCGAGCAGCCGTTCCGCGCTACGGGAGGCGAGATCCGCCACCTCTCAAGGGGTCGTCCGGGTCTTAGTCCGCCCGCAGCGGCCCGTAGTGGGCCAGCGCCTCACCGGCGGTGAACGCCCAGTACCGGTCACCGGTGGACCAGTGCCACCACTCGGTGGGGTAATTGACGAATCCGGCGCGGGCCATCGCGGCGCGCAGCCTCGCCCGGTTGGCGGCGGCCTCGTGGGAGATGTTGGCCGCGTCCGTGTAGCAGGCCTCCTGGCTGTCCTCGGGGGTGGCGTTGACCTCGGTGCCCATCCAGCACAGGCGGCCGTCGGGGCCGCGCAGGGTCAGGTCGACCGCGCCGCCCGTCGTGTGCGGCGCCACCTCGGGCGGCGAGATGTACCTGCTCGCCTCACGGTGCGCCCGCGCCGCCGGCCAGTCCGGGTGCTGCTCGCGCAGGAAGGCGACCCGCTCGGCGAAATAGCTCTCCTGCAGTTCCGGCGGCCGGTACCCCTCGACCACCACGAGCCGGTAACCCTGGGGCAGGCAGGACTGGGCCCGCCGCAGGCGCCGGAGCACGCCGAGCCGCACCCGGGCGTAGTCGCCGTCGGGGTCGGCCTGCCTGCCGTCCACCTCGATCTCGGCGGCCTCGCGCACGTCCACCAGCGGCTCGTGGCATTCGCGCACCGGCACCGCCGAGATGCGCTCGTCAGCGAGCAACACGATGTCAGCCACCAGATCCTCCAGCGATCTCCATTCGGGCACCGGCCACCACCTTGCTCCCGTGTCCTGCAGAATCGCTGTAGTTCACCTGTAGCAGCGGCTCTTCGGCGCGTTCGCGCGCATTGATAATCGCGGCGCGATCCGGCCACACTGATGGTCGACTTGGTGTCGTGTACGCCTTGACGGGGAATGCGGGGGATTTTCGATGGAGTTCCGCCTGCTTGGATCACCCGAGGTGTGGCTCGACGGACGGCAGCTCGAACTGTCGGCCGGCAAGCTGACGGCCCTGCTCGCGGCCGGGCTGTTACAGGCCAACCGGGTGGTGTCGATCTCGAGCCTGGTCGACGCGCTGTGGGGGCACGCGCCGCCGGCGACCGCGGGGGCGCTCGTCCACACGTACGTGTCGAATCTGCGCAAGGCGCTGCACCACGGCGAGCGCGAGATCATCGTCACCCGCCCGCCCGGCTACCTGTTCGAGGTCGATCCGGAGCGCATCGACGTCAACCGGTTCGAGTCGCTGGCGGCCCAGGGCCGGCGGGCGGCCGCCGCCGGGCGGCACGAGGAGGCGGCGCGGCTGCTGCGGTCCGCGCTGGAGATCTGGCGCGGGCCCGCGCTGAACGGCCTGACGACACCCGTGCTGCGCCAGGCCGCCGACGGGCTGGAGGAACTGCGCCTCTACGTGCTCGAGGAACGCATCAAGGCGGAGTCGCGGCACGGGCCGCCAGGACCGCTGGCGGCCGAGCTGGCCACGCTGGTCAAGCAGTACCCGCTGCGCGAGGGGCTGCGCGCCCAGCAGATGCTGGCGCTGTTCCGGCTGGGCCGGCAGGCCGACGCGCTCGACGTCTACCGGCAGGCCCGCGAGGCGCTGCAGTCGGAGCTGGGCATCGATCCCGGCCAGGAGCTGCGCCGGATGCACCAGGCCATCCTGGCCGCCGATCCAGCGCTGGACGCGCCCGTCGCGGAAGAGCCCGTCGTCATCTCCGTGAAGCGTGAGCCCGAGCCCGCGGTCGTGCCGCAGGACCCGATCCCGGCCGCGTCCCCCGCACCGGCCCAGGTGCCGCGTCAGCTGCCGCCGGCCATCGGCGCCCTCGTCGGCCGCGACGGCGAACTGGACGATCTGCGCGCCACCCTGACGCGCGCCGCGACGGCCGACCGGCAGCTCTGCTGCGCGATCTCGGGAAAGGCCGGCAGCGGCAAGACCACCCTGGCGATCGCCGCCGCCCACGCGGTACGCGAGTCCTTCGCAGACGGGCAGCTCTACGCCACCTTCCACGGCACCGGCCCGGAGGAGACCCGGGAGGTGCTCGGCGGGTTCCTGCGCGCGCTCGGCGAACCGGCGAACCGGCTCTCCGGCTCCGTCGAGGAGCTGAGCGCCCTGTTCCGCAGCAGGATCGCCGGGCGGCGCATCCTCGTCCTGCTGGACAACGCCGGGCCGGAGGAGCAGGTGCGGCCGCTGCTGCCGGCGCACGGCGGCGGCGCCACGCTGCTGACCAGCCGGGTCGCCCTGGCCGGCCTGGACCTCGACGCCAACCTCGGCCTGGACGTGCTGGATCCGGACGCCGCGCTGCGGCTGCTGGCCCAGCTCGTCGGCGAGGCACGGGTGGCGGCCGAGCCCGAGGCCGCGGCGGAGATCGTCCGGCTGACCGGGGGGCTGCCCCTGGCCGTGCGGGCGGTCGGCACCCGGCTGGCGCTGCGGCAGCGGTGGCCGCTGAGCGTGCTGGCGGTCCGCCTGCGCGACGAGCATCGCCGCCTGGACGAGCTGACGGCCGGCGACCTGGAGGTCCGGGCCAGCCTGCACCTCAGCTACGCGAACCTGTCCGACCCGCTCCGGCTCGCGTTCCGCAGGCTCGGCGCGATCGCCGTGGGCGAGTTCCCGCCGTGGCTGCTGGCGCCGCTGCTGGACGACACCGAGGCCAGGGCGGAGCACGTCGTCGAGCGGCTGGCCGACGCGCAGCTCGTGGACGCGATCGGCGTCGGCCTGGACGGCCGGGCCCGCTACGGCATGCACGATCTCATCCGGCTGTTCGCCAAGGAACGCGCCGACGCGGAGGAGCCGGTCGCCGAGCGGTGCCAGGCGATCGAGCGGCTGGTGCGGCACCTGCTGGGCGCCATCGCGGACCTGGGCTCCGGCATGGACACCGATCCGGGCCTCGGCGTGGACTCCGGCCCGGGCTTCGGCGCGAACTCCGATCCTGGCGCCGGCCTGCGGGGCGTCGAGCTGGAGTCGTGGCTGGAGCAGGAGCGGTGGCTGCTCGTGCGGACCGTGGAGCAGGCCGGCCGGCTGGGGCTGCACCGGCCGGCGTGGCGGCTGGCCACGGCGCTGATGCCGTCCTTCCGTGCGCGCAACACGTTCGACGCCTGGTGGCGGACCCACGCGGCCGCGCTCGACGCGTCCAGGTCGGCGGGCGACCGGGCGGGTGAGGCGAGCCTGCTGCGCGGCCTCGCGCTGCTCCGCTACGAGCAGGACCGCCTCGACGAGGCCGCCGACTACCACGGCCAGGCGCTGGCGATCTTCCAGGAGCAGGGCGACCTGCGCGGCCAGGCGGACTGCCTGATCGGGATCGCCACCGTGCACCGCGAGCGCGGCCGCTTCGGGACCGCGCTCGACCTGTTCGAGCAGGCCGGCCGCATGTGCGCGGAGCTGGACGATCAGGCCGGCCTGGCCGAGTGCACCTACGGCATCGGGTACGTCAACCGCGAGGTGGGCGACTTCTCCGCCGCCGACGCCGCGCTGGAGGAGGCGCTGGCGGCCTACCGCCGGATCGGCGACCCGCGCGGGGAAGGTCTCACCCTCCGCTCGATGGCCATGGTGTGCCGGGCGCGTGGCGACCTCGGCCGGGCCGGGTCCCTGGCCACGCGGGCGATCGCCGCGCTCCGGGAGAGCCAGGACCGGCTGCTCATCGCGTACGGGCTGCAGTGCCTGGCGAAGGTCCAGATCAGGCAGGGTGAGCTCGGGCCCGCGGCGGGTGCGCTGCGCGAGGCGCTCGCGGTGTGCGTCGCCTTCGGCGACCGCTTCGGCACGGCGCTGACCACCCGCACCATCGGCGAGCTGCACCTGGCCGCGGGCGAGCTGGACCTGGCCGCGAGCCACCTCGACGCCGCGCGCGAGCAGTGGGCCGCGATGGGCCTGGAGCTGTTTCTGGCGCGCACCGACCGGGACCGGGCCGAGGTGCACCGTCGCCGCGGCGACGCCGGCGCGGCCGACGAACTCCACGCGGCGGCGCTCGCCGTCTTCCGCCGGTACGGCAGCAGGGAGCGGGACGAAATGTCCGCACCATCCGGCGACCCGGCCGTGAGCTCGAAGAACGCCAGGTGAGGTCGGCTCGCTAGAGCCGGATCCCATCGTCCTACAGGCGTGCTGCAGCGAAGCTGAAGAGGCCGCATCGACCGTGGTCGGCAGGCGCGACAAGCGCCGGCCAACACCACGGAGGATCTCATGCGTCACCTCGCGCCACGCCCCACCCGACCCGTCCAGGCTCGCGGGCCACGCCTTCGCACCACGGTCGTCGCGCTCACCGCCGGCGCCGTCACCGTGCTCATGCCCGCGAGTGTCGCGCTCGCCGCACCGAGCACCGCGCTGACGCCCGCGGGGGTCGCGGTCGCCGCGCCGAGCGATCCGCCCGACCTGTCGCCGCCGCAGATCGCCGCGCTGGCCGCGCTGCCGTGCGTGCCCGGCGGCCCGACCGCCGCGGACGGCGCCATGGCCGCCGCGCTCAACCCGCTGCTGAGCGGCAAGATGCGCGGTTACATGACGGCGTACAACACCTCCTGCGCGCGGGCCGTGGTGCAGGCGGTACGCAACCGGGGGCTGAACCCGCGGGCGGCCGCCATCGCGATCGCCACGGTGATCGTCGAGACCAGCATCGCCAACCTCGACGGCGGCGACCTCGACTCGGTCGGGCTCTTCCAGCAGCGCGACACCTGGGGCAGCCGCGCCGAGCGGACCAACCCGGTGACCGCCACCAACATGTTCCTCGACACGATGCAGCGCTTCTACCCCAACGGGACGTGGAACACCGCGCCCATCGGCGAGGTGGCGGCGGACGTGCAGCGCCCGGCCGCCGAGTACCGGGGCCGGTACGCCGAGCAGGCCGGTGACGCGGTCGTCATCGCCAACCGGCTGTGGTCGAAGACCGGCTCGGACACCGCGGGCGTCTACCGGCCCTCCAACGCCACCTTCTACCTGCGCGACAACAACTGGGCCGGAGCCGCCGACATCACCGTCCAGTACGGCAACATCGGCGACAAACCCCTCGTCGGCGACTGGGACGGCAACGGCACCACCACCATCGGCGTCTACCGCCCCGAAACCCGCTACTTCTACCTCCGCAACACCAACACCCCAGGCGACGCCCAGATCGGCTTCCACTTCGGCGACCCCGGCGACATCCCCATCGCCGGCGACTGGGACGGCGACGGCGACGAAACCGTCGGCGTCTACCGCCCCAGCAACTCCACCTTCTACCTGCGCAACAACAACTGGGCCGGACCCGCGGACCGCACCGTCCAGTTCGGCGCGCCCGGCGATCTGCCCGTGGTGGGCGACTGGGACGGCGACGGCGACGACTCGGTCAGCGTCTACCGCCCCGCCACCGCGAGCTTCCACCTCGTCAACTCCGACGTCGGCACGGCCAACCCGCGCGTCGTCCAGTTCGGCAACTACGGGGACCGGCCGTTGACCGGCAACTGGAACAGCGACCGCTACACCACCATCGGCGCCTACCGCCCCGACACCCGCTACTTCTACCTGCGCAACAGCAACACGCCGGGCGACGCCGAGATCGGCTTCCCGTTCGGCGACCACGAGGACATCCCCATCGCCGGCAACTGGCGCTGACCCGACCCCTGCTGATCCGTACTGAGAAAGGGATTGCACCATGACGACGCACCTTCACCACCGAACCCCCGGGCACCTTCGCCGCACCCGCAGGACGGCGAGCCGCATCGCCGGTGTCATGCTCAGCGTGGCCGTGGCCCTGGGCGCCACCGCCGCGGTGGATCTGGCCGCGCCGCAGGTGGCGGCGGCGAACGCGGCGCCGAGCCGCGGTGTCATCGCGGCCACGGCCAATTCCCAGGTGGGCACCACCGCCACCGGCGATCAATGCCAGAAATACGGCCCGTTATGCGCTGACTGGTGTGCCATGTTCGCCACCTGGGTGTGGGAGCAGGCCGGGGTGGCCGGCTCGCCGCGCAGCCTCTACGTGGCGACCGCGATCGGGCAGTGGGGCGTCGAGCGCGGCCTGTTCAAGCGGCGTCCCGCCAGTGCGCGCGGCAACCCGCTGCCCGGCGACATCGCGGTCTACGGCGAGCCCGGCTCGGGCACCGGTGGTCACGTGTCCATCGTCTACACGGTCAACGGCGACGGCACCATCACCACGATCGACGGCAACGACGGCAACCGGGTGACCAGGAAGACCATCAACCCGATCACCGCGCGAGCGGGCAGGCTCAACGTGCCGATCAGCGGTTACGTGACACCGCCCGGCGCGGTCTCGGTCGTCTCCGCCACCGCGGGCGTCTACCGGCCCGCCAACGCCACCTTCTACCTGCGCGACAACAACTGGGCCGGAGCCGCCGACATCACCGTCCAGTACGGCAACATCGGCGACAAACCCCTCGTCGGCGACTGGGACGGCAACGGCACCACCACCATCGGCGTCTACCGCCCGGAAACCCGCTACTTCTACCTCCGCAACACCAACACCCCAGGCGACGCCCAGATCGGCTTCCACTTCGGCGACCCCGGCGACATCCCCATCGCCGGCGACTGGGACGGCGACGGCGACGAAACCGTCGGCGTCTACCGACCCAGCAACTCCACCTTCTACCTGCGCAACAACAACTGGGCCGGCCCGGCGGACCGGACCATCCACTTCGGCAACAACAACGAGGACCTGCCCATCGTCGGTGACTGGGACGGCGACGGCGACGACTCCGTCAGCGTCTACCGCCCCGCCAACGCCACCTTCTACCTGGTCAACTCCGACGTGAGCACCGACAACGCGCGCGTCATCCAGTACGGCAACCACGGCGACCTGCCCCTCACCGGGAACTGGAACAGCGACCGATACACCACCATCGGCGTCTACCGCCCTGACACCCGCTACTTCTACCTGCGCAACGACAACACGCCGGGCGACGCCGAGATCGGCTTCCACTTCGGCAACCTCGACGACGTCCCCATCGCCGGCAACTGGCGCTGACCTGATCGACTGAAGACGGTTCCCTCCGCCGGTGGCGGAGGGAACCGTCTTCTTGCGGTCCTCAGGCTACTCTTGCGAGACTAGTCGCGTGTCGTCGATCCGCATCTTCATCCTCAGCGCGTTGTCTGAACGCGGTCCCATGCACGGTCACCACCTGCGCCTGCTGTCCGAGGAGGAACACCTCGACCAGTGGACCGACATCACCACCGGCGGTCTCTACGGGGCCATCAAGCGCCTGGCCGCCGAAGGGCTGATCGAGGAGGCGCGTACCGAGAAGGTGGGCTCCTACCCGGCGCGCAAGGTCTGGCGCATCACCGAGGCCGGTGCCAGGGCCCTGTCATCGCTCAAGATCAGCGCGCTGCGGGAGATCGTCTTCAGGCCTGATCCGTTCGATCTCGCCATCACCCGGCTCGACCCGGACCGGCTCGACGACCTGGAGTCCGTCGTCGCGGCCCGTCTCGGCTCGCTGCGCGCGATGCTCACCGACTACGAGGCGCACATGCGCACGATCGCCGGCTACCTGTCGCCGGCCGAAACGCTGGCCATGCGGCATCACGTCGTACGGCTGCAGGCGGAGATCACCTGGCACCAGGAGCTCGTGGCCCGGCTGCCTCAGCTCACCCAGGACGAGAAGGCCCGGAGGACCCCGCATGACCACGGACAAGAAGCATCGTGACCGCGTGTTCGCCTGGCACCGGGAGCTGCGTGACGTCCACCATCGCCTGGAGCAGGCGCTGGAGGATGTGGCGAGGGCCCTGCGCGAGGGCAACCGGGCCGGCGCGCTCAAGCCCGAGCTGCGCCGGTTCTGCTACACGTTCTGCGCCGCGCTGGGCAGCCACCACCGCAGCGAGGACGCCGCGTTCTTCCCCGCGCTGCTCAGGCGGATGCCCGAACTGGAACCCGTCATCACCGCGCTCACCCGCGAGCACGAGGTCCTGTCACGGCTCCTGACCGACTTCCAGCGGGCCCTGGACTCCGATTCCCCGCCGCGTGAGCTGTTCCAGCAGATCAACGAGATCAAGGCGGCCATGAAGGCGCACTTCGGATTCGAGGAGGGGGCGCTGAAGCGGGTGCTGCGCGGCCTCGACGCGCCGGCGAGCGACAAGCGGCGGATGTTCGGCGACGTCTGAGCCCCGCGCCGTTCGGATCAGGGGTTGGGCTGCCTGGCCAACCCCAGATCGACGCCCCTGGGTTCCTTGACCGCCGTGACCGCGGCCAGGGAGATCACGCAGAGCACCATGATGTAGCCGCCGACGGACAGCGCCGTGCCCGTGCTCTGCACCAGCGCCTGGGCGATCGTGGGGGCGAACGCGCCACCCAGGATGGCGCCGAGCGCGTACCCGATCGCGACGCCGGAGTAGCGCACCGAGACGGGGAACATCTCGGCGTACATGGCCGACATGGGCCCGTAGGACAGGCCCAAGCCGATGGTCAGGACGATGACCGCCACCGCGAAGAGCCGGATGTCGCGGGTCTCCATCAGCAGGAAGAGCGGGATCATCCAGACGAACACCAGCGCGTAGCCGATCTGGAAGGTGCGGACGCGGCCGATCCGGTCGGACAACACGCCGCCGTACATGGTGAAGATCAGCCAGCCGACCGAACCGGCGACGGTGGCGAGCAGGACCGACGGCCTGGACAGGCCCAGCGAGGTGGTGCCGTAGCTGATGAAGTAGGCGATGAGGAGGTAGCCCGCGGCGTTGTTGGCCACGAAGATCAGCGCGGTGAGCAGCACGTTCCTGCTGTTGTGCCGGAACAGCTCGCGCAGCGGCGCGGACGAGGTCCTGGTGCGCTGCTGCAGCTCCTTGAACACCGGGCTCTCCTCGACGGCCCGCCGCACCAGGTAGCCGATGACGATCAGGGTCAGGGACAGCAGGAACGGCACCCGCCAGCCCCACGACTGGAACTGCGCGGGCGTGGTCACCGTGCTCATGACCCACAGGACGCCGGTCGCCAGGATGAGCCCGATCGGCACGCCGATCTGCGGGAAGGCGCCCCACCAGCCGCGGCGCTCGCGTGGCGCGTGCTCGACCGCCAGCAGCGCGGCGCCGCCCCACTCGCCGCCGGCCGAGAAGCCCTGCAGGATGCGCAGCAGGATGAGCGCGATGGGCGCGGCCACGCCGATCTCCGTGTAGGTGGGCAGCAGGCCGATGAGGGTGGTGGCCCCGCCCATGAGGAGCAGGGTCAGCACGAGCATGCGCTTGCGTCCGAGCCGGTCGCCGTACCGGCCGGCGACGATCGCGCCCAGCGGCCGGAACAGGAAGCTGATGCCGATCGTGGCCAGCGAGATGAGCGTGGCCAGGCCGGGCGCCTGCGCGTTGACCGGGGCCAGGAAGAGCGGGCCGAACACCAGGCCGGCGGCCTGGGCGTAGATGAAGAAGTCGTACCACTCGATGGTGGTGCCGGCCAGGGTGCTGGCGAGGACCTTGCGGTCGTCGCGGGTCATGGCGCGTGGTTCACTCGTCACGGTGGACTCCGTTCCTTACCTCGGGGGGTCTGGCGGCGCTCTCCCACGCCACCAGGGCTGACTGGCAGGGGTGACCGGCGGCGTGCCGGAGGGCGGGCTGCCGGGTGCGGTTCCCGGCCGGGGGGCGGCCGGTGCCGTGCCCGCCCTCGGGCGAGCCGTCGAAGCGGTCCACGATCAGCGTGACGATCTCCTCCAGGCAGCGGGCGTACCGTTTCACGTCGGCCGGGTCCGCGGGGTCGGACCTCATGGTGAAATGCGGGTTCCCGGCCGAAGCGTGCCCGGCGACGGCGGCGTCGAACCGGTGGGCGGCGCCGCCGTGCAGGACGACGCCGTCGAGGACCGCACCCGCGGGAACGGGCTCGCGGCCGACCGCCCCGACCAGGTCCCGTTCCGATCGAGAGGGCATGGCGATTCCTCCTGGTAAGGCGTCGGAGGGGGCGAAAGCAAGTGGGACAACAATGCGGGAAAGCCGCATGTGACACAATGTCGGCCCCGACCCGGATCTCCCGTTCCCGGTGTCGGATCCCACACCCATAACCCGGGGCGTGACCATGGCCACCATGACGCTGGGGACCCTGCTCGATGCGCTGCGTCCCGACCTCGTTCAGCTCGCGGCCGGCGACGCGCACGTCGCGGTGGGCGGTGTCGAACTCCTCGACGGCGGCGCGCTCGAACCGGTCGTGCCGCGGTGCCTGCTCCTCGCGCTCGGCCTGGATCTCTCCTCGGCGACGGCCGTCGGCGCGGCGCTCAGGCTCGCCGCCGAGACGAACGGCGCGCTGGCGGTCAAGTGCGCGAACGGCCTGCCCGGCCAGGTCATCGAGCAGGCACGCGCGGCGGGAGCCACGGTCGTGGCGGTCAATCCGGACATCCCGTGGAGCCGTCTCTACGGCCTGGTCTCCACGCTGCCGGCCACCCGGCCGGCCACCGGCGAGCCCGTCTCAGGTCTCGCCGGCGGCGACCTGTTCTCCCTGGCCAACTCGGTCGCCGCGATCTGCGGCGGGGCCGTGGCGATCATGGACACCGACCAGACGATCGTCGCCTACTCCAACCTGCCGGGGCAGCCGATCGACGAGACCCGTCGGGTGGGCATCCTCTCGCGGCGGGTCCCCGATCACGCGCTCCCCCACCACCTGACCGACGAGCTGTGGCGCAGCGACTCGGTGCGGCTCATCCGCCGCGACGGCTACCACCCGCGCCTCGCCGTCGTGATCCGCGCCGGCGACACGGCGCTCGGCTCGCTGTGGGCGGCCTTCCCCGACGAGGACGTGATCACCGACTGCGCAGCCGTGCTCGCCGCCGCGGCCAAGCTCGCCGCGCTGCACCTGCTCACCATCCGCCGGCACCTGGACGCCGACCAGGAAAGCCGCACCGCCGCCCTGCACACGGCCCTGCGACACCCGGGTCACGCCGACCGCGCGCTGCCCCTGCCTGGCAGCCTGCTCTGCCTCGACGCCGAAACCGAGACCGGGGCAGGGGCTGGCGACGATCGGCCCGGTCTTCTGGCCGATCATCGGGCGGGTCTGTTGCGTGCCGTCGGCCTGCTCGAACTCGACGCCCGCTCGCTCGGCCACGAGCCGACCATCTGCCTGGTCAAGGACCGGATGTACGTGCTGCTCCAGGCCGCGCCACGCGGCTCGGTCACCGTCTCCACCCTGGCCGCGCACTTCCACCAGCGGGCGACGCGGCTGCTGCGCACGGATCTGCTGGTCGTCCGCGGTGAGCCCGTCGAGGAGCCCGACGGGCTGCGCCAGACACGTGACGACCTCGACCGCGCCATCAGCCACCTGCGGGAGTCGGACGCCCGGCCGGGCAGCTACGCGGCGCGGGACCTGCACGCCGAGATCGTCCAGCAGCGGCTGTTCGACGCCGTGCGGGCGGACCCGATGCTCCGGACCGGCCTGGGCCACGTCATCGCCGCGCACGATCTCGCCCACGGCACCGACTACCGGGCGACGCTCCTGTCCTACCTCCGGAACTTCGGGGACGTCCGGGCGGCGAGCACCGAGCTGACGCTGCACGAGAACACCGTGCGCAAGCGGATCAGACGCGCGCGGGAACTGTTCGGAATCGCGCTGGAGAACCCCACGCACCGCCTGCTGCTCGAACTCGAACTGGGCGCGAACGTCACGTACCGGTCTTCTCGCTCTCGCTCTCGCTCTCGCTCTCGTTCTCACTCTCCGGCGCGGCGGGCTGCTCGTCCGTCCCGTGAGCGCGGAACTCCTCCTCGGTGACGGTCAGGAAACCCTTCCCATCAGGATCCGGGACGACGTATTCGCGCGACCCCTTGCGCAGCACGAAGTACGCCAGCGCGAGCAGGAACAGCACGATCGCGGTCCAGACGTTGAGCCGCTGGCCGAGGAAGACCAGGGCCTCGTCGGTGCGGATCATCTCGATCCAGGCCCGGCCCGCGGTGTAGGCCATCACGTACAGGGCGAAGGCGCGGCCCTTGCCGAATTCGTACCTGCGGTCGAGCCAGTAGACGAGCGCCACCACGCCGACGTTCCACACCATCTCGTAGAGGAACGCGGGATGGTAGAGGCCTTCGAGCATGACGGGTTTGCCGTCGGCGCCGACCTCCGCGACGCCTTGCGACATCCGGTAGACCTCGAGCCCCCAGGGCAGGTCGGTCCTGCCGCCGTAGAGCTCGTTGTTGAACCAGTTGCCCAGCCTGGCGATCACCTGGCCGACGGGCAGGCCCACCGCGATGCAGTCGGCGAGGAGGGTGTAGCTCAGCCCCATCCGCCTGCAGGCGATCCAGGCGCCGAGCGCGCCTCCGGCGACGGCGCCCCAGATTCCGATGCCGCCTTCCCAGATCCGGAGGGTTCCCAGGATTCCCTCACCGTCGGGGCCCCAGTATTTGTCCGGCGTGGTGATGACGTGATAAATGCGCGCGCCCACGATTCCGAACGGGATCGCCCATACGGCGATGTCGGAGGCGGCGTGTTCGGGCGCGCCACGACTGCGCATGCGCCTGCCGGTGACAATGCTCGCGACGACGATGCCGGCGATCATGCACAGCGCATATGCCCTGATGGGAATCTCGACGAATCCGAGATCCACGTGCCAGACCGCTCTGTCGGGACTGGGAATGCTCGCGAGTGTCACGGGAGTGCACCCTAACCGATATCCACTTGGGTCGTACAGTAACCGGGACTTTCCGAACAAAGCTCTGCAGGCCATTGAATAATCCCTTGAGCTGCGCGGATTCTTTCGCCCGTTCCGGCGCGTTTACGCGACGACCGCTTCGTCACCGGCGAAGGAGAATAACGAATTTTGCCGCATTCTCTAGGAAAAGCGCTGATCAGGGACTCGTGACAACGTCAAAAGGCCTCCGCGCGACCAGCGGATCCAGCATCCTGGGCGTGGCCGGCAATTGGCCATTGATTCGGCGGCGGCGCCGTCGCTATGACCTGCATCAACTGCCATCTCGCCGCTTCCCACCGCGCCTCGACTGTTCGACCTCCATGTCCCGCCGGCAGCTCGCCGACACCGCGATCTCCGCGATCCAGGTGATCTCGGAAGGCAGGCCGCCCTCGTCGCCTCGGCTCTCGAAGTACGCTTCGCGGGCGTCCGCCAGCGCGGACATGCCTGCTTCGCCGGTCAGGAAGGCTCTGGCCGCCGACAGGTAGGCGAGCGACGCGCTCGCCGGCTCGTCGCTCAGGGCGCTGCGGCACACCTGGATCGCATGCTCCGCGAACCCTAGCGAGAGCAGCTTCCCGTGACGCTCGTCCACCTCGCGCAGGCAGTTCGTGAGCATTCTGGGAACCACGATCAATCTCGCCGACCTCCCGCCGATGTCCGGGGACGGGTCACATGTCGAGCAGTTCGACGGCCACGTTCGCGACGTCGCCGGCGCTGAGAGATTCGGCGGTGCGGACGGCGCGTTTGACGGGCAGCACGTAGCTGCCGCGCGTGCTGTCGGGGAAGATCGAGGTCTTCCAGGTGGTCTTCCCGATCGTGACCTGCACCCGGAGTGAGCCGAAGCCGCGGCGCGCCCCGCCCATCACGTCCTGGATCTCCTCGGACGCCTCGACCGGCAGGCTCACGAAGGTCCAGCTGTCGGCACGCCGAGCGTCCCAAATCCATAGTTCCGCAGCGAATTCGACCACCATCCGTTCAAGGTAGCGGCAAGCCGGCTACTCGGAACGCTCACCGCGACCGGCGGGGTCGAGGAGTCTGATCACCACGAGGAGTCCGGCGGCGCACAGCAGGAGCGTGAAGCCCCAGGCGAGGACGCCGAGAATCGCGCTGGTCACGGCGCCGGCCATGATCAGGCCGGTGACGATGGCGATGACTGTCCTGACGGGGCGTTTCATCCCTCTGTCTCCTTGTAGTGGTGGTCAGCGGGGCCGGTAGCAGCAGCGTCGGCCGGTCTCCACGGTGGCCCGCAACTCCGCGCCGATCACGCCGTCCGCCTCGCTGATGCGGGTCAACGCGCGTCTGATGGCCTTGCCGACGGCGATTCTGGCGCGTTCCTCGTCGTCGGTGAAGGGACGGGGACGTCCGGCCAGGCCGGTGGCGGCGGCGAGTTCGGCGACCAGCCAGTCGCGTTCCGCGCGTGATCGAGCCGCCCGTCCGAGGTCGTTCAGCGCGTCGAGCTCGGCGATCTCGGCCTCGAGCTCGCGCAGCCGGTCCTTGTAGCGGCGTTCAGCCAGGTGGTCGATCATCGGCTGGACCGACGGGGACCAGGGGTTCTCACCGGCTCCCGTCCGGCCGGGCGCACGGGCGGCCCGGGCCCCGGCGAGGTCGATGGCGCGGATCTCCCTGCGCGGGGTGCCGATCAGTACGGCCAGGTAACGCATGCCGACGCTGTCGTCGATCCGCGCGGTGCGGCCGTGCAGCTCGATCTGCCACTGGCGGCCATGACGTCGGCATACGGCTTCCGACCCCACCCCGAGCCTGGCGGACCCCGCCCCGGGCCTGGCGGTCGTCCGCGCAGAAAGCTTCATGCCCAGTTCGGCGGCCTCCTGCTCGGCCAGGGTCAGGTGGCGGCGCGCCGTGGCGTCGGCGGTTCCCCTGCGGATCGTCAGCACCTGGCCCAGCCGCCAGCGCGACAGGACGGCCGCCGGCCAGTGACCGAGGCCGAGGTTCGCCTGGACGGCCCGGCCGAGGTGGTCGGCGGCGGCCGAGAGATCGCCGGTGGTGAACGCGGCCATGCCGAGTGCGTGGGACGTCGAGCCGAAACAGGTGATGCCGAGGCTCGCCATCGCGGGAAGCCGGGCGAACGGGGTGAGCAGCCGGTAGGCGTGGGCCGCGGTGTCGGCGTCGTCCAGCAGGTGGGCCGCCTCCACCAGGCCGTGCATGGCGGCCAGCCAGCTCTTGGCGCGGGACAGCTCGGCCAGGTCCGCCCCGCGCAGCCTGGCCAGCATCCCGGCGGCCAGCCGGTGATCGCCCGCGACGGCGGCGGCCACGGCCAGGGCGGGGAAGTAGGCGTAGTCGGCGTCGCCGAGCCCGGGAGAGGAGATCAGCTCCGACAGCGGCTCGACGAGTTCGGCGATGCGACCCTGGTACCAGCGGATGGTGGTGATCTGCGCGCCGTGCCAGCCGGCCGCGTCGTGGTCGCCGGCGTCCTGGCCCCGCTCGGCGCAGGCGGCGGCCAGCGTCTCCGCCTCGGTGAGACGTCCCGCCCTGATGGCGAGCATGACCTTGACGGCGCTGACGACGTACCCGACCGCCAGATGGTCCTCCTGCGCCAGCCGGTCGGACAGCTCGCGCAACGACCGTTCCGCGTGCGGGTCGGCGGCCAGGAAGAGGTCGACGGTCCGCCACAGCAGGCCGATGAGCAGGTCGCCGCGGCGGTTGGTGCGGGCCGCCTCGCCGATCAGCTCCTGGGCCAGGTCGAGCCGTGACGTCCCGTGCTCGGGGCCCATCAGGCAGTGGTGTGACAGGCTCAGCGCCTCCGCCGTGGCCACCGCGTCGCCGGTGTCCCTGGCCGCCGCCAGCGCCAGGAGTATCGCGTCGTGCTCGCCGGCGTGGTAGTCCTCCTCGGCGTGCAGCCTGGCGCGCAGCCGCAGCGCCAGCGGCGAGCGCGGATCGATGGCGGCCAGGGCGCGCCGTTGACGGGTCCGCAGCGTCGCGGCCTCGGCGGCGGTGCGGTGCTCATGCACCCACACCC
>NZ_JABCPZ010000105.1 GCF_013283785.1 Nonomuraea antri
CACGGAGACCATCCCAGGGGGGGACATGAACAAGGCCGAGCTGATCGAGGCCATCGCCGCCGCCGACGGCACGCCGTCCAAGTCCGAGATCAGGGCCGTCCTCAACGCCCTGCAGTTCGTCATCACCGAGGAACTGGTGCACGGCGGCGAGGTGCGTTGGCAGGGTCTCGGCACGTTCGAGGTGGCCGACCTGAAGGCGCGCAAGGGGACCAACCCCAAGACTGGCGAGCCGACCGAGGTCCCGGCCCGGAAGGCACCCAAGTTCCGCCCGAGTGAAGTGCTGAAGGACAAGGTTCGTGGGGGCGCGGGGGGCCTCGCGTAACCCATCCTGGAGCACCGCTCGCGCGGTCAGCGGCCCGCCCCTCTCCTCTCGGGGGCGGGCCGCTTCCATGTCCGGACGTCATGACGTAAGGCTCTGTATGGCTCTCAGAGGCCGCGAGACAGGTCCGGACGGAACAAGGGGCCGGACAGACCCAATAGCGCACCAGAGGCCACTACAGCCCCGCGCAGGCGGCATCCAGCCTCAGCAGCCCCGGAAGAACCACACCGAATCCGGCATACGCCAACCGAACCGGCCCCTCACGCGTCACAATCGTCTCCAGCCCGATCAAGGAGCCGAGATGACGCAGCCGTACGGCCCGCCGGCGCAGCCGAGCCCCCAGCAGACGCATTCCGGCTATCTGCCGCCGACGCAGGTGTACGCCGGCCCCCAGCCTGGCCCCGGCTACGGGCCGCCGTCCCCGCCGCCACCGCCGCGGCGGACCTCTCCGAACCGCGCGGTCATCTCCCTGGCCGTCATCGCCACCGCCCTGGTGGGATTCTTCGGCCTCGCCAAGGCGCTCAACTGGGACGACAAGGAACCCGAGACGACGGCCGCGGCCGCCACGGAGGACGCAGCCGAGCCTGCCGCGAAGGATGACGCCGCACCCCAGCGTACGAAGGCCGAGGCCGCGTTCCTCGCCGAGCTGACCAAACACCTTGAGGACGGCGAACGGCTCAACGAGAACCGCCGCCTGGAGGAAGGGCACGCGATCTGCGGGCGCGGCGACGAGGACGCCTACGAGGGGCCGCCCACCGTCGACCTGGTGATCGAGCACCAGCGCGACGCCGTGCTGTACGGCGCCGCGGTCAAGCACCTGTGCCCGAAGTACTTGCCGGTCTGGAAGAGAGCCCAGGGAGGGTTCGGCGAGGGAACGCACACGGTGGGCAAGGACATCAAGCCGGGCACGTACCGCACCGTGTCCAAGCCGGTGACGGACTGCTACTGGGAGCGCTCGACGGGGAGCGGCGACATCATCGCCAACCAGCTCGTCAACAACGCGCCGAACGGGATCACGCTCACGCTGCGCGCGGGCGAGGGCTTCACCGCACGGGAAGGGTGCGGGAACTGGATTCGGGTCTCATAGCCTCGCTGATGTCGGCAGCCGCCGGGCGTCAGCCTGGCCCGTAGAGCAGAGAAGTCCCCGAATCTCGGCGTGCATCTTGACGATGCGCATCGTGACGATGCATTGTTGACGCATGGACACCACCACCGCCGCCACCCAGGCCAGCGTCACCGTCGCCACCATCCGCACCTGGTGCCGCCGCGGAGCTGTCGCCGCCGCCAAGGTCGCCGGCCGGTGGGTCATCGAAGCCGCCTCCCTCGCCCGGCGGATCGCCCTCGGCACCCGGAAGGTGAAGCCCGTGCTCCCCGACCTGACCCAGGAGTTCTGCGACGTCGTCACCGACAGCGCCTACGCCGCCGCCGACGCAGGCAGCACCGCCGGGCTGAAGAAGTTGCTGGCCGACGTCAAGGCCCGCAACGTCACCGCCGTCATGGGCCCGATCGATCCCGCCCAGGTCAGCCTGGACGACTCCGCCTGGTACCAGCTTGAGCGGCTGGTCTCCTTCCAACTCGGCTGCGTCCGCGCCGAGCGCGACGACTACATGTAAAGGGGCACGCCATGCAGAACACCGACCCGCAGACAATCCTCTCCGAACTCGCCAGGCACGCCAGGTACTACCGCATCCAGGCGGATCAGGCTTTCCACGAGGGCGCCACCTACGGCACACCTCGCTACGACAGCACGGGCGCAGCATCCCAGGCAGCGATGACCATGCTCATGGTGGCGCTGCGAGCCACCCAGCCGGACGGCCCCCGCGCTCTGTCCCACCCGCATTGGTCTAAGGAGGCGGACAAGCTGATCGAGCAGGCCACCGACCTTTAAAGCCCTGGAAGGAGTGAGCATGACCACCGTCCGAATCAAGGTCCGCACCCCTCTCCGGGATGCGACCGGCCCGCGCACCCGATCGATCCCTGCTGGCTACGACGAGGTGGAGCTGGACGAGTTGTCGCCTCGCGCCCGGGCTCTGGCTGAGGCCATCAGCCACTGCCCCGACGCTGTGGCGGGCACTATCCGGCTCCGCTCGGACAAGCGGATCCGCGACGTGCAACCGCAGTGGGAGGCGTACTTCACGCCTGAGCAGGCTGACCAGCCGCTCACGATGGACTGGGCGCGCTGGGACCGGTATCCGGCCGACTCCAGCATGCCCGCCGCCGAGTGGCTGGAACGGCAGGCAGCGAAGATCCCTCCCGGCTGGCGGATCGTCGGCGCCACCCCCTCCAGTCTCGGCGGGGAACCGCTGGTGCAGGTGGACGACTCCAGCACCCTGATGACGGCCGAAGCAGTAGTCGCCTACCTGGCCACGCACGGCCGGTACATGACCGCCGCCTCATGGCGGTCCAAGGCGCATCCGAGCAAGGGCTTGGCCCCGGAGCCCGCCGACCGCGTGGGCCGTACCCCGCTGTGGGAGCGGGCCGACGTGGACGCGTGGATCTCGGGTGAGTGGCAGAAGGAGCGAAGCGCATGAGCAGCAGCCTGGGCGGACAACTCGGCGACCTCATCTTGTCCGGCTGGTTGGGTGACGCACCTGACGGAGATGACGCCGCATTCCTCCTGCTGGCCACGCCGGACGAACGCGCGCCTCAGACGATGCCCAGCGTGGCCCGCGCTCTCGGGTTCGACTCTCGGCCACGCGCCTTCACCGCCTCGCCCCCGAGCGACGTCCATGTGACCATCTCAGACGACGGCTGGACCACCCTGCATGCGCCGAACGGCCAACAGTTCACGATTCCAGTCCATGGTGACTGGATCGCACCCGCGCGAGCCCGTGGCTGGGTTGCACTGGTCGTGAGCTTCCTGCCCATGTCCAGCGACGAGAACGCCGGCGAGCACACGGAGAGAGCCGCTGAGGACGCGGTGATCGGGCTGGTGCCGCTACGGTAGCCGTACAACGCGAAAGCGGCCCCACCCTCCCAAGGAGAGCGGGGCCGTTGTCGTGCAGGGATCAGAAGCCGGTGAGGTCCCGGCCGGTGTGCTGGCCCGGGTGATAACCCTGGTCAGCGCTGTACGTCGGCCGCCGAGTCGAACCCAGCAGCACGCCCACGATCGGCCAGCGCCGCTGCAGCGTCGACACCACCGCCTGGTAGAAGGTCGTCGCCGCAGCACCAGCCGCGGCCGTCACCGCGATCACGGTCTGCGGATCCACCTCGACACCACGCAGGGCCAGCCACGCCACGAACGCGCCCACGGCGGCCGGCACGGCGGTACGGATCCACGACAGGATCAGGTCGTTCATGATCTCCTCCTCAGGAGACGAGAAAGCCCCGCACCGGGCGGCACGGGGCGAGATGCTGAGGGACCGCAGGCGGTCAGGACGTCGGCGACGGGCTCGCGGTCGGCGTCGCCTTCACGCACGCGAACTTGGGCAGGCCCGCCGACGTGGAGCCGTTCGGCTTGCACGTCGCGGTGGTGCCGTCGAGGGTGAGCTCGAACCCCTTGAGCGGCTTCACCAGACTGTCGACGCCCGACCGCGAGTACAGCGTGATCTTCCGCTCGGTGCTCTTGCACGCGCCGCTGACGGACTTGGGCAGGTTGCCGCGCTCCAGGATCCGCAGGTAGCCGGTGCTCTTTGAGACGCAGCCGCCGTAGCTCTTGGCCGGCTCCTTCCACGCAGCCGACGCCGCAGCGCCCACGCCAGCACCCGCCAGCACCAGGCCAGCCACAGCCACGACGAGCAGGGGCTTTCTCATGACGATCTCCGTTCGTTGAGGATGTCCCAGCATTCGGCCGTCCACACGAGGCCGCCCTTGAGGCCATGCCGGTTCTTGAACGCCTCGACCAGAGCGGCCAGGTCGGGGTCTGTCGGGTCGTACTTCTTCGAGGTCGTGTCCGCGGCGCCGAGTGCCCGCCGCAGCGTGACCACGTGCGGGCTGGTGTCGCCCGGCCGAAGCTCGGGCAGCCGCGCCGCCGGCGCCCCGCCGCCGCTGCTCGTCTTGGGCCTGGGCGCACCGGCCTTGACCCACTCGTACAGCGGCCCGCCCGGGCAGCTCGTGGCGTAGCCGTCGCGGTGGCCCTTGATCTCCGGGCCAGCGCCGCCCTCCCGGCGGAGGTACTCGATCGCGTCGCGGATCCCGTGCTTGATGCCGTCGTTCGGCTCGGTGAACCCGCTGTTTCCGACCAGCGCCAGCACCGCATAGTGGCCGGCGTTCAGGCCCGGCCCGTTCGCCGCGGGCAGACGGCCAGGGCCACGGCCCATGAACACCCGCTGGTGCGGACAGACACACACGCTGTACCCGATGTCCACGTAGCGGGTCTCCCGCCCGCCGGACATGTGCATCCGCTGCACATCCCTGACGAGCTGCACGCACACGTCGTGGTCGCGCACGATCTCAGGCGACACCCGGCCGCCCGTGTAGTGCACCTTCACCCCGCGTGTGCGCGCGAGCGGCGTGAGCGCGCCTGTCGGCGCCGCCGCACCCCATTCCCTGCGACTGACGATCTCCACCATCAGCCCCCCTTGGACATGAGATTGATGATGGTCACGACCAGCGACCCCGCGCCGAACACAACCGCCAGCGACGGCAACGGCCATCGGCCGCGCTCCAGCACCCGGATACGCGTCTCGTGGTCGCTCACCTGGCCGCCGACAGTCGACAGGTTTCCGCCGATCGTCTCGACCTTCCCGCCGATGTTGTCGACCTTGCGATCGGTCGCGAGGAGCTGGTCATAGATCTCCCTGGCCCCGATCTGGATGTGACCGAGGGAGTCGGGCTGCGGCATGGCGCCTCCGTGCAGGTGTTGTACGGCTGGCGCCGTGATGGGTGGAGGGGGCCGCCAGTGCGGACGGCCCGCTGTACGAGCGGGGTCAGGTGCCGATGACGTCGCCGAGTCGCAGGCTTTCGATCAGCTCCTGTACGCGGGAGGACAGGTCGATGAGGTCGCCCCGGATGGTGTTGTAGTCGGAGCCGACAACGGTCGCGGAGGATCCGAGAATCGGCGCGTCAACCTCGGGCACGTCCGCGACTGGGGGGCCTTGTGGGGGCAGCAGCAGCGGCACCGCGCCCGCCGTGCTGGCCGCCCACAGCCTGCCGCCCTGGCTGTAGATGTGCGTCTTCCCCGCAGGCGGGGTCGGCGGGGTAGTGCGGTCCGTGAAGATCCAGCCCGCGCTGGCTTCGAGCAGCGGCCGGGAAGTGCCCGCGGTCGTCTGGGCCTGCACGATGTCGCGTTGGATCTGCCGGGTGATTCTGGCCTGATCGTCGGGAAACCCGTCCACGTCTGGCCCCCCTACTCGACGGCCTGGTCGTCGATGAACAGCTCGGCCTCGTCGCGGCCGTTCTCGCGGCCGGTCGCGGTCACGCGCATGCCGAGGATCCGCCTGCGCTCGTTCAGGCCGGCGCCGCCGTTGACCCGCTTGAAGAACTCGTTCGTCATCACGATGCGGGCCGGATCGCCCAGCATGTTCGGATGAATCGACGGTTCCTCGCCCAGCAGGACGGTGATCGAGAAGACCGGCGGCGCGCCGCCGCTCGTGAGCGCGAGCTGCTCGGCGATCTCGTCGAGCTGGCCGACATCGCGGATGCCTGGCCGGTCCACGATCCGGTCGATGCGCGGCCACACGCCGGTCGCCAGATGCGGGCTGTCGAACGCCGCCGAGATGAGCGGCTTGGACACGGTGGAGGCGTCGGTGTCGATCGTGTCGCCGCGGACGCGCCAGCGGGTGCCGCGCTGTAGGGGCGCCCACTCGATCGACCAGTCGAGGATGTTGCCGCCGTGCGGGCTGTCGGTGTAGGTGTGGGCCGCGTTGGGGTCGCCGAGGGGGACGCCCCATTTCCAGTGGAACTCCAGGCCGCCCGGCCCGAACTCCGAGTTGATCATCCACTCGTAGCCGTCCACGCCATCCGTCGTGCTCGCGAGGTGCTGGCCGTACATGGCCTGGTACGCCTCGAACGTCCGGTCGATCACGCTGCCCGAATCCCCGGCTTGCAGGATCAGCCCGAGGTCCGCGAACGGCTGGAGCTGCATGTGGTCGATGAGCTGGCGGCCGACCTCGACCCGGTCGACGCCGACGTACGGCGTCAGCGACTCCTCCAGCATCACGTACTGGAAGAACGCCTCCAGGCTGGCGCCGGACAGGGACAGCACCGGGGTTTGCCGCCTGCTTTTGCGGATGTTGGCGCCGGTGATCCAGTAGCGGCCCCAGTGCACGCCCGCCCGCCAGATGTCGCACACGGTCACACCCGGGCCTCTGAGGAGATCGGTCCGGTAGCGAGGCACGATCTTCGCGGCCAGATCGCCAGCGTTCTCGTCGCTGATGGGGAAGGTGCTGGAGAAGTTGCCGACGTTGATCTGCCCGCGGCGGCTGATCCGCTTCTCGAACGATGGTTGGTGGACTGCGAGGTCTCCGAGATGCCCGCCGAACAGCCGGGAGAACCTGTACAGGTACAAGCCGTCGCCGACGCCTGGGGTGTCCGGCGGGATCGGCGGCACCTCGACGTCCAGGCCGGCTGAGGGGATGCTGATGGTGATGCCGCGCACCGAGAACGGCGAACCCGCGCTGAGCGGAAACTCCTTCACCCCGGACGGGGAGCTGCTGGAGATCTGCCGTGAGGCGAGCGCGGCGAACGCCTGCCCGCCCTGCTCCTGGCCACGCAGCTGATAACCGGCCGGGCCGGCCACCTCCATCGGGTCCGGATGACAGAAGACGGCCGGGATGCGCAGTTCGAGGTGGCTGGCGGCGGCGGGGGTGACGGTAGGGGTGGTGACGCCCTCGCCCGCGGCGGCGATCGCGATCCGGATCGACGCGGCCGGGTCCGCGCCGGCGACGGCGGCGATGACGACCACGCCGTCGCCGCCGTCGGCCTGCTCGAACGTCCAGGCGGAGGGTTCGCTGCCGGTGGCGATCAGCCGCAGGATGCGGGTGGCCAGGAAGGCATCCTCGTCCAGCCGGATGTCCGCCCATCCGGTCGGGACCGGCTGGGCGGCGAGCGGGTGCGTGCACACGTGCACCGCGTACAGCACGTCACCGGCCGCCACTGAGGTGGGCCGGGCGACGGTGACGTGGTTGTCGGCGGCGCTGCCGAAACTGGCCGAACGGACGGAGGCGGGCATGTTCACCCCCTCGGTTAGTTCCAGGCGTCCTTGTAGAGCACCTCGGCCTGGGAGCCGCCCGAGGCGGCGGTGAAGCGGATGTCCTGGCTGCCGCGGCCGAGCACCCAGTCGTCGATCGACACGCTGGAGTCGGTGATCGGCACGTCGACGGTGGGGTTGTCGGGCGGGCCGGTCTTGGCGGTGCCGAGGTCGGTGTTGACCACGAGCTCCTCACCGGAGGCGACGGTGGTGTTGATCTCCAGGACGCGGTTGGAGGTGAGGTTGGTCATGCGCGGTGTGGTGGCCGGGCCGGGGATGCGCACGATCGGGTGCGTGCTCGCGTTGCCGGCGTTGGAGATCGGCACGGTGGTGTTGAGGGGGACGGTGACGCCGGTGGCGTTGACGTTGTAGCGGCGCGGGTCGGCAAGGATCCACTGGAGGACGATCTTGGCGTGGCCGAGCCGGATCAGACGGTCGAGGGGGATGTGCACCCGGTCGATCCGCCCGTACGAGACGTATGGGGTGCCCAGGTCGTTGATGACGATCGGCCACTGCTCGGCCGTGTCCAGCAGCGGCGTCGCGTTCTCCAGGGCGAGCACGGCGGCCTCGACCTCGTCTCGCGGCACGCGCAGGAGCGCCGACCAGGTGAGGACGCGTTCGCGGCCGTACGGCCGGCCGGGAGCGGACCCGTGCCTGTTCGCCCGGGGCGCGTTCCCGCTGTCCGGGACGTCCTTGCCGCGCCAGCCCTCCAGCGCCTGCCAGCGGTACGGGGTGCCGCGCCCGAGCACGACCCCCGGATAGATCTCGATCTGGCCAGCCAGCCCGTCGAGCTGGTCGCCGGGCAGCACCGGCACGGACGCGGTGGCACCGTCCACCGTGACCGCCACCTGAACGGCGGGGAGGGTGACGGAGGCGTTGAACACGGCGTCCACGTCCGGCAGGAACACCGTGGCCGCCGCCAGCACACTGCCAGGCTGGGCGGACGCCCCCGCCGACACGGCCGGTGCGGGAACGGCGGCGGCGAGGTTGACGGTGGCGGGGGTGACAATCTCGGCGGACTCGGTGGTGACGCTCGGACTGGGCACGCTGGCCGAGGCGGCGACGGTGGCCGGGGTGGTGGAGGCACCCGCCGACACTCCCGGACTGGGCACGCTGACCGAAGCGGTGACGGCGGCCGGGCTGGCACCGGCGCCGATGGACACAGCCGGTGCGGGAACGGCGGCGGTGGCGTTGACGGTGGCGGGGTTGGCGGTGGCATCGGTGGAGGCGGGCAGGATCTCCAGCGCCACCCAGTCCCAGTCCGGGGTGCCGCCGCCAGCCGCGTCCAAATTGATGGGCACCGCTTCACCCGACGTGGCGGTGTTGGCCGCCTTGATCAGCGCCATGCCCCAGGCGCCGATGTCGGCGATCTCCACCGTGGACTCGTCATCGGTCGAGCTGGGGGCGCCGAGGCCGGCGGCTTCGAGCGCGCCAGCGATGCCGCGGCTGCCGGCCTGGCTGGAGGTGTAGGCGGTGGGGCTGGCGTTGTTGACGGCGCTGGCGCCGGTGCCGGTCTGGCCGATGAACGCCGAGGCGTGCGCGCCGGTGAGCACGTAGACCTTGAGTCCGCCGCCGATCAGGTCGGCGCTCGCCGACACGGTGATGTTGGTGAGCGCGGTCGGGTTGGGCGCGGTGTAGATGGCCAGCCCGGTCGTGTCCGGGTGCACGACCTGGCGGGTCCACGTCCGCGGCGTGACGGTGTTGGACACGGTCACGGCGCCGCTGACGAACGCCGTGAGCACCGCCACCAGCACGCTGTTGGCAGGCGGGCTGAACGTCGGGGACGTGATCGGGCTTCCCGTTCCCATCGCCGGGTTCACCGCGAGCGCGATCGCCATACCCGCCCCCTCTCATGCAAAAGGCCGCCCGTGGGCGGCGGTTCGACCAGCGGAAGGACTCTGGTCAGGGGGTGAAGTCGACCTGGAAAAGGCCGTTTGCGTGCGGTGTCAGCAGGAACGTGCCATCGCTGGTGTTGTAGGTGGTGCCGAGGTCGATGCCCATGATCAGGTTCAGGCCAGCGAGCGCGGCGGCATACATGTCCACCTTCGCCACGCCGGTCAGCGTGCTCGACGGCCAGGAGACCGCGTCCGAGCTGTACTTGAGCACCCCCGAGCCGGGCAGGGACAGGGCGGTGCCGGTGACGACCTTGCCGCCCGCCGTATACCCGGTGCCCGAGATTTCGTTGGTTGCGCTGTAGACGCTGTTGGCGTTGTAGTCCTGCGTCTTGCTGGAGGTGTAGAGGGCGAACTTGTGCGTCTCCAGGTCCAGGTCCAGGGCGAGCTGAGTGGTGTCGAGAACGTCCTGGTAGGTGACCACGTACAGTCCACTGGCCATGTCACTTGCCGCCCTTCTGCGCGCGAGCGCGCACCGTCGCGGTGGGCAACTCGACCTCGGTCACCGAGGGCGTCTCGACGATGACGGGCGGGCCGGCGGCGGCGAACAGCTCCCGCAGGGGCACAGCCTCACCCTCCAGCGCCTCCAGCTCCTGCCGCATCCCGTCCGCCCGCTCCTGCAGTTCGGCCCGCAGCTCAACGTCTTCGCGGCCGTCCGGGTCGAGGATGCGGCCGGCCAGCCGCTCCACCAGGGCGGGGAGCTGCTGGCGCAGCTTGGCGATCCTGGCCTCGCGACGCAGCCATGTCCGCGTCTCGTTGGCGTCGTGCGCCGCCTTGCGCTTGCGCTCCTTCGCCGCCTCGATGACGGCCTGGTCGCCGCCGTCGAGCGCGTCCCGATACGCCCGCTTGGCGTCGGCCAGCTCGCGCTGGATCGGCTCCAGCGCGCGGGCCATGGCGAGCTGCGCCTCCAGCTCGGCCACGCTCGGCTGCGCTGCGGGCAGCCCGAGTCCGTTCATCGTTCCTCCGTTGCGATGGGCCGCCACTGCACCCGCAGATGCGGCAGGAAAACCTCGACGTCCTGGGCCTCGCCCTCACGCCCGACCCGGCGGCGCCGGATGATGCTGCCGAGCTGATCCGTGCGCTCCTGCACGAGCCGTCCAGCGCCATCGCGGTACTCGCGCACCTGGTCGCGGGTGGCGTGCGTGCGGCCGCCCCGGATGTGCTGGGCCGACCTGAGCCGCGCCAGGTCGGCCGGGCTGTATCCCTGAAGTCCGGGCATGGCCGGACCACCTCCTTGCTGTCGATGAGGGGTTATGCCTGGACGGCGACCTGGAAGCCCGCCTCGCGGGCGTACTTGGTCATGTCGAGGTCCTCGCGGATCGTGCTCCCGCGCTGGTCGACATTGACCACGATCCCGGCCGCAGCCGGGGCCTGCTGGCCAGGCTGCTGCGCCTGGTACGGGACGCCTTGCAGGCCCAGCCCGGCCACCGCCGAGGTTCGGCCGATAGTGCCGGGTGCTGTTCCGATGCTGCCCATGCCGCCGCCGGTGACGGCTGCCTGTGCTCCCTGGATTGCGCCGCGGACGAGGCCGGTCGCGCTGTCCATGACCGCGCTGGCCATGGACTGCATGCCGACGACGAGGCCGGCCATGGTCTGGGTGCCGATGTCGGCCATGACCTGCGACGGGCTCTTGATTTTCAATTCCTTTTTGATCGCCCGCACCAAGGCGTCAACAATCTTCTTCATTTCCTTGTCGAGCTTGGCGAGCGATTCCGTCAAGCCCTTCAAATATCCTTCACCGGCCTTTTTCCCGGTGTCGTACATGGCGTCCGCGCCGTTCTTTCCGAGCTGCGTGGACATTTTGTCAATCATCTTTTGGGCTTTGTTGATGGCCTTGATTTCCGAGCCATCCGCGCCCACCAGCATCTCAGCGAATGAGCCGCCCTTTTCAACCCCGGCATCAATAATCTGTTGCAGGGTCGTCTTGTTCAGGCCGCGCTCAGCAAGCGACTTGATGTTGTTGGCGAAATCCTTGATCGACTGTGCCCGGTTTTGCAATGCCCCCGAGAAGTCGCCAGAGTTGATCTCGTCCTCGGACATGCCCGTGATGTCCGCCCACTCGCGGGCATCGCCCGCGACCTTCTTGGCGTACTCCTTTGCGTTCGCGAGCCTTTCCACCAGCTCGTCGCGCTTTTCCGCGAGCGCCTTCAGCGAGTCGTTGCCCCTACTAATAAAGGCAATCAGGCCGTCAGCGACGTCAGGCTCGGACTCGAAAGCTTCCTTGATCTTGTCCACCATCTGCTCGACGGCCTCGACGGCGGTGCTTTCTTCGGCCCGAATACCCTGGACCAGGCCCTGGACGGTCCACTTGCCGAGCTGCTCGAACTCGCGGCTCGGCGAGTGCGAGTCGGTTTCCTTCTTGAACGCGTCGATCACTGATCGGCCGAGGCTCTTGGCCGCCGCCATGGCGTCACCGAGCAGGCTCTTGATTCCTGCGATCAAGCCTGAACCGACGTCCTGACCTGCCTTTTTGGCGTCGCCCTTCAGGTTGTCGAGCTTGGTCGAGACCTTGCCTACCTCGCGCTGCGCCTGGGCAGTGTCGGCCTTGACGTCGATATTCTTGTTATTCGGGATGGTGGTGATCGTCTTCCCGAATTCGTCGGTGATCTTGATGCCCTTTTTGGTCTCATCGACCGTGTAACCCAAACTCTGAGCCAACCCGATCAGCGCCTGCCCGCCCTCAGCCGACTCGCCGGCCAACTTGGTCAGCATCGCCGCGTTGTCCTCGAACGCCTTCGTTGAGGCGGTCGTCGCGCCGGTGCTTTCCTTCTCCGCTTCGGCCTTAGTCGCGAGCGCGCCGAGCAGATCCTCCAGCGCCATCTTCCGCTCAAGCAGAGAGGGCTTACCCTCCTCCAATTGCTTCCGGACTTCCTTCAACGCCTTGGAAAAGTTATTCGAGGCGGAAAGGGCGTTCTGGGCCGGGTTGAAGAATCGCGCCAGTTCGTCGGAAAGGGATTTAACCTTATCCTGCGTTTCGTCGGCCTGCTGCATCGCGTCCCGCAGGCCCTTGGTCAGACCTCCGAGGGCGGTCGGGAGCTGTTCGGCCTGATCCTCCAAAACCTGCTGGGCCGTAACCACGCCCATCGCTTCGAGCGCATAATCAGCGAGGTTAGTCGGATTGATCGGCACCGTCAGGATGGCATGAATGAGATCGGCATGCTGCAGAATTTCTGCGAGCACCGAAATGAACGCTGTCGCATCCTCGATCAGATTCGCCAGCATTTGCGGATCGTCGTTCATCATTTCGGTGAACGTGTCGATCGTTTCCTGAATATTGAGCATGATCGCGGGCATGCGATCACCGAGCGCCGACAGGACGCTGCCGAAAGCGTCGCCGAGCTGTTCCAGCGACGGACCCAAGGTGGCCAGCCCAGCGCCCGCCTGTGACACGAAATGATCTACATCGGGCACGAGATCCCGGAAGACGCGCGCCAGGCTCGGCTGCAACTGCCGAAAAGCGCGTTCGACCACGTCGGCGGCCCGGAGCGCGCTGCCCTCCAGCGGCTGAGCGGCGTCGTCCAGTCCGTCGCCGATCTGGTCGCCGAGGAGCTTCCACCTGCGCTGCACGGTGTCGGCGCCGAGCGCCGCCTTGATGCCGACCGAGAGCAGGGCGGCGCCGAGTAGCGTCCCTACGCCCGCTGCGGCGATCTTGGCTGCGACGGGCAGCAGCTCGATGGCGGCGGCGATCTTGACGACGGCCATCGGCCCGGTCTCGCCGATCGAGGAGAAAGCGCTGTTGAACACCTTGCCGAGGAGGCCGGCCGACTTTTCCGCGCCCGCGGTGACCCCGTCGAACATGGCCGACGACGCGGACACGAACTTGCCGCTCTCGTCGTGCCACTTGCCGTTGGCGTCCTGCCAGAACCGGGTGGCGGTCTGCTCGCCGGCCTCGCCCGCAGCGGCTTCCAGCAGCCCGAGAGCTGCCAGGGCCTCGGTGATCTCGGCGTCGATCTCCAGCGTCGTCTTCTTGTCGAGCCGGTCGATGGCCTCCTCGATGCGCTTGAGCTCGGCGACGGCCTCGGTGGAGTCGGTGCCGTCGTCGATCGCGCGCTCGATCTGCGCCATGCTGCGCGTGACGGTCGACTCCATTTGAGCGGTCTTGGCCGTCGTGGTCGACTGGAGCTTCTCCAGCGCCTTCCCGGCCCGGTCCAGCTCGCTTGTGAACCCCTCGTCTTCGAGGTCGATGAAGCCGACAAGTTCGCCCACGGTGAGCGCCACGAGAGATCACCACCTCTCGCATGCGCAGGTCAGAGAGTGCCGATGTACGCCTCGGCGTGCTCGCCGGTCAGCTCGATCGGCTCGTTCGCGGTGATGCGGTGATAGACCGACTCAGGCGGCAGGAAGGCGAGCCGGACCCAGAACTGACGCCAGGTCAGCGCCGCGATGCCCTGCGGGAGGAGCCCGTACTCGCGGTGGAAGTCCGCCTCGATCGCGCCCCAGTACTTCCGGATGCGGCGTTCCTCTGGGGTGAGTCTTTTCCCTCGTCCTCGGCGTCGTCGGCGTCATCCGACTCGGCGGCCATGACGCTGTCGTACGCTTCGCGGAAAGTGATCGGCTTGCCCTTGCCATGGGACAGGCCCCAGGCCAGGACCACCTTGAATTCCTTGCCGCCCATCCCGTTGGACACCCAGGCGTCGAGCACGTCGGTGCCGAACAGGTTGGCGAGCAGCGCCGCGAAATCCTGCTCGCTGTCGCTGTTCTTCAGCTTCTTGGCCTTGAACTCGAACGACAGCGGGAGGTCCTGCGGAACCCGCACGGTGACGCCGCGGATCACCTCGGTCGGCTGCTGGCCGCGCTCGGCCGCCTCGGCGCGGAGGGTCTCGTCCCAGAACGCGTCCCAGGACTCGAACTCAGGCCGGTCCTCGGCCTCGAAGTCGACGTCGCTCATCAGGCAACCGCCGCCGTGGTCGTCGGCCCCGACTTGGTGATCGTGGCACCCCACGACACCTTGTCGTTGTTGCCGCCGCCCTGCTCACCCAGAGAGAACGTGCAGGTCCAGATGCGCCACTCGGTAGCCGTCGGGTACCGGAACCGCACCCGGCCGAGCGATTCGAAGCCCACCTTGTCTTCGCCGGCCATCGCCTCCACCCGGGCACGACCGACCGGCAGCGCCCCAGTGACGGAGTCCTGCAACGCCTGGCCCTCCAGCTCCAGGCTGGCGCCGCGCTGCATGATCTCCGACTCGGCCACGCCCTCGCTGTCGAAGTCCGTGGTGTCGACGGTCTCCTCACCCTCGCTGGGGTTGACCGTGACCGAGGTCAGCCGCTCTACCGGCAGCCACGTGTCTGGGGTGGCGTCCTCGACCTCGAAAATGATGTCGCGCGCGTTGATGCGCCGCTGAGCCATAGTCGCCTCCTCAGGGGCGATTGGGCGTGGGCCGGTCAAGGTCCACGCGGAAGTTCACGGTGTACTCGTGGCGGTCGTTGGCATCCGGCCCGATGTAGACAGGGCCCGCCTGCACGCCGACCGCGAGTTGCAGCCACGTCCCACCCGGCGTCAGCTCCCGAGCGCCGAGCCCGTGCACGGCGTCGTAGACGTCCTGGGCGAGCTGCTCGGCAACTCCGGCGTCCGTCGAAGTGCCGCGCACGCGCACCTGGATGCGGGGCTCGGACCACGGGTTGCGGCTGTCGGATTCGTCGCCGCCGTACAGCGCGGCGGCGATGGCCACGTCCGGCTCAGGTGGCAGCACGGTGTGGAAGATGGTGCCGCCCAGCCCGCCGTCCACCTGGTAGGTGCCAAGTCCGAGCTCATCGAGCAGGGAGCACCACTCGTCGAGGAGCGTCACCGCACCTCCTGGCATGAAAAAGCCCCGGCCGATCAGCCGGGGCTTGTCAAGGGACTCAGACTAGGGCGAGTTCTTCGAGAAGCTTCGCGCCCTTCCTGAGGTTGCATTTCGCGTGGGCGGGCCTGATATTCGTCAAGCTGTGCGGTCCGCCCTTGATAAGCGGGATTACGTGGTCAAAGTGCAAGTCGTCTAGGCCATCGATCGGGTAGCCGCAGATGTGGCAGACCCAGCCATCACGCTCAAGGATCTTGGAGTAGTCGACCTTGTCTCCGGAGCGTCTCCGCCGCTGATTCGCACGGTTGAGCAGAGCCCACTTCTCTGGGTTGGCCTCTCGCCAGCGGCGATGGCTTCCCGGGTTCCGCTTACGCCACTCAGCAACGCGGTTACGGTCCCCCTCAGGATCCGCCGCGTACAACTCCCGTTTGTGTGTGGCGAGAGCATCGCGATTCGCAGCATGCCACGCAATCCAACGCTGACGCTCGTGCTCGATATTGCGTTCCCGCCACGCTTTGAAGTTGGCGCGTTCGCGTTCACCGTTGCGCACGTAGTAGTCGCGGCGGTAGCAGGGCTTGCACATACCTTTGGAGTAGTGCGGCTTGTTGCACCCTCCGAGCGTGCAGGTACGCTCAGTCATGTCGGTCCCCTCCACGGGATCGGCCACGCCCCGGGAGTGTTGGCGCACTCGCCGGGGTTCTTTGCTCTCACTTTACCGCAGTGACCTGCGGATTTGGGCTGCTATGAGGGCCAATACGGTGTCACGTTCGACCGTCATCGGCGTCTCAAGATACTTTGCTGATCTTCCCTCGTCATGACGCAGTCCAAGATCCTCATGCTGTCGGACAGCGTCAATAAGGGGTGTCGTACGAGACGGCACCCCTCAACCCCCCTTCGTCCACGGACGGCGTGCCCGAGTCGGAGAGGATGCTCTCCTCCAGCGGGACGAGTTTTTGTGACTCGCCGAGCAGGTGGAGAAGGGCGATGTTCAGGCCCTTGATCGCGCCCGCCCGCTCTCGGGCGGACACGGCCTTGAGGTTGAGCTTCAACCGCGCGCTCTTGGGCACCCGCTCACCTCCTAACTCAGGTGAGGGCGACCTCAAGATGCGACGGCACCCGCACGGTGCCGCCGTCGTGTCGCGCGTTGGTGATGGCGACCCCGGTCCGGCCGTCCGGCAGCGTCACCCGCGACCCGACTGGGCAGGTCACGGTGAGCTGCACGCGGATGGTGGACTCGCTGATGACCTCGGTCCCGGACGCCGACCGGACCCGGCGGCGCCGGTTGTCGACCAGCGCCCGCACGGTGACAGGCGGCCCCCAGACCGGGCCGAACGAGCCCGACCCGAGGTAGGGCTCGATCGTGACGTCTTGGCCGAGCTGCGTGAGCATCCACCCGGGGATGCGCCCGCGCGCCATCAGGAGTCCCACATGCTGACGCCACGCAGCGTGAACGCGGCGGCCAGGATCTCGACGGCTTCGCGCGAGATGCGCGGATCATCCCCGCCCCCGCCCGAGCTGCTCGACCGGCTACCGCGCGAGTAGCTGATGCTGCCCGCGGTGACGCTGGTCAGGTTCCCGCCCGCGCCGGTGCCGTCGTCGCCGTTCGCCTCCCACCACTCGACCAGGGCGCAGCACGCGTCACGGACGGCGGTGCGCTGGTCCTGGTCGGTGGGATAGCCGTCGGTGTCGACGTCGTAGAACGCCGTCTTGAGCAGGTTGTTGTCGATCAGCCTGCTCGCGCGGGAGAGGTCCCGATCCGTGATGCCGTCCGGCACCGGATCAGGCGAGTACCAGTCGGCCAGCTCGGCGAGGGTCGCGTAGACGCGCGCCACGGCCACCCCCTCTCAGTCGAGGGCGGCGACCGTGACGTTCGCCGGTGTGGTCCCCGCGTAGTCGATCCACACCGTGCCGTCAGCGCGTCGGTACTCGGGGCCGAACGGCCCGCACAGGCGCCGCGCGCCGGCGGCCACGGTGATCGGCAGGTCAGCGACGGCCAGCGCGGACGCGCCGACCGTGGCCGCTGACTGCACGGTGACGGTGAGCGCGGCGTCGTCGCCGTTGTTGACGTAGAACTTCCGGCCCGGTGCCCACACGAAGCTGTTGCCGTCGGTGAGCTCCGCTGGGGTGTCGACGCCGTCGAGGTCGATGCCCCCCTCGGAGGGGGTGACAGCGGTCAGCGCAGTACGCGCCATCAGGGCCTCCTATCGGGCCTTGCGGCTGGTGCTGGCCGGGGTGGCGGCGGGCTGCGCGGGCTTGGTCTCCTCGCCTCCGCCGTCACCCTCGTCGCCGCCGCCGTCGCCGTCAGCCGGCTTCTCGGCCGGCTTCTCGGGCTCCTCGACCGCGGTCTCCTCGATGACCTCGATGTCGTAGCCCTTGCGCCGGAAGTAGTCGAGCGCCGTACCGGCCTCGTCCTCTGCGACCCGGGCAACACCCTTGTGGAAGCCGACGCCGCCCACGCTGCCGTGGTAGTCCTGCGACGGCGCGGTGATCTTGTAGTAGCGCATCAGGCAGCCACCTTCACGTTCCTCAGGACCCCGCACGCCTTGGTGTTGCGGAGCACGACAGCGCCGGGGCCGACCTCGATCTCTCCGGTCTTGACCGCACCCGCGGTGGAGAAGTCCGGCAGCCACGACCGGACGAACTGGCGGCCCGCCATGGCCGCGCCGTGGAACGAGTCGAGCCCGAACGTCACGGCGTACAGGTCGGTGAGGCCGGTGATGTTGCCGCCAGCGCCAGCGCCGTCCGGGTCACGGGTCTCGATCGGGACGATCGGCCCCGCCCCGGTCGCGTTGTCGCCGGCGTCGATGAGCACCCAGTCGCCGTACCGCTCGATCTGACGGCCCAGGTCGTCCTTCTCCGACGTGTAGATCGCCGCCCACCGGGCCAGCGCCCTCAGACGGGCGATGCTCTTGGTGTTGCCGATGATGGCCTTGACCCCGGGCGGCAGCGCGCCAGGGGCGCCGAGGTCACCCGAGCCGGTCTTGCTCGGGACGATCGAGGACAGCCACTCGTCGACCATGTCGAGCCGCTGGTTGGCCTTGACCTGGCTGTCCACCGTGGCCACGGTCCAGTCGGTGTACTTGGTCGCGTCCGCCGGGATGTACTCGGTCGAGCTGCCGACCAGCAGCTTGTCCAGGCCGTCGAAACCGTTGACGTCCACGGCGGTGTCGCCGTTGATCATGGCGTCGGTCAGCTTGGTCATGGTGCCGACCAGGAGCTGCTGCATCTGGAATGCGACCTCGGCGGTCTGCGCCGGGCCGAGCCCGTCGAGCACCCGGTCAACCTCGAAGCTCCCGCCGAGGGGCTTGAGGCTCACGGTCTTGTGCTCGCGCTCGGCCACGCCGGGCGTGTACTCCGCGTTGATCGCGCGGAACGCGCCCGCCCTGGCGGTCTTGAGCAGGGTGTAGCCGTACACCAGAGAGGCACCGCCGGTGCCGGGGGTGACGGTGTCGTCCCACACGATCTGGTCGGCCACCCACGAGTACCGACGAAGATTGTCGATCACCTCGTGAGTGATGTCGTCACGCGCGTTGACCTGCGCCTGAGCAAGGGTAACGGGCACGATGCCCTCCTATCGGTAGTGTTTGCTGATGGCCCCGGCCAGGCCGCCGGCGGGGCGCTTGCTGCCGCCGCTCGGGGCGCCGGGGATCTCGCCGCCCGACCTGGACGGCTTGGGCTTGGGCTCCTCGGCCAGCGCGGCGCCGAGCTTGGGATTGGCCTTGACGGCGGTCTGGATCGCGTCGGCCACGGCCTTGTCGAACCCGTCGTCGGACGGGTCGAGAGCGTCGAGGGCCCTGAGGAAGCCTCGGCTGTCGAGCAGCGCATCAGCGTCGCCGCCGTTCTTGGCGGCGGCCTTGTACACGGCCAGTTCGACGGTCTTGGCCCGGAGCGCGCCCTCGGTGCTGCCGAGCTTGGTCGTGAGCTGCTCGGCGACCGCCTTGGGGTCCTCGTCCTTGGACTTGAGGCCGAGGGCCTCCGCGACCTTGTCGAGCAGCGCCTTGCCGTCCGCAGCGGCCTTGTCCGCCGCCTGCTTGTTGGCCTTGGCGCGGGTCTCCTGCTCGCGGGCCTTGCGCTTCCAGAACTCCAGGTCGTCGCCGGGCTTGGACTTGCCGGTGTCCGGCTTGTCACCGGTCTCGTCGGGCTTGTCCTGCGCGTCGTCGGGCTTGCCGTCGTCAGCGGTCGAGTCCGTTGCGGTCTCGTCCGTCTGCGTGGTGTCGTCCTCGCCCGAGCCGCCGGCGATGAGGCGGATCGGCCGGCCGTCCTTGCGGTAGCCGATGATGGCGCCGGGCACGGTGATGACTGGAGTGTCGAGCAGCATGCGTGTCTCCCGTTTCGGGATGGGTGTGGTGGGTTGCCCGTTGCGGGCAGGGGCGCCGCCCGTTGCGGGCGGAAGATCAGGTGGGGGCGTTCGAGCGCAGGCGGGAACGCTCCAGGGCCGCCACAGACGCCCCAGGAGGGTGCGGGCGGCACAGATACCTCACTGGTGCGCGAAAGGTGCGCACGGGGCCGCACAGGCGCGGACGGCGGCAGCGTGCGCTCCTGCGCGAGGTGTCAGATCGGGCCGCGAAGATCAGGAGGCAGCAGGTCCAACGCGCTGCCCTGCTGCGGCGGGCTGACGTCACCGACCGCGCCGCCCTCGGGGCCGCGCTTGCCAGGCGTGTTCCCGCCGCCGATCTGCTCGCGGTACGGCAGCCGTTTGAGCGTCGGGTTGGCTGCGAGGTGGTCGCGCATGATCTGCTGCCACGCGCGCACCCGCTCGGCCGCGGCCTGCTGCGCGTCCGGGGTCAAGGCCGCCGCCACGCGTTCCTTGTACTTGCGGATCTCCCGCTCGATCGCGCGCTGCCGGACGCGAGCCGCGTTGCCCTTGGGGTCGGCCGTGTTCGTCGGCAGCTTGGTCACACCAGGCAGATATGCCGAGATGCTGTGGCGGCAGTTCGGGTGGTGGAGACCGCGCGCTCGGGCCTCGTCCAGGGTGGCGACCACGTCGACTTCGATGAAGACGTCGTCCTCGATCATGTGCTCAAACTTGATCTTCCCCGAACGGGCATCAGGGCCAATCGATAGAACTTTGCCCTCGAACGGCCTACAATTGTGCGTAACGATGCCGTTCGCGATAAACCAGGCCGGTTCAGTCGAAAGGTCCCAGACGTGCCCCGAGTAATGACGGACGTCGACATTGACAATCTCGTCCAGCGCTACCGTGCCGGCGAGACGATTAAGCAGCTCATGGCCGCCTTCCACATCGGCCATCGGAAGGTCGTCACCCATCTCGCCTCGCGTGGAGTCGAGGTAGCCACGAATGGCCAGCGCACCCGCAAACTCAGCGACGAGCAGGCCGCCGACCTTGTCACCCGCTACCAGAACGGGGAGACCATCACGGACCTCGGCATCGCCTATGAAGTCAGCGACCGCGCTGTCACCGACTACCTGCGACGAGCAGGCGTCCAGGCCAGGCCCAAGCACAACGGCATCGTCCGCTACATGGCCGAACTGACCCATCACGAGCGCTCCACCATGGCCAGGGAGACCATGCTCAAGCGCTGGCGCGATGCCACTCCCGAACAGCGCGCCCAGATGCTCGACCCCATGCACGAGGCCAACACCGGCAGGCCCCGGCCCAGCGAGGTACGCGAGGCCATCGCTCTGGCCAAAGAGCGTCGAGCGGGCTCCGATTCGATCTATGAGGCTCAGGTCGCGCACTGGCTCACAGAGCGCGGCGCCGTCTTCCGGCAGCAGGCCCTCATTGGGGAACACTGCGCGGATTTCGCGATAGGCAATGTTGCGGTCGAGATCACGACGGGTTGGGCCCGCAAGAAGGAGTGGAGCCCGCGTTTTGCCCGCTTCTTCAATGAGGGTTGGCACCTGTACGTCATCTGGCATGACACCCGGGTACCGCTGCTCTCCGTTGTGGCTGATGACTTGGTCGCCTGGCTGAAGATCCTTGAGAGCGCGCCACCCGGCGGCGGTGAGCACCGGGTGATCTGGCGTTCCCGTCAGATTCTTTCCGCTGGCCGTCGTGATGCTGATTACGTCGCCGGTGTACTCCGATCGAGTACGCCACGTGGGTACTGGCCCCTCTACGACGGTGCCGGGGACGAGACATAGGCGGCACTCTTGTACGACGTCCTGGACGTACACGAGCTCTAGGCCGACCTCGGCCAGGCGGTGGTTCTGGGCCTCGACGGCCGCCCGCTTGACGTTGGTGCGGGTCACCATCTCCGCGTACGAGCTCAGCCGCCAGCGACGGCCGGCGGAGTCGACAAAATCGGTGATGCCCTTGTCCACCAGCCGCTGCCACACCGCCTGCGCCGCCTGCCTGCGCGTGAACGCCCCGGACGCGATGCGGGCCGCGGATTCGACCTGCACGGCCCGGTAGGCGTCGAGCATGTCGCGCAGGATGTTGCGGCTGACGTGGCCCAGGTCGGTGTGCACGGCTCGGGCGATGGCCTCGATGGTGGCGATGTTCGGCGCGACCTCGGACGCCGCGCGGGCGTCCTGGCCGATCCCCGACCGGGGAAACCAGCCCTCCGGTAGGCCGGTCAGCGCGCCGCCATACCCGGCCGCGTACGCTGCAGCCACCGCCTGACGGATCGCCGGGCCAGCGCTGCTGGACAGCGCAGCGAGGATCGTCTGAGCCGCACGCCGAAGCTTCGCGAGCGCGTCGGCCTTGTCCTGCAGCGGGTTCGCGGCGAGCCCGTCTCGGAGCCGCGCGGTGACCGCGCGGACCGTGGCCAGCTCGACGCGCCGGTACAGGTCGGCGACGGTGGCGGCGATCTGGTCGAGCTGCTGCTCACTGACGGCCACGCCACCACCTCCCTACACCGGCCCGGGCCGTCAGGCCGCGTCCTCGACCGGCTCCTCGTCAGGGTCGCCGGGTTGGATCGTGGCCCCGTCCGGACGGATCGCGAACGGGTCGCCCACGATCGAGCCGCGCTCCTCACGGATGCGCTCGGTTTCCTCGTCGATCTGCGTCTCGTCCCAGTCCGGATGCACGAGAGTCACGAGGACCTTGGTCGAGGCGGCCTCGGCCTGGCGCAGCGCGGCGGCGGTCTGCGCGAGGCTCAGCAGGTCCTCCGAGACGCTGTCGCCGAACATCACGCGAGGCCGCACCGGCTCGATGTCCTCGCGCTCGAAGTGCATCCGCGCGACCTCGGCGAGGTTCTGCAGCCGGGCGCCCAGGAACGGACCCCAGTACTGCGCCTTCTGATCGCGGGTCGTCATGCTCTTGCGTTCGCGTGCCTTGACCTCGGTCGCGGTCACCGCCACGTCGCCGGTCTCACCGAACGTCTGCGACGCGTACCCGGCCATGCTCACGATCCGGTTCTGCAGGTGCTCGATCGCCATCAGGTGGTCAGCCACCCGGATAGCGAACTGGTGCGCCTGCAACTCCATCCGGTCGCTGCCGCCGAGCATCTCGACGGCCTCGTACACCTCGCGGTCGATCCACCCCGCGCCCCGGCCAGGGCCGAGGTCCTCCAGGTACGAGCTGGGCGCGATGAGGCGGCCCTTGCCGATGCGGACGTCCCGCATCAGGCTGGCGTACACCTCGTCGATCGAGTCCATGAACGACTCGACACCCGAGTAATCGGAGCGTCCGAGGTTGGCCGCGGCCGGGAGCGCACGCCAGACCCGGTTCGGCCGGATGTTCGGGCAGTACCCGGCGGTCAAGGACTTGACCTTGGTCTCGATCATGTCGCCGTCCGTCAGCGACTCGGCGATGTCGGCCGTCTCGGGCAGCTCGGTGAGCGGGATCTTGCGGCCGAGGTCGTCGCAGTCGCCTTCGTACAGGCCGTGGAAGATCGCGCCGGGCTCGTGCCGCTCCAGGTGGCGGATGACCCTTTTGCCGTCCTCAGCGACGACGCGCCAGAACGTGACGGCACGCAGCACGTTCCACCGCCACTCGGGGATCGCTGCGTCCGCGTGGACGGCGGACAGCCATGGCCCCTCAGGGCGGATCTCCTCGTCCCACACGGTGCGCAGGTAGACGCCGCCGAGCGCGGCGCACACCTCGGCGGCCTCCAGGAGGTCAGCGCGGATGCCGTTTTCCACGAGTTCGTCGAGCCATGCCTGTGTCGGGGCGTGGTCGACGGCCAGGGTCGGCGGCTCGGAGAACAGGAGCCGGGAGGACACGGCGGCGATGTCGCCGGCCAGCGGCAGGTGGATCTTGGTGCGGCGGTCGCCCTGCGGGGTGGGTTGTCCCCACCACCAGCGGGCGAGCTTGCCGACGACGCCGCCGCGGTACTGGCTGGGCCGGTTGATGATGCGGGCGCGGCTGACGGAGTCGAACGCGTCGGCGTTCTCGCCGCCGTAGTACACGGAGAGCTGGTTAGCGTCGCCGCTGTACCAGGCGGACCACTCGGTCATCTTGTCGAGCACAGGGGCGTGCACAGGGGGCGGCCACTCGCCGCCGCCGTCGGGCAACGGCATGAAAGCTCCCAGGTGGTCAGGGGTGGAGGTCAGGCCCGGTCACGTTGGAGAAGGAGCGCACCCATCGCGAGCCACGTGTCAGCCAGCTCGTTGAGCCGCTCCATCGTGGCGAGGTTCGTCTCACCCTCGGCGTTGCGGAGGACGCGGGCGGCGTTTTCGATCGCCTCGTCAGGAGACACCAGGCTCCTCACAGGAAGTAGGTGGTTTGCGCCTCGGCCCACGCGATCGAGCGCTGCCCGTAGTGGGCGCGGACGGCGGCGAGCGCCTGCTTGAGCTGGGCGACGCCGGCCTCGGCCACGCGGAACGCCACGACGGCGGACGGCAGGTCAGCAGGTTCGGACAGCCAGCGGCCGTGCACGCGTTCGGCGTGGGTCTCGATGGTGCGGAGGGCGGCCTCGACGTACTCAGCGAACCCGGACACGGAGAGGCGCCCGTCGGGGTCGCCGAGCACCACGTACACGGTGGCCATCATGGGCTGGCCGACCCGTTCTCGGTATTCTCCAGTTCGTCAGCCGCTGCGCGCAGCATGGCCGCCGTCTGGCGGTTCAGCGCGTCCAGGTCGAGGATGGCCGGGGATGCACCGAACTCGTCGGGTGACCCTGCGGTGATGAGCGGGATCGTGATCGTGCCGACCTGCCGTTCGAGGCCGGTGCCGATGCGCATGTACACGGGCATGGTGGCGTTCAGGGCCATCAGGACACGGCCTTGACGATCGCGGCGAACAGCACGTCCTTGAGCCGCTGCTCAGGCGGTAGATCCGCGTACGGGACCAGGCATGGATGCGTCTTGTCCTCATCGTCCTTGAAGACGCCGTACGTCCAGCCCTCGGCGCGCTTCCGCTCGGCCCACGCCTCGTGCAGCTCCTCGGGCGTCGCCCCCCGCTGGGCAACCTCAACGCCCGCGACTGCGGAGTCCCGCTGCCAGCCGGGGGCGTACTCCCAGTGCTCCGATGGGTCAGGGTCGCCAGTCGCGAGTTGGAGGGCGCGGTTGGCCTCGTGGCAGATGCGGGCCGCGTCTGCGGGCTCCAGCTTGACCGGCTGTTCGAGCCGAGGCCGGCCCAGCGCGGCGGCCACGTCTGCGGCGATCTTCTCAGGGTCCGCGTTGGCGGGCACGCCCGAGATGTTGACGACCGGGCCGCGCTCCTCCTCAGGGACCGGGTTGCTCACGCGCTCGCTGCGGTAACCCTCAGGCGGTGCATCCCGGTAGACCGGCCTGCGGTCGTCTTCGAGGATCGACACGGCCAGCTCCAGCCCGTTGTACAGGCCACGGTGGTAATCGCTGTGGTCCCAGTTGCCGGACCGGCCCTGGATGTCGCGGACCTCACGGACCTTCACGACCAGGTCTTCCGGGCCTGTCCGCAGGGGCTCGACGGTCTGGGGCGCGTTGACGAGCACATCGTGCAACCGCATCCACGCCTCGGAGATCGCGATCCGGTTCCGCACGGTCTCACTGTGCAGCGGATCATCGGCAGCGAGTTCGAGCAAGTCGGCGGCACGCTCGGCCGCGATCTCCGGAGTCACGCCTGGCCCTGGCGAGCGATGGCCGCGTTCGCCCAGAACATGGCCGTCTCGATGTGCGTGACCGCGAGAGACTTCTCCCGCCCATCGGGCAGGGTCTCGTTGAGCGTGGTCGCCAGCGACAGGCACTCGTCGCGCACGTACTCGTGATCGCGCTGCCGCTGCTTGGTCGTGGCCGGGTGGAAGCGGAACCGGTTCTCAAGCTCGTCCGGGTTCATCATGCTGCGATCTCCAATCGGGCGCGTGCGATCTTCGACCGCCACGCGGAACGGGTGGTGTAAACGCCGTACCTCAAGGCGTCCAGGCCGTGGTCAGCGACCTTGACCGGCTGATCGTCACCGCGCTCGGCCGCTTTCTCGTCCCACGAGTAGCCCGGGAACTCCTCGATCAGCCCGACACAGGACTCATGCACGTACAGGCCGCGCGTCGCCAGCAGCGAGGCCACCATCTGAATGCCGGGAATCACGTCGTTCTCGCCGACCACCGACCGGATGCCCTGATCCTTGAGCTCGATCCGGAACCCTGCCGCGGACGGGTCGACGACGGTGTACCGGGGCGCGATCCCCTTGAGGTCCGTGCCGGGCACAGACGCCTCGGCCAACCAGGTCTTGAGCCGCCTGGCGTACTCCACATTGGAGAGCTGGCGGCGGCCGATCTTGCTGTCGTAGCGCCACTCGTGCGTGACGTACAGCGCGCCGTCGCCGATGCCGAGCAGCGCGGCGTGCAGCGGGTTCGTCGTGCCGTGGTCGATGCCGAGCGCCACCCACGAGTCGATCCGGGGCAGCTCAGAGACGACGTGCACGTCGGGGTCCCACGCGTCGTACACGGCGCCTTGTGCGAGGCACCACTCTCCGAGGATGAAACGCCGGTACCAGAGGCCCGTGTACTGGGCTTTCAGCCGGTCCACGTAGTCGTCGGGCAGGCTCGGGTTGTCGTCGAGGGTGAAGTGCCAGTGCCGCATGCCGACGTCGCCGGCGCGGCTCATGAACTCGCGGCGGAGCCAGTGCGCTGGCCCGTCCGGGTTGGTCGTGGCCAGCAGCCGGGCGCCCGCCACGCGCAACCTGGATAGGAGCATCATCCAGAACGCGTGCGGGAGTAGCGTCGCCTCGTCGACGTACGCCAGGGCGATGGTCGCGCCTCGGATACGGCCCTCTGCGAGGGAGTCGGACGCGCCGACGAGGTGTACCTTGCGGCCGAGGATGATGGCGGTCGTCGCGCCGTTGGTGTGGTGGATCTGCTTGGCCAGCGGCCCGAACAGCGACGTGCTCTGTAGGGGGTCGATCAGGTTCCGCTCGATCGTCTGCAGCGTCCTGCCGACGACGACGATCAACCCGGTGTCGGGCGCCGCCGCCACGGCCATCAGGAACGCCAGCAGACTGGCGATCGTCTTCCCGCTGGACACCGCCCCGGACCACAACGCGATCTGGGGCGTGTCCAGGCTGCCAACGATGCTCTTGATCTGCTTGGGCGACAGGACCGCGGTGACCGCGTCAAGCATCGCCCGAGCCGTCGTCGGGGTCGGCCGCGGGCTCGTCGTCGGGGAGCTGCTGCGCGATGGCGCGGAGGCCGTCGGCGAGCGCGCCGAGCATGGAGCGTGCGCCCTCTGCGCCCTGGTCGGAGTCGATCGACTCCAGCTTCGTGGCCGAGGTGGTCGCTGCGCTGATCGATTGCAGCAGCGCCTTGACCTCCTGGGCGGGCGGCTCGGGCACGGTGACGGTTTCGACGCCGGCCACGGTGGTGGTCGTCCACGCGTACTCGTCGGCTTCGAGCCGGTCGAGGAGCGCTTCGACTTGGCCGTACAGGCGGGCGACGATGGCGACGCGGCGGGCCTTGTTGTCGGCGCTCGCGGCGGCGGTGGCGGCTGCGGTGTGCGCCGACCGGTCCCACGTGAGGCCCTCGCGGGCGGCGATGGTGGAGATGGTGGAGTGGGCGCGGCCGAGGGTGCGCGCGACCTCTCGGAGGGTGGCGCCCTGCTCGTTCATGAGCCGGATTTGGGCGATCTCGTCGGCGCTGACGGGGGTGTTCACGGGCCTCCCCTCTCGTCCGCCGGACTGATACCTTGTTGCATAAGCAGACAAGGATTAGGAAGGTGGTGCGGCGTGGCCGCCAAGAGCAAGGAGCCGGCGCGACCGGTTCGGTATGTGGGCATGGCCACGGTCGGCCGGTGGATCGGCGTTTCCGGGCAAACCATCGCGGTCTACCGGAAGAGGTACGAGGAGTCGGAGCATCCGTGCCCGACTCCGGATGGGGTGATCGTCGAGGAGCGTGAGACGCCGGGGTGGCTTCCGGAGCGGGAGGAGGAGTGGCGGGCGTGGGCGTCGAATCGTCCGGGGCAAGGTGCTGGGGGTGGCCGGCCGCGCAAGCAGAGCGAGTAGCCCCTGTCTTTGTTGGCTCTATTGACTAGGTTGCCACTCTGGGCATAACCTTGTCACATCAGCCAACAAGGTTTCGAGGGGCTCCACATGCGCACGCTGACCAGCACGACCACCACCGCAACCGCCGTCCGCAACAACCGCGCCACCGTGTACGAGGTCGAGTACGACGGCGCCGTCTACACCCGCGTGGCGTTCGGCGAGTACCTGTTCGCGGTCATCCTCGACACCCCGAACGGGCGCGAGGCCGAGTGGGCCAGGACGTGGGACGAGGCAGTCAGCGCGGCCAAGGGCGGCGAGCTGGTCGCGGTCGTCACCCTCACCCAGCCCAAGTCTGGAGAGCCGATGCACGAGATCATCCCGAGCGGCTGCGCCTGGTGCGGCATCGACAAGCGCGACCACTCCCAGCGCTGGACCGAGGACGCCGGCTGGCACCGGTGGACGGCGCCGGCCGACTGGCAGATCAAGGCGCGGATGGCGGCCCGGCGGGCGTCCGCCAGCTCGTGACCCGCGCGACGCGAGGCCCCTGCCCTCCCGGGTGGGGGCCTTTCTCATGCGCAGACCACGGGGTGCCGCAGCGCAGCACGCTCAGCGGGCGTGGCCGGCACCTGGTGACCGTTGCGTACGCACCAGTCGATCGCGGCGAGGTCCCAGAAATCGACCAGGACGCAGCGACCCCGAGTGCCGAGGCGGCGCACGCCGTACCGGTGGACCCACACGCCGATGGTTGAGCGTGGGGTGGCGAGGCGTTCAGCTGCGTCGGCGAGGGTGACGGGCTCGATCAGGGCCGTTCACCCCCTGAAACGCGAAAAACCCCCGGGCCTGTGGGCTCGGGGGTACAGATCGTCTAGCTTGAGACGTGAGTATTACACCAGGTCAGAGCGTGCGCAAGTAGGCGCGGCGTCGGCGTGGCGGCGGCGGAACCGTCGCACGACCGGGCGATCAAGGGGCGTTCTACACCTGGTAACTGTGACATAGATCACAGCCATGAGAATGGGATTTGATCCAACTCATCCCGCCACGACGCCTCGGCTGGTAGCTGCTCGTCGCAGTCCGGGCACAGCCGCGCCAGCAGCTCCCCCGTCACCACCGACTCGACCGGCACCGGCCGAGGATGCGCACACCGCGCCGGTTGTGGGCTCTCGTGCCGCCACCAGCGCCTGAGCATCTCGAACCCGAACTGCCTGCCGATGACCTGCACATCAGGCGCGGGCTCGGGCTCGATCAGGCCCGACGAGCGCATCGCGGACAGCATGGCGTTGAGCTGGATCCGCGCGGCCTGCACCTCCGCGCGTTCGTCGCTCATGGCCGCCGCGGCTGGTCGAATCCCCAGTCGGCCACGTCGCACGGCGGATCAGGCTCGTCGAAGTGCAACAGGTCGTCGAACGCCTCGACCACGCGGCCCGCCAGGCGCCGCAGGAGCCGCGGCCTGGCCTCGGCGGTGGGCGGCTGGTCGGGCTCGCACGGCGGGAGCGGCCCAGCCAGGTACGGACTGCCGTCGTCGTAGCGGAGGATGACCGAGCAGCGGCCGCACAGCCGGACCGGTCGGCCGCCGTTGAGCTTGCGTGGTCCGTCGACGTGTTCCATGCGGGCAGGATGCCGCTGCCCGCCGACCGCTGGGGGTACGCGGCCTACTCGTCGTCAGGCTCCGACCGCTCGTCGACACGCTCGGGCTGCTCGCCCAGGTACGTCTCGTAGACGTAGGAGAGAATCGACGCGCGCACCGGCCACGACGAGTCCGGCATCAGGTCGTCCTCTGCCGGGCGTCGGATCTCAATCGGGAACGTCCCGTCCGAGGTCCCGAACTGCTGCTCAGGCAGCCAGTCAGGGTGCAGAGGCGCGAACGGGTGGGACACCTCGAACACCTGCCCTGGCCAACGCGGGTCCGTAGCCGAGTAGGACTCGTGCCCGCTGGCCGCGTAGCGTTCGCCGATCTGGTGCGCCCACTCCGAGTACGGCATGGCCTCGCCGTCGAGGGTGCACCACGCTTCGGGCTCAGGACGTGACGGGTGAATGCCCATGCCGTCCATCATCGCCCACGAGCGGCCCGCCGCACAGCGCGACGGCGGACCCGGGCGCGGCGCCGGCGCGCGTACTCCCGCCCGTCGACCTGCAACGGCCGAGGGAACCCGCGCGGGTTGCACACCCAGCAACGGCGCCGGTGCCGCCGGGCCTGGGCAGGGGTGAGCCCCCACCCGAGCCGATGGAACGCCTCACCCAGGAGCCGCGCCTCACGGGCCATCCGCTCGAACACGGGGGCGAACTTGGCGATCATGGCTTGGCGCATCTCCTCGACACGCTCGGCCAGCTCGACCGCCGCCCGGTCGGCGTCGGCCTGCTCCTCGGGGATCACCGCCGCACCTGCCACGTGACGTGCCAGTCGACAGGCCGGCGGTCCACGCGCGCTTTGGCCACCGTGAGGAGCGTCAGCCGGAACCGGTTGGTCTCTTCCTCGCGCCGCATCAGGGCGAGCGCGAGCTTGAGTACCAGCCACGTGGGCACGAGCGGACTCGTGCGGAACTCGGCCGTGAGCACGCCAGGCTGCGGCCACTTGATCTCGTACGTCCAGCAGCGCAGCTCGATGATCCGCCGGGCCAGGCGCTGGACGAGAGGCGCGATCACCACCCACGCTCCATCGCCGACGGCGACACGATCGAGGGCCTCCACTGCTGATGCTCGGGAGCCGGGCGCGGGTCCCCGTCATGCTCCTCGACCACATGCCGGCGTTGCGCGTCCGCCGCTTCCTGCTGGCTGTCCCACGTAGTGCGCCACGCGCACGGCAGCGCCGGACAGTGCACGATCGCGCCCCCGGCCGGTGTATCGACGGCGGGCAGGTCCTCGCGATACACGCCGAGCCCCTCCAGCACGGTGAGCGCCTCCTGAGCCTCGCCGATGAACTCCCTGAGCCGTGCGGCGGCCTTGTACGGGCGTGCCTCGTCGGCCACCTCGACCCGCTCGGGCCACTCACCGATCCGCACCTGCCAGCGCGTCGAGACGCTGCCGTCGCTGGCCAGCGTGTCGTACGGGCCCACGAAGATGTCGAACTCGACGCCGTAGTCCAGAGGCCTGCGCAGCCTGGCCGCGTGGAGCTGCTCCCCGAGGGCGGTCACCTGGTCCAGCCAGTGCTCGACCTCGGCCTCCAGTTGGTCAGCGCGGTCGCGCTCGATGAGGTAGCCGCCAGCGAACTTGACGCGCTCGGTGTGGAGTTCCTCGATCTCGGCGCGGGCGGCGGCGAGGTCCTGGCGGAGCTGCTCGACGTCGGCCGCGGGCGCGGGCACGTCCCCTGCCTCGGCCGCGCACATTCGGCACCGACCAGGGCCAGGGCCAGCGCACTTCCCAATCAGGGCAGGATCGGTCGGCTCGCCAGGGCCGTACCAGTGACCATGCATCGTGTACGGCATCAGGCAGTCCCCCGCTCCCTGTGAAAGCTGCACTGGACGCCCGCGTCGCGCAGGAACCGCGCCAGGACGGGCCAGCGCGTGAACCTCGTCCCGCACTTGCAACAGGTGTAGACGCGCCACCAGCGCGGGATCTCCATGTTCACCGCGACCGCGTAGCAGTCCGGGCAACGGTACGGCTTGTCGCTGTTCCAGCGGTAGACGGACTTCTCCATCACCGGCTCTCCTTCGTGACTGCGCGCAACTCGGCCAGGGCCTGGTCCCACGACTCGAAGCGGATGCCGCGATCGTCGATGTACGCGATGGCCGGCAGCTTGTTCCAGGTCACGAGGAGCACGTCACGCTCGTTCCAGAAGGTGAGCAGGCCGCCGTCGATGCGCGTCTTGAAGCCGTGTTCGCGCAGCCAGATCGACACCTGAATCGGGTTGCGGCTGGTGTGCACGAACACGGCGTAGTCGCGCATGAGAGTGCGCAGGGCGTCGAGCGCGCCGGGCATGGGCGGGTCGTAGATCGTCCCATCGTGCCAGCCCTTCGAGTAGGCGTGGATGACGCCGTCGAAGTCGACCGCGATCGTGGGCATCAGGCATCACCCTTCGCGAGGGTCTCCAGGAACTCGTGCATGACGCGGTTGCGCCGAGCGTCCGCGAGCGCGTTGTGCAGCCCCTCGGCCTGCTCGGGCATGGCCGGGTTGCCGAGCCGCATGCACTCCTGTTTGAGGTCGTTCGTCCACATCGGCACACCGGCGGGCAGGTTGGTCATGCGGCCCCAGAGCTGCGCCAGCGCCACATGGTCGTAGGCCGCGTACCAGGCCCACAGCTCCAGGTCAGGGATGCTCTGGAGGAAGTCACGCACCTCGTTGGCGATCACCCACCGCGGCTTCACCCGCGTGTCCTTCAGGTCGAGCGCCACCTCGAAGTCGACCTTCGCCTTCGCGCTCGCCGGCTGCTTGAGATAGGCGTCCAGCGACGCCCGATTCGCGATCGGCAGCGACGGGACGACGTTCCGCAACAGCCAGTCGTTCCGGCCGAGCATCCCGCGCGGGGTGTCGCTGTTGACCGCGTAGTACTCGCGGCCGTCCTCAGCGACGAGGCCGATCGAGATCAGCTCGATCGAGGTTCCCGTGTCCACAAATTCCGTGTCGTACCAGACCTTCACCGGTCCCCCTTCATGTTCGCTGCCGCGCGCCGAGCTGCTCGCCTGAGGGTGGCGGCGCGCAGCTCGGCCAGCCCCTCGACGTCGTACCGGTGGCCGCACTGGCGGCACCTGGCCCCGGCGAGATGGCCGAGGAAATCCAGCACTTCGATCAGGCCGCGCCACCCGCAGCCGCCGCACGGCACGGAGAGCGGCCGGTCGTCGCCGCCGGACTCGGGCAGCCGAGCGACCGCGCGGCGGCGGACGTCGAGGATCTCCAGCCCCGCACCCGCGCCGTCGAGGTCGACGAGTTCGCCGCCGCGCACCATGGGCGCGGCCTGGAGCGCGAGCAGCGCATCGAGGCGCGGCGCGAGCACGGTCACGGCCTGGGCGATCAGCACGCCGAGCCGCTGACCACGTGACGCCGCGGTGTCGAGCGCCGGCATGCGGGCGACGTCGCGAACCCGCTCCTCCCACGAGACGAGGATCTCGGCCATCTCGCGTTGGCTGGCGTCCGCGTCGAGGTTGATCGGGACGGGCCTGCCTTGGCTGGTCGTGACCCTCACGGCGTCGTAGGCGAAGCCGCCCGACCGGTCCGCCACGAGCAGGTCGGCCATGGCCGCGTACAGGAGCGGCATGCCCTGGATGGCCTGCGCGATCAAGCTGCGGTCGGTGTCGCAGAACGGCCGGTACGAGAGCGCCGGCCCGTCCTTGGTCCGGGCAGCGCAGCGCGTACCGCGGGCGCATGGGTGCATCTCGTCTGCCACGCGCGCAAGCGTGCCGGATCGCGCGGAGGGGTGGGGGTACGCGAGAGGCCCCGGCGAGCAGGTCGCCGGGGCCTCAAGGGTTGGTCAGCGGGTTAGAACGGCGGCTCGGTCGAGTACTCGACAGGCGCCGCGTCCTGGGGCTCAGCCCCGGTTTCCGGGTGCCACGCGTCGGGGTCGGGCTCGGGCTCGTGCTCCATGTCCCGCAGCTCCTGCGTGGTGATGTAGTCGCCGTTGTCCAGCTCGATGATCATCGAGGCTCCTTCGTGGGGGTTGTGTCGGTTCTACCTGATGCCGAGGATCGGGCCGACGTCCCGCAGGAACGTCAGCGCGCCCTCGTGCTCGGCGCGGCGCTGCAGGTCCCCGACCGGCGTGTCAGCCGAGGGGATGCCCTCCCTGATGACCTCCCGCAGCGTGTCCTGGTAGACGGTGCGGAAGCCCTTCATGGTGTCGCCGGTCGCCTCGGCGAGGTCGAGCGCCGCCCGGTAGGGGCGTGCCCGGCCGGCGTTGGCGAGGACGGACGTGACCAGGTCGGCCAGGTCGAAGCTGGGGCCGATGGTGATGCTCTTGGCGAGGCGCTGGCGGGCGTCGTGGTCGCGGCTGATCGCGGTGTGCGCGTACGACATGAGACGCCCGGCGGGGCTGCTGCTGGTCATCGAGGCTCCGTTCCGAAGGAGGATGCGGCGGTGTCGGTGAGCTTCCAGAACGCGGCGTAGGCGAGCACGACCTTGCCTGGCGCTTGCTGGTCCGGAGGGATGGAGTCGTCGGTGGTGAGGCCGCGGCTGTGCCAGGCGGCGCCCGGCTCGGGGTCGATCGCGTTGAGCGCGGCGAGGATCGCGATCTCGGTGTCCTTGTCGTACTCGTTGGTGCCGAGGTCGGTGTTCGGGCCGGGCACGTCGAGCAGGAGCTTCCACAGGGTGAGGCGTTCCAGGCGGCCGGCGCGCTGGGCGGTGGGGCCGAGCTGGTCGGTGGTGACTCGCCAGGCGGTGCCGACGCTGCCGGTGGTGAGGAAGTGGGCGGCGAGGTGGAGGGTGGTGAGGGCGCGCGATGGTCTGGTCATCGAGGCTCCGTTCAAGATCGTTTGTGGTGCGTGCCCGTCCCGGGACTCGCACACCGGGTGTCTGCTGGTCGGGCCGTGGCCTCAGGCGGCTACCTGCGGCGGCGGAAGGCCCGCAGGTCTGCTGACGCTGGCGGGTTGGTGCCGGTGAGGAGGGGCCGGCCGTCCAGGTCCGTCGCTGGCTCGTCACCCGTCCAGCAGGCGCGGCGGCGCCGGTCGACGTGGCTCCCGTCGTGGTTCTCAGGGCGGACGCACACGAACGTGATGTGGTCGTGGGTGCGCCTGGCACCGCACGAAGGTTCGCCCACCTGCGCGGCTGGCAGGCCGAGCCGCTGCAGTTCCGCCTCGACCTGCGGCCACCAGAACACCGGGTTGTGCTTGCCCACCCAGGTGATGACGAGTTCAGCCAGCGACCGGTGCCGGGCTATCCACAGGCTGACCGCCGCCTTGGTGACGCCGGTGCGGCGGGCGATCTCGGCGGCGTGGACGAGGTGCTGGCGCATGGCCTCGTCGGCGCCGGGTGGTGGGGTGAAGGTCATCGTTCCTCGCAGACGTTCAAGATCGTTTAGGGGGAGGGGGTCGGCCCCGGTT
>NZ_JABCPZ010000106.1 GCF_013283785.1 Nonomuraea antri
GGGTGCAGGAGGGTGGGTCAGAGCCCGGGCCGAGGTGCAGATAGGGCGGGTCGGGGCCCTGGCGAGGTGCGAGATGGCTGGTTTGGGGCCGCGCCGGTGTCCAGGACGACGACCTGGAATCGTCCCCTCTCCCGAGCGCGCCGACCCACCCCACGGCCACCCGATGGGTCGGTGGGGAAGCGGAATCGTCCCCCAAGCAAACATGCGAGCGAAAGCCGGACATGGCAATGTGGGGTTATGTGCGGTAGATACGCCTCGGCGCGCAAGAAGCACGAGCTCCTGGAGGAGTTCCAGGTCGAGCTCGACGGTGACCCCGACCAGGAGCTCGGCGCCGACTACAACGTCGCGCCGACCAAGAACGTCTACGCCGTGCTCAGCCGCGTGCCCAAGGACGCCGAGCGGGCGGTGCGCCAGCTGCGGATCGTGAAGTGGGGCCTGGTGCCGGCCTGGGCCAAGGACCCGTCCGTGGGCTCGCGGATGATCAACGCGAGGATCGAGACGGTCGCCGAGAAGCCGTCGTACAAGCAGGCGTTCGCCAAGCGCAGGTGCCTGCTGCCGGCCGACGGCTACTTCGAGTGGATGCCGGTCGAAGGCGACAAGAAGAAGAAACAGCCGTACTTCATCCACCCGGAGGACGGCGGCGTGCTGGCCATGGCCGGCCTGTACGAGTTCTGGAAGGACAAGACGCGCGACGACGACGACCCGCTCAAGTGGCTCGTCACCTGCACGGTCATCACCACCGACGCCGAGGACGACCTCGGCCGCATCCACGACAGGATGCCGATGATGATCGAGCGCGAGCGCTGGGCCGAGTGGCTCGACCCCAAGCTCACCGATATCGAACAGGCGTCCGGCCTGCTGGTCCCGGCCGAATCGGGACGGCTGACCGCGTACCCGGTCTCCACCGACGTGAACAACGTCCGTAACAATGGCCCAGACCTCATCAAACCTCTACCGGAAGGGGAGGAAAGCGCACTTTTTTAAAGGTGTAAGAAGCACAGTAATTGGGCATCCGGTGAGGAAAGCGATGCATCCGTTTACTCGGTGTCACCGCCATAACAAACCCCCAATGCACCGGGCGGGACTACCGGGGAGTCCAGTCGCGGGTTGCCCCCATTTACCCGGAGGTGCGGATTCGTGGACGTCGCGACCGCTCGTCAGCGGCTGGAAGACATGCTCGCGGAACTGGATCGCTCGATCGGCGTTCTGCAGGGAGATCCCGTCGCGGTCCGCGACCGTTCCGCGGCCGACGCGGGTTCGGACCTGACCGATGCCGATCGCGCCCAGGCCATGCTCACCGTGGCCACCGCGCAGCGCAGGGCGGTGATCGAGGCGCTCAAGCGCCTGGAGGAGGGCACCTACGGCCTCTGCGTGGACTGCCGCAGGCCGGTGCCTGAAGGCCGCCTCGAGGCCCGGCCCGAGGCGGCGCGCTGCGTCCAGTGCCAGGGCAAGCGGGAACGCCGCCGGTAGCCGGCGCCCCGTCTGTGACAAACCGCCCACAGCACGCCGCCGAAGCGGTCAGGTCTTGCGGGCGCTGGCGACCAGGTGGATGCCGACCGTGTCGTCGTCGTCCGGGTGCGCGTCGAGCTCCGTGCGTACCAGCCACGCGAGCGCCCGCGTGTCCGACCCCAGCACGTGGTCGACCGTGGACGGCGACAGCACCGTGCGCGGCCGCATCCACTCCACCTCGAGCCCCGCACCAGCCAGCAGCTCGCGCAGTTGCCCGCTGCTGAAGCAACGCGTGATGCTCCCGTCGGGCCACGGCACCAGCATCACCTCGCCCGTCTGGCGCAGGTGCTGCCACTGCTCCTGCTCGGCCAGGATCGCCATGCCGAGCACCAGCGAGTCGACGCACACCAGCGCGCGGCCGCCGGGGCGCAGCACCCTGGCCACGTCGCTCATCGCGGACTCGGCCATCAGCTCGATGGACATCGCCCGTTCTTCGGCGAGCACCGCGTCGACGCTCGCGTCGGGCAGGAACGCCAGATCGTCGGCGCGTACGTGACGGACCCGGTCGGCGTCGCGCAGCCGGGACTGCGCGTCGGCCGTCCGGCGGAAGTCAAGCACTTCGATCACCCGATGCCCCGCTCTGGCCGCCTGGCCCGACCACCGGCCGCGACCGCCTGACAGATCGAGGATCACGGAGGGTTCTCCGGGAAGCCATCGGTTCAGTTGTTCGGCGGCGACGGCGCGGTAGAAGGTCCAGTACGGCCCGAGTGTCCCTGAGCCGTTCAGTTCCTCGGCCGGAATGGGCAGCACACGCGACTCCTGGGTTCCGGAAAATGGCTACCAGCCGGTACGTATGGTTTTCCCCGCACCGGGTCCTTCGTACCTTCTATCTTGCGGGAACAGACGCGGGTGCGGGCGTGTTGCGACGAGCATGCTCACATTGCTGGAACCCCTCCCCGCTGACCAGCCGGTCACCGACGAGCGGGTATTCTCCCCTGAGTACGGTGTCCCGCCACAGCCGGCCACCGGTGATCTTAGGGGGGTGGGTCCGGTGCCCGCGACAGGCGCGGAGACTCTGGAGCAGCGGAGCGAGCGATTCGAGCGCGACGTCATGCCGTATCTCGAACAGCTCTACTCCGCCGCGCTCCGGATGACCCGGAATCCCGCGGATGCGGAGGACCTGCTGCAGGAGACCTTCGCCAAGGCTTTCGCGTCGTTCCACCAGTTCCAGGAAGGCACGAACCTCAAGGCGTGGCTCTACCGGATCCTGACGAACACGTTCATCAACAGCTACCGCAAGAAGCAGCGTGAGCCCAAGCAGTCGGGCACCGAGGAGATCGAGGACTGGCAGCTCGCGCGCGCCGAGTCGCACACCTCGAGCGGGCTGAAGTCGGCCGAGGTCGAGGCGCTGGAGCACCTGCCCGACGGAGACATCAAGCAAGCACTCGCGGCACTGCCCGAGGAGTTCAGGATCGCGGTGTACCTGGCCGACGTGGAGGGCTTCCCGTACAAGGAGATTGCCGACATCATGGGCACTCCGATCGGCACTGTCATGTCGAGGCTGCATCGAGGGCGCAGGCAGCTGCGGGGTCTCCTGGAAGACTATGCTCGCGAGCGTGGCCTGGTCCCGGCGGAGGGATCGAAATGAGCTGTGGCAACCCGCACGACACCGACTGTCGTGAGGTGCTGGACAAGGTCTACTCCTACCTCGACGGCGAGCTGACCGAGAACGACGTGGTGGAGATCCGCGTCCACCTCGACGAGTGCAGTCCCTGCCTGAAGGAATACGACCTCGACAAGGCGATCAAGGCGCTGGTGGCCAAGCACTGCGGCTGCGACCCGGTGCCCGCCGATCTGCGTTCCAAGGTCCTGGATCGCATCGCGCAAGTGCGAGCGGACCTCGCGGACTAGGATTGCGCGCATGCGCGTGCTGGTTACCGGGGGTGCCGGGTTCATCGGGTCCAATCTCGTCGATCGCCTGATCGGCGACGGGCACGAGGTCCACGTGGCCGACGATCTGTCGTCGGGCAGCAGGGAGAATCTGGCCGGGGCCGCGCAGAGCGACCGCCTGCACCTGCACGTGCTCGACGTCCGCGATCCCGCGCTGATCTCGCTGGCGGCCGAGTTGCGGCCGGAGGTGATCTGCCATCTGGCCGCGCAGATCAGCGTGCGCAAGAGCGTCGCCGACCCGGTGCACGACGCCAGGATCAACGTCGAGGGCACCGCGTCCGTGCTCACCGCAGCGCACGAGGGCAACACGCGCAAGGTGGTGTTCGCCTCGTCCGTCGCGGTCTACGGCCGGCCGATGACGATCCCGGTGCCCGGTGACGCGCCGACCGACCCGCGCTCGCCGTACGCGGCCTCGAAGCTGAGCGGCGAGACGTACCTGGCCACGTTCCGCGCGCTGTACGGGCTGGAGTACACCACGCTGGTGCTGTCGAACGTCTACGGCCCCAGGCAGTCGCCGGAAGGCGAGGCCGGGGTCGTGTCCATCTTCACCGACGCGCTGCTCAACGGCACCCCGACCGTGGTCTACGGCGACGGCACCCAGACCCGCGACTACATCTACGTCGACGACGTGGTCGACGGGTTCGTGCGCGCCTGCGGCGCCGACGGCAACGGCCGCAGGTTCAACCTGGGCACCGGCATCCAGACCACCGACAGGCGGCTGCACTCGCTGATCGCCGACGCGGCCGGCGCTCAGGACAAGCCGGGCTTCGCGCCGCCCCGCGTGGGCGACCTGCCGGCGATGGCGGTCGACCCGGTGCCGGCGCACGAGGGCCTGGGCTGGCAGCCGCGCACCGACCTGGCCACGGGGCTGAAGAACACCGTGGAGTGGGCCCGCCGCCGCGCCGATCGCCCATAACCGCCGGGACGCACGCCCTGGCCTGCTACGTTGCGCCAGGTAGTGACTTGATTACGCTTTGCTTGCGATTTCCGACTCAGCCCATCTACCCACGTCCTCTTCTGTAGCGTGAACCACAGAATTCGACGTGGAGGCATGTGGATGTTGAAGGTCATGGTCGCCCGCCTGTTCACCGGCATCGTGCTGATCACTCCGGTGGTCGCGTTCGTGGCCGGCGCCGGCGGGCTGGTTCCCACCGGGGTGTCCTGGACCTGACATCTCCGTAGGGGGCCCGCAATGCGTGATCTGCCGTGGCCCGCAAGGGTCTACCTGGTCGCCGTGATCGGTGCGGCGGCCGCTCTCATCGGCCGCAGTGCGATCAACGGCGTCCTCGTGGCGCCGGAACACCTGGGCGTGCTGCTCGTGCTCGCCCTGCTGTTCCTGGTGTGCGAGTCGATGCCGACGCTGCTGAACGTGGAGCAGTTCGCGGTGTCGGTCAGCTTCTCGGCCGCGCTGGCCGCCGTCGTGCTGATCGGGCCCGAGGGCTCGGCGCTGGTGGGGCTCACGGCCGTGGTGAGCGTGCGCCCGGGGCTGCCGCTGGTCAAACGCCTGTTCAACGGCGCTCAGTTCGCCATCTGCGGCTACGCCGCCGGGTGGGTCTACCAGGGGCTCGGCGGCCGGCTCGGCGTGCCCGAGGTGAACGCCTTCGACGACCTCATCGGCCCCTACGCCGCCGCGACCGCCGTCTTCGTGCCGCTCAACATCGTGCTCACGCTCACCGTGATCAGGCTCGCCACGCGGGTGCGCGCGGTCGAGGTGCCGATGCGCGGCATGGTGCAGTTCCTGCTGTCGTATCTCGGTTACGGCACGTTCGGGCTGCTGGTGGCCGGGCTGTGGGCGACCGTGCAGTCGATCTCGGCGGTGCTGGTGCTGCTGCCGCTGTTCGTGGCGCGCTGGGCGTTCGGCCAGTATCACGCGCAGCAACGCTCGTACGACGCCACCATCGCCGCCCTGTGCCAGGCGGTCGAGACGAAGGACTACTACACCAGGGGCCACTGCACCCGGGTGTCCCACGCCTCCACCATGATCGCCCAGGAGATCGGCATGGGCCAGGAGCGGCTGCGGGCCATCCGCTACGCGGGCATGCTGCACGACGTGGGCAAGCTCGGCGTGCCCACCAAGGTGCTGCAGAAGGACGGGCCGCTCACCGAGGAGGAGTTCGCGGCCATCCAGTTGCATCCGATGCGCGGGCTGGAGATCGTGCGCGGCATCGGCTTCCTGGACGAGGCCTACGCCGGCATCATGCACCACCACGAGCGCCACGACGGCACCGGCTACCCGATGGGCCTGGCCGGCGACGAGATCCCGGAGTTCGCCAAGGTCATCGCGGTGGCCGACGCGTTCGACTCGATGACGTCCGACCGGTCCTACCGGGGCGCGCGGCCGGTCGCCGAGGCGCTCGACGAGCTGCGCAAGAGCGCCGGCACCCACTTCGACCCGGTCATGGTCGACGCCTTCATCCGGGCGCTGGAACACGAGCCGTGGCAGCCGCCGCGGCGCGTCGATCCGCCGCCGCCCGAGGCTGCGGAGACGCCGATCAAGGACCACGACGACCCGACCATGCCGATCGAAGTGGTGACCGGGCCATGACCATCGAGCGCACCCGTCCCGAGGAGCGGACCAGGAACACCGTCCTGCGCCGGCTCGACTCGGGCCAGCTCCTGCTCATCTGCGCGGCCGGGCTGGTGGCCGTGGCCGGCGTGGCGCACACGGCGGCGGTCGGGCTCGACCATCCCGAGATCGCCATCGGGTTCGGCGCGCTGATCGCGGTCGGCGAGCTGGCCAGGCTCACCATGCCGGGCAACAGGGAGGTCGCGCCGATCGGCGCGGCCGCCGCGCTCGGTTACACGCTGCTGCTCGACCTCAGCCAGAACCCGCTGCGCCACTCCGCGCTGCAGGTCGTGGCGGTGATCGCGGTCGGCATGATGGCCGGCGCGCTGCCGCACCTGGCGGTCGGCCGGCCGCCGCGTCTCGACGCGATGGCCCGCAGGCTGCTCACCGGGGCGCTGCTGGCCTTCGCCTTCCGCCCGCTGGCCGATCCGCTGCACCTGCTCACCCAGGGCGAGCACGGCACCTGGTGGCCGGCGCTGGTCGTCATGGTCACGCTCATCGCCTGCACGCTGATGATCGACGTGCTGATCGCCGCGCTGCTGCGGGCCGAGCAGGTGCGCACCGCGTTCCGGGTGGCCGTTCGCGACGAGCTCAACATGGCGTTCCCGCTGGGCGCGGCGGTGGCCGCGTCCGGGGTGCTGCTCGCGCTGGCCACGCACAGCATGGACCTGGTTGCGCTGCTCGTGTTCGCCGCGCCGCTGCTGGTCACGCAGGTGGCCTTCCGCAAATACGCCGGCATCCGGGCCACGTACCTGCAGACCGTGCGAGCCCTGTCGCGCGTCACCGAGGTCGGCGGGTACGTCGAGCCGGGGCACTCGCGCCGGGTCAGCCGGCTGGCCGTGGCCATCGGCAGGGAGCTCGGCATGGCCGAGCCCGAACTGCTGGAGCTCGAGTACGCGGCGCTCATGCACGACATCGGCCAGCTCTCGCTGCGCGACCCGATCCCCGGCGGCGCGACCGTGCTCGCCGACCCGGCGCAGGCCAGGCGCATCGCCGAGCTGGGCGCCGAGGTGATCAGGCAGACCGGCGTGCTCGACCGGGTGGCCGACGTGGTCAGTCGCCAGTGCGACCCGATCGGCGACGACCCGCCGCTGTCGAGCCGGATCATCAAGGTCGCCAACGCCTACGACGACCTGGTCGGGCCGTCCACCGACCGCGACAGGGCGGGCGCCGCGCTCGAACGCATCAGGCTGACCTCGGGCAGCGCCTACGACCCGGCCGCCATCGAGGCCCTGGCCCGCGTCGTCGACCGGCTGCGGCTCTAGCCGCCGGTGATTGTGGAGTTCCTACAGAACGTGCCGGTCTGATCGGTGCGCTAGGAGGAACGGGGTCAAGTCGGTCACGGTCATAGGGTGGTCGGCGTGTTAAATGAGACGCTCGGCCCCGTTCTGGTCGCGAACCGAGGAGAGATCGCGCGGCGCGTCATCCGTACGGTCAAGCGGCTGGGCCTGCGTGCCATCGCCGTGCACTCCGAGGCGGACGCCGACCTTCCGTTCGTCCACGAGGCCGACGAGGCCGTGCTGATCGGGGCGGCGGCCCCGGCGCAGAGCTACCTCGACGCCGAGAAGGTGCTCCAGGCGGCGAAGGCGACCGGCGCGCGCTCCGTGCACCCTGGCTACGGCTTCCTGGCCGAGAACGCGGCCTTCGCCCAGGCGGTGATCGACGCCGGGCTGATCTGGATCGGCCCGTCGCCCGAGTCCATCGACCGGATGGGCGACAAGATCAACGCCAGGAACCTGATGGAGGACGCTGGCGTGCCGGTCGCCGCGGGCACCCGTGAGCCGGTCACCGACCTGGCCCTGGCGCTGGAGGCGGCCGGGCGCATCGGCTACCCGGTCATGGTCAAGACCGCCGGCGGCGGTGGCGGTCTCGGCATGAGCGTGGCCCGCGACGCCGCCGGCCTGGGCCGGGCGTTCGACCAGGCGGCCAGGGCGGCCGACAGGTTCGCCGCGGCGGCGGCCGCGGGCGGCGCGGGCGACGCGCTGGCCGGTCCGGCCATCCTGCTCGAACGCTGCATCGACCGGGCCCGCCACGTCGAGGTGCAGATTCTCGGCCTGCCCGACGGCCGGGTGCTGGCGCTGGGCGAGCGTGACTGCTCGGTGCAGCGCCGCCATCAGAAAGTGGTCGAGGAGTCGCCGTCGCCGGGCATCACGCCGGAGCTGCGCGAGCGCATGCTGGCCGCGGCGGTCCGGGCCGGCGAGGCGGTCGGCTACCTGGGCGCGGGCACGGTGGAGTGCCTGGTCGACGCCGACGCGCAAGACTTCGTGTTCCTGGAGATGAACACCAGGCTCCAGGTGGAACACCCCGTGACCGAGCTGGTCACCGGGCTCGACCTGGTCGAGCTGCAGCTCAGGGTGGCCGCGGGGGAGAGCCCCGAGGTGACGGCCGAGTCGCGCGGGCACGCGATCGAGTTCCGGGTCTACGCCGAGGATCCCCAGCGGTTCCTCCCCGGCCCCGGCACGATCACCAGGTGGGAGGAGCCGGACCTCGACGGGGTCAGGGTCGACTCCGGTTACGAGGCGGGCAATACGGTCACACCGTTCTATGATCCCCTCATGGCCAAGCTCTGCGTCGTCGCCGCCACGCGGGCGGAGGCGGTGGAGCTGGGGCGCAAGGCGGTCGCGGGGTTCACCGTCGAAGGGCCCAAGAACAATCTGCCGTTCTGCGCGGAATTGCTGGACAATGCGGAGTTCGTCACAGGCGACTACGACACGGGTCTCGTCGCCAAGATGCGCGCCTAGCGCGTGAGATCGTGTGAGAACAGGGGAAGAGGGGAGTCGCGGTGGCTGAGGTACGCGCGGAGATGGTGGCCAACGTGTGGAAGGTCCTCGTCAAGGAGGGCGACGCGGTCTCCGACGGCGACGCGCTGGTCATCCTGGAGTCGATGAAGATGGAGATCCCGGTGCTCACCGAGGACGACGGCGTGGTCGCGAGCCTCAAGGTGACCGAGGGTCAGGTGATCCAGGAGGGCGACCTGATCGCGGTCATCGAGTAGACGTGCGAGCCCCGGTCATCGAGTGATGCGCTGCAGGAACTTGGCCCGGTCGACCACGACGCGCTCGATCGTGCCGCGGCCGACCACCGCGTGCTTGTCACGCGCCACGAACGCGAAGACCAGCCGCCGGCCGTCCACCTCGGTGAGCTCGGCGGAGATCTCCACGTGGGTGCCGAGCGGGCTCGCGGCCAGGTGTTCGAGCTCGACGCGGGTGCCGACCGAGGTCTGGCCCGGCTCCAGGTGCGGGCCGACCGCCTGGACGGTGGCCGACTCGGCGAGCGCGAGCAGTCTGGGCGTGGCGAGCACCGGGACGTCACCGCTGCCGATCTTCTGCGCGGTGTCCTCCGCCTCGACCATGATGAGCAGGTTGGAGCGGAGGCCGGGAGCGAGCGTCATGCGGGCCAGCCTACTGTTGGGCTGATCTCCAAGAAACGCGGACAAGACCGGCCGTAAGGCCGCAGGATAGGGTTTGTACGGCTTGAGGCATATAAGTGGCATGTGGGACACGTGAGTCGTACACTCTCGGAGTTCCGTGACCTCTGTGTTACCTCACCGCGACAAAAGTTCGCTTTGTTGGAGAACCCTGGGGTGGGAGAGGTTACAGAGGTAGGGGGGTAGCGGGGGAGTCATGGTGGCCCAAGGGACGACACTGGCGGGGCGGTATCGGTTGGATACCCGCATCGGCGCCGGTGGCATGGGCGAGGTGTGGAGAGGCGAGGACATCGTGCTCGCCCGCACCGTCGCCGTCAAGGTGCTGCTTCCCGGCCGCATGGACGACCCTGGCTTCGTCGCCCGGTTCCAGGGTGAGGCCAGGGCGATGGCGACGATCAACCACGCGGGGGTGGTTGACGTCTACGACTACGGGGTGAGCGGCGACACCGTCTACCTCGTGATGAAGTTCGTCGACGGCGAGCCGCTCGACCGGCTGCTGGCCAGGCTGGGCCGCATCGCGCCGCAGCCGGCCATGGAGCTGATCGCGCAGGCCGCGTCGGCGCTGCAGGCCGTGCACGACCAGGGAATCGTGCACCGTGACGTCAAGCCCGGCAACCTGCTCGTGCAGCGTGACGGCACGCTGGTGCTGACCGACTTCGGCATCGCGCGCTCCGACCTGGCCAACCGGCTGACCGACGCCGGCATGGTGCTGGGCACCGCCGCCTACTGCGCGCCCGAGCAGGCCGAGGGCGCGCCGGTCACGCCGGCGGTCGACATCTACGCGCTGGGCGTGGTGGCGTACGAGTGCCTGGTGGGCCAGCGGCCGTTCGACGGCGACAGCCCGGTCACGATCGCGCTGAAGCACATCAGGGAGGCGCCGCCGCCGCTGCCCGCCGACATCCCGCAGCCGGTGCGGGCCCTGGTGGAACGCGCCCTGTCGAAGGATCCGCTGCGGCGCTACCCGTCGGCCCGGGCCATGAGCGACGCGGCCAAGGCCATCGTCGCAGGTCAGGTGCCGGTCGAGCCCGCGCAGCCGATGCCGGCCCTGCCGCCGACGACCGGGGCCGTCATGCCGCCGCCGGCCGAGGCGTACCCGACCGGGGTGCAGCAGGCCGGGGTTCCCCAGACGGGGGCGCACCTGCCGGCCGGCGACCAGCCGACGACGGTCTCCGAGCGCCGTCCGGGCAGCCGCCGCGCGGCCAAGACGCCGCGCAGGACCGGGCTCATCGCGGGCATCGCCGCCGCGGTGGTGCTCGGGGTGGGCGCGGGCGCGGTCGCGCTGACGGGCATGACCACGGGCGGGGCGCATCCGGCGCCGCCCAGCGCCAACGCGGGCAACGACGGGCCGTCCGACCCGCCGACCAGCCCGACGAAGGGCGGAAAGCCGGGGACCAAGACCTCGACGACGAAGCCGCCGGAGACCAGGGTGACGGACCGCGCGACGACTCCGCCGGAGACCGAGGAGCCCGAACCGACCAAGACCGACGATCCGGAGGAGACGACCTCGCCCACGCCGACGACCACCAAGCCGACGGACACGAAGTCGCCGACGCCGACCGTGGTCAAGAAGAAGGTCCCCGGGGTGCTCAACGTCCCGTACTTCCAGGCCAGGAAGATCATCTTGGCGGCCGGCTTCACAGTCAAGCCCGTCGACGGGTCACAGGGCACCATGCCCGAGGAGTGCCTGATCGTCGACACCACCAAGCCGGGCCCGAACGAGCTGCTGGAGCTGAAGAAGCCGGTGACGTTGTACCTCGCCCCGGCTCCCACGTGCCCCAGCCCGACGCCGACGCCGACCCCGTCGAACTCGGTCAAGCAGTGAGGTCTCAGACCCCCGTCGTGTTGCGGGGGTAGGCGACCTGCGGGTCGGTGGCGATGTTCACCAGGTACGGCACGCCGGAGTCGAACGCCCGCCGCAGCGCGGGCCCGATCTCCGACGGCTTGGTGACCAGCTCGCCGCCGCCGCCCAGTGCCGTGACCACCTGGTCGTAGCGGCACTGGGGCTGCAGCTCGGCGGCCACGTCGTAGCCGTACAGCAGCTGCATGGGGTGCTTCTCCAGGCCCCACATGCCGTTGTTGCCGCAGATCATCACCACCGGCAGGTTGTGCCGGACGAGCGTGTCGACGTCCATCAGCGAGAAGCCGGCGGCGCCGTCGCCCAGCAGCAGCACGACCTGCGACGACGGCCTGGCCAGCCGGGCGGCGATGGAGTAGCCGAGACCGGTGCCCAGGCAGCCGTACGGGCCCGGGTCGAGCCAGTTGCCCGGCTGCCTGGGCTCGACGTACTTGCCCGCGTACGAGACGAAGTCGCCGCCGTCGCCGATCACCACGGCGTCGTCGGCCAGCACCTTGCCCAGCTCCCCGTAGATGCGCATGGGGTGGATCGGGTCGGAGTCGGCGGCCAGGAGGTCGGCGTCGGCCGCGATGGCCGCGGCGGCGGTCTCGGCGAGCCTGGCGGCCCAGGGGGCGTACTTGTCCGGCTTGACCCCGGCCTCGCCGCAGGCCGTGCCGAGGCTCCACAGGACCACCGACAGGTCTCCCGCGGCCGACGCGGCCGGCCGCATGTGCGTGGCGAGCTGCGACGGCGCGTCGGCGATGTGCACGACGCGCGCCAGCGGCGCGCCGTCCTTCCCGCCGAACCAGCCGTAGCCGAGCCGGAAGTCGAGCGGGGTGCCGACCACGACGACCAGGTCGGCCTGGGCGAAGGCGAGGCCGCGGGCCCGGGTGACCAGCAGCTCGTGCCCGGCGGGCAGGATGCCGCGGCCCTGGCCGTTCGGGATGACCGGCAGCCGCCAGGTCTCCGCGAAGTCCCTGGCCGCCTCCTCGGCGCGGTCCATCCACACGTCCGAGCCGTAGACCAGGACCGGGCGCTCGGCCTCGGCCAGCAGCCTGGCGACGGCGGCCAGGTCGTCGGGGTCGGGTTCGAGCGGCGACGGGGTCTGCGTGCGCACCTCGTGCACCGGGGACGGCGAGAACAGGTGGTCCATGTAGAAGTCGAGGAACACCGGGCCGCGATGCGGCGCGATCGCGGTGCGGAAGGCCGACTCGACGTCCTGGCCGACCGACTCGGCGCCGGTCGCGGTGAACGACAGCTTGGTGATCGGGTCGAGCAGCGGCGGGTGGTCCATCTCCTGCAGCGCGCCGCTGCCCCAGCGCGACTGCGGGGCGCGGCCGCCCATGACGACCAGCGGGGAGCCGTTGAAGTGGGCCGTCGCCACGCCGCTGACGCCGTTGGTGATGCCCGGGCCGGCCGTCAGCACGGCCAGGCCGGGCTGCCTGGTCAGCCTGGCGGTCGCCTCTGCGGCGAAGACCGCGCTCTGCTCGTGGCGTACGTCGAGGATGCGCATGCCCTCGTGCACCGCGCCGTCGTAGAGCGGGAACACGTGCCCTCCAGAGAGGGTGAACATGGTCTCGACGCCATAGGCCTTGGACACGGCGACGGCGGCGTCACCGGCGTGCTTCGCAGACTCCATGCCGGGAACTTACCAACCAGTCACAGGAGTAAACAGCCCTTGAGCTCAGCACCAGCAGAGGAATACCCGGGCCTTGGGCGCGGAAATGTTGATCTTCCTGTGTGAGGTGGGCTGACTCTCGAGGTCGATGTCGCTCTTCTGCGCCTGCACGGTCACGTCGTAGGAGGACTCGGGCACCGCCACCCTGGCCGCGCCCCCGGCCCGTACCACGGCCTTGACCTTGGTCGGCGGGACGATGAACGACAGGTCCACGTCGCCGGTGCCGACCGCGACGTCCGCCTCGTCGCCGCCCAGGCCGGAGCCCACGACGCTGCCCGAGTCCGTCCTGGCCCAGACGTTGCCCGGGGTCGCGCGGATGTCCAGGTCGCCGGAGACCGAGGTCAGGTGCACGTCGCCGAACACGTTGGACACGCTGAGCGGGCCGCTGAGCGACTCGGCCTCGATGCGGATCTCCGGGGGCACCAGCAGCGTGTACGTGGCCTCGCAGAGCACGTCGGTGTCGATGCCGGCGCGCAGGGGCTTGCAGTCCGCGTCGAGCCGCAGGGTGTCGCCCTTGAGGTTCTCGGTGACCACGGGCTTGTCACGCGACCAGCGCAGATGACGCAGGATGACCAGCTCGCCCGCCTCACCGGGCAGGAAGTGCACGGCGACGTCGCCCGTGCTCGCCTTGACCTTGATCTCGTCCCCGGTGAACGGCATGGACCGCTGCATGCTCTGCACCGGCGGCTCGGCCCAGGCGAAGCCGCGCACCAGGCCGGTGGCCGTCACGATCAGCACCGCCACCGTGAGCAGCGTGCCCGCGGCCAGCCACAGCGCTCTCACGGCAGGCTCCTGATGTTGAGGAAGCGCAGCACGGCCAGCACCCGGCGATGGTCGCCCTCGGCCGGCGACAGGTCGAGCTTGGTGAAGATGTTGCCGATGTGCTTGCCCACCGCGCCCTCGCTGAGCACCAGCTCCTGCCCGATGCCGGCGTTGGAACGGCCTTCCGCCATCAGCTTGAGCACCTCGCGCTCCCTGGGCGTGAGCCGGTCCAGCGGGTCGCTGTGGCCGCGCAGCAGGAGCTGGGCGACCACCTCGGGGTCGAGCGCGGTGCCGCCGGAGGCGACCCTGCGCAGCGCGTCGATGAACTCCGCCACGTCCGCCACCCGGTCCTTCAGCAGGTAGCCGACGCCGCCGTCCGCGGCCGAGGCCAGCAGCTGGGCGGCGTAGCGTTCCTCGACGTACTGCGAGAGCACCAGCACCGCCAGGTCCGGCTGCTCGCGGCGCAGCACCAGCGCGGCACGCAGGCCCTCGTCGGTGTGCGACGGCGGCATCCGCACGTCCGTGATCACCAGCTCGGGCCGGTGCTCGGCGGCCGCGCGCAGCAGCCCCTCCGCGTCGGGCACCGCCGCGACCACCTCCATGCCGGACGCGTCCAGCAACCTGATCAGGCCCTCGCGCAGCAGTACGGAGTCCTCGGCCAGCACTACGCGCACGACAGCTCCACGTCATCTCGATTCGTTCGTACGGGTCGGTTCATTCGCAGGGCAGTTCCACGTCTATCGTCGTCGGCCCGCCCACCGGGCTGCGGAGTTTGAGCGTGCCGTCGACCGCGTCGACGCGCTGGGCCAGGCCGCGCAGCCCGGTCCCGCCGTCGAGCGTGGCGCCGCCGCGGCCGTCGTCGTAGATCGACAGCAGCAGGCGGTCGCCCTCGCGGCTCACGTCCACCTCGGCCCTGGTGGCCGCGGCGTGCTTGGCGATGTTGGTCAGCGCCTCGGAGACGATGAAGAACGCCACCGCCTCGATGGTGGGCGAGGCCCGCCGTTCGATGGTGACACGCAGCCGCACCGGGACGGGCGCGCGGGCGGCCACCCCGGACAGCGCGGCGTCCAGGCCCTGGTCGTTGAGCACGGCCGGATGCAGGCCGCGGACGAAGTCACGCAGCTCCTTGAGCGCCTGCTTGGCCTCCTCGTGCGCCTGCTCGATGGCCTCGCGGGCGGGTTCGGGCAGGTCGGTCAGCGTGGCCCGGGCCAGGCCCAGGTTCATGGCCAGCGACACCAGCCGCTGCTGCGCCCCGTCGTGCAGGTCGCGCTCGATGCGGCGGCGTTCGGCGTCGGCGGCGTCGATCACGCCCGCGCGGCTCTCGGTCAGCGTCTCGATGCGCTGCCCCAGCTCCCGCCTGCTCGGCCCGAGCAGCGCCCGCGCCACCGCCAGGTCCAGCGCCGCCATCCCGCGCGCCAGCACCGGCGCGAGCAGCAGCAGCAGCGCGCCCACCACCATGTACGCCGCCACCACCGCGGGCCGCCGCAGGTCGAACAGGAACTCCAGCGGCGACGGCTGGAACCTGGCATACGCGAACCCGAGCAGCCCGACCACCGAGCCGCTCCAGGCCAGCGACACGACGACCGTGGCCACCGCGCTCACCGCCGGCGACAGCAGGTGGTAGCCGATCTGCCGCCAGGTCGTGTGACTGCGCCAGGACGTCGGCGTCGCCACGGTCGGGATGTGCGTGCCGAGGAACGCCTCGAACCTGGAGCGCTGCACCCGGGCGAACCACGGCAGGCGCCGGCGCAGCACCGGGGGCGCCACGGCCAGCACGAGCGTCAGCCCGCCCAGCACCACGCCGACCGGCACGCCGGTCACCACGTGGAACGTGTCGAGCCAGGCCCGTGCGGACCACGGGCGGGGGACTGTCATGCCGTCAACGGTATTGATGCAGATGGCCTGCGCGAAATGGGTCAGATATCCCGGTGGGGGGTGGGGCTAGCCCCACCCCCCATTTCCTCACAGCGGAGGCACGGACCAGCCCTTCTCCGCGAACAGCGGGGCGTGTTCCGCGTTGATGAACAGCCGGTCCTCCGGGTTCGTGACGCGGAAGTAGCTCTGCGGGTGCAGCAGTTCCCTGGCGTCGTCCGACAGGTCGAGCACGTACCGGTCGGGCGCGCGGCGCTGGGCCAGATAGCGCAGCTCGAACGGGAGCACCGCGAGCGGGTTGGCGTGCTGCCACAGGCCGAGCCCGGCCTCGCGGGCCTGCCGCACGTGCCTCCTGGCGCGGCCCAGCGCGCCCTTCTCGGCGATCGTCCTGGCGCTGCCCGGCGCGGGCACCGAGTCGGACACCCGGCCTTCCTGGCGGACGAACGGGTCGACGTTCGGCCAGATGAAGTACGGCGCCACGTGCCCGGCGGCCAGCAGGCGCTCGTTGTAGGCGTCGGGGCGGGGCTTCTGCTTCTGGTCGCGGTTGACGTAGCACAGCAGCCTGCCGTACCTGTCCAGGATCTCGTGCGCGAAGGCCAGGCGCAGCTTGAACGTGGTCTCCGTCAGCCCCTGTTCCTTGATGTCGGCGCTGATCATGTCGCGCAGCGCCTGCGTCGCCGGGCCGCCGTGCGCGGCGTGGTTGGGCCCGGCCAGCGGGCCCAGCCTGGCCAGCAGGTGCGAGCGCAGCCCCGAGCGCAAGGTGAGCTCGGGGTAGCCGGCCTCGAACGGGTCCGTCAGGAACGTGGTCCAGGCCGGATGGCCGATGTCGGCGAAACCCTTGGGGAAGTCGGGGTGGTTCGGGCTGCGCGGGAGCTGGAAGCTGACCTCGGGGGCGTCGACGCCGAGCAGGCGGACGCCGAAGTTGCCGTCGGCCGCGATGTTGATCGTGTCGCCGTCGTGCACGATCTTGTCCACGGGCTGGGCAGTGCCTCTGGAACGTGCCAGCAGGCCATGGCCGACGGTGATCCCGGGGACCGGTTGTTCAATAGCCTTTGCCATGTGCGCATCATCACCCCGTATTCGCCGCACGTCCCGAAATATCTGGAACTAAAGCCTGACGCCCGACATCTCACGAGAAGAAAGGGAGGCTGAATGATCCAGATGGGGGTCGCCGCGATCGCGGCGGCGATGACGTTGAGCGGCGGGGGGCTGCCGCAGGGCATGCTGTTCATGGAGTCCCACCCGCCGGCCAAGCAGTGGGAGAGCTACAAGACCTACGAGTCGAAGCGGTTCCCGCTCCAGCTCAACCCGTGCTTCCGCGACAAGGCCTGGGACCGGGGCCGGGTCGCGGGCCGGGCCATGCAGTACAACTCGGAGGAAGAGGGCAGGTACGAGCAACTGGTCATCTACCGGGACGTCGAGCACGCCAAGCAGGCCGTGCGCGGCCTGCGCGCCGAGCTCAAGAAGTGCGCCGACCAGGGCAAGGGCACCGAGCGCTACCGCTACTTCACCAAGCCGACGGACGTCGGCGACGAGGCCGTCCGGGCGGGCGGCCGCTTCTTCCACAGCGGCGAGCACGCGCTGGCCGTGCGGCGCGGGGCCGCCGTCTACATCGTCGGCCAGTCGGCCTGGCCCACCAGGAGCCTGCCGATCAGGCACTTCCGCGGCCTCATCGACCAGGCGGAACGCATGATCGTCAAGGTCTGCGAACTGCCCGAGTCGAAGTGCGACTGACGCTCACGGCCCGTCCAATGGCACCGCCTTGCCGCAAGCTCACAGTGACAGCTCCAGCCTGAACCTCGCCGGGTCGAACCCACCGCCCAGCGTGGCGGCCAGCCCCCGGCGAGCCACCCGCGCGAACTCCTGCGCGCCGAGCCCTCCCGACCCCTCCGGGAGCGCCCCGGCCAGCGGCCGCGCCGCCAGCATCTCCAGATCGGCCACCGTGCTGCGCTCGATCACCCCCGGCTCGCCCGGCCACGAACCGATCACCACGCCCGCGGGCTCCAGCCCCCGGTGCGCCAGCGACTCCAGGGTGAGCGCGGCGTCGTTTCCGGCGTCGATCCCCGTCCCGGCCACCACCAGCACCTGCGCGCCCAGAGCGCGTGCCAGGTCGGCCACGGTGGCGCCGTCCTCGTCGTAACGCACCAGCACCCCGCCGGTGCCCTCCACGATCACCAGCCGGTTGCTCTCGCTCAGCTCCCGCACCGTCCTGACGGCTCCACTCAGCGACACGGGCGCCACCCCGGACGTCCTGGCCGCGGCGGCGGGGGACAGCGGCTGCGGGAAGCGGCTCAGCTCGAACGTCGTCGTCACCCCGGCGAGCCTGATGACCGCGTCGACGTCGCCGGGCTCGCCCTCGGCGACACCGGTCTGCGCCGGCTTGACCACCGCCACGCCGGCCCCCCGCTCCCTGGCCAGCACCGCGACCGCCGCTGCCACCACCGTCTTGCCCACCCCGAACCCGGTACCGGTGACCACGAGAACACTCATGCCCCCAGTCTGCCGATCCCGCATGACCCGCCACGACACCGGGTGATCTGACGGACGATGGGAGCGGCTATCCGGACCTGGAGATGATCGTGGGCCGCTCGTGGCGCACACTCGCCGTCCTCGCGGTCCTGGCCGCGGCGTCCTGCTCCGCGCCCGACCCCGGCCCCACGGCCGCCCAGGCGGGCCAGACGCTGAAGTCCCACATCGGCCAGTTGATGCGGCTGCCGAGACTGCACGACGTCGCGGTCACCGACCCCGGTGGCGCGGACGTCGCCTGCGGCGCGGGCGGAGTCAAGCGCACCTACGCCGCCGGCGCCCGCTTCGACGGCGACCCAGAACTGCTCGTCGACCTGCTGACCGGCAGGATGACCGGCACCTGGGGCTACCGGGTGGAGCGCGTGTTCATCCCAGACTCGGTGAAGACCGTTCTCAGGCTGGCCCCCGCCCGCGTCACCGTCACGCTCGACGTCCCCGCCGACGACCGGGCGACGATCACCGGGGAGACGGACTGCGTCCCCGCTCCCCGGTGAGAGGCCGTGAGTACGAAGCGGTCAGGGACGCCTGAGCCGGGTGACGAACTTGTACCTGTCGCCCCGGTACAGCGACTGCGCCCACTCCACCGGGTTGCCGTCGGCGTCGAAGGCGTGCCGGGTGAGCAGCAGCATGGGCAGGCCGACGTCCACGCCGAGCGCCTTGGCGTCGTACGGGGTGGCCAGGACGGTTTCGATGATCTCCTCGGCGTCCGTCAGCCGCACGTTGTACGCGTTGTGCAGCGTCTCGTACAGCGACGAGTGCACCTCCAGCTCGCGCCGCAGCCGGGGGAAGCGGCGGGCGGACAGGTGCGTGGTGTCGATCGAGACCGGCTCGCCGTTGGCCAGGCGCAGCCGGTGGATGCGCAGGACGCGGCCGCCGGGGTTGATGGCCAGGCGCCGGGCCAGCGGCTCGTCGGCGGTGATGTAGCCGATCTCCAGGATCTTGGTGTCCGGCTCGAGACCGGCCGTGCGCAGGTCGCCGATGTAGGAGGTGAGCTGCAGGACCTGGGCCACCTTGGGCTGGGCGACGAAGGTGCCCTTGCCCTGGATGCGCAGCAGCCGTCCTTCGACGACGAGTTCCGTGAGCGCCTGCCTGACCGTCGTGCGCGAGGTCTCGAACCGGACGGCGAGCGTGCGCTCAGGCGGCAGCGCCGTGCCCGCGGGGAGGGTCTTGGTCAGCTCCAGCAGGGCGCGTTTGACGTCGTAGTACTTCGGTACGCGGGGGCTGTCGTCCGTCACGCTCTCACCTTCACTTCTGCCACGGCGGTGAAGGCGTGTCTGATCACCGCGAGATCATCGGAACTCAGATTGGCCCGAGCGGTCAACCGCAGGCAAGTGCGATCGGCCGACCGGTCCGGCGCGCCGGTCCTGACGCGCGCGAGTCCGAGCAGCTCAGGCTGATGGTGAAGGATATCCACAGCGGCGTACGCAATAGTAACCCAGTTCTGCGGTAGGACTTCTGTGTTGGGCAAGGCGCCGATCACCTCCGGCCCACCCGGTGTTGGTTCTCACCATGTGAGATTCCCGAAAACGCGTGGTTCAGCGCATGGGCAGGGCTCCGGGGTCTGCGGCGCGGTCCGGCCAGTGGGCCGGTTTGGTTGTTGCGGGGAATACCACGCATGATGCAGTCGTGCCGACTCTCAGCGACCTCGTCGTCCGCCACACCGCACTCGACGAGGCGGACCTCGACTGGCTGCACTCGCTGGTCTCCGACTGGCAGCTGCTGGCCGACCTGTCCTTCGCCGACCTCATCCTCTGGGCCCCGCTGCTCGGCGAGAACGGGTGGATCGCGATCGCCCAGATGCGTCCCACCACGGGCCCGACCGTCTACCACGACGACATCGTCGGCAGCGTCGCGGCCAAGGGCGAGCGGCACCTCATCGACACCGCGTGGAACGAACGCCGCATCTGCCGCGAAGGCGACCCCGACTGGTCCACCGGGGTCCCGGTGCGCGAGGAGACCATCCCGGTGCGCCGGGCGACGGAGAACGGCGAGGGCCGCTTCCTGGCGGTCATCCAGCGCTCCACGAATCTGTCGTCGGCCCGCACGCCGTCGCGGCTGGAGCTGACGTACCTGCAGAGCGCGTCCGACCTGGCGCAGATGGTGGCCGAGGGGCGTTTCCCGTTCTCCGGCGAAGAGCCCATCCTGGTGCGTTCCCCGCGCGTCGGCGACGGCCTGCTGCGGCTCGACCGGGCCGGCCGGGTCACCTACGCCTCACCGAACGCGCTGTCGGCCTACCGTCGTCTCGGCCTGCACGCCGACCTGGTCGGCGCCGAGCTCGGCCGGGTGACCGCGACGCTCTGCTACTCCGACGAGCCGATCAACGAAGACCTGATGATCGTGGCCAGCGGGCGGGCGGCCAAGGAGACCGAGGTCGAGTCCGGCGGCACGATCGTTCAGCTCAGGGCGATCCCGCTGATCGTGGGCGGCGGCCGCATCGGCGCGCTGGTGCTCATCAGGGACGTCACCGAGCTGCGGCGGCGCGAACGCGAGCTGATGACCAAGGACGCGACGATCCGCGAGATCCACCACCGGGTCAAGAACAACCTGCAGACCGTCGCCGCCCTGCTCCGCCTGCAGGCCCGCAGGCTGCAGGTGCCCGAAGGGCGCGAGGCGCTGGAGGAGGCGGTGCGCCGGGTCGGCTCGATCGCGATCGTGCACGAGACGCTCTCGCACGCGCCAGAGGAGTTCGTGGACTTCGACGAGATCGCCGACCGCGTGATCGCGATGGCGGGCGAGGTGTCGGCGGCCGAGTCGGCCGTCACGCCGCGCCGGGTGGGGGCGTTCGGGGTGCTGCCCTCGCTGATCGCCACGCCGCTGGCGATGGCGCTCACCGAGTTGCTGCAGAACGCGCTTCAGCACGGACGTCCGAAGCGGCTCGAAGTGCTGGTCGCGCCGGAGGTCGATCGGCTGACCGTCACGGTCTGGGACGACGGCCGCGGCCTGCCCGAGGGCTTCGACCTGGAGGCGTCCACCAGCCTGGGGTTGCAGATCGTGCGGACGCTGGTGGTGGGGGAGCTGTCCGGCAGGCTCTCGCTGGAGCCGCGCGAAGGCGGCGGCACGGAGGTCACGCTGTCGGTCCCGCTGCCCGCGTCCTGAGGCTCGTGCCCCGAGCGCGTGGCGTTCCATCCTCCGCCTGATCGGCCGTACGCCGACCAGGCGGGGGTGCCTGAGCAGAAAGCTACTGGTCAGGCGGTGGCGCGGGCGCGGGCGCGAGCCGTGCGGCGCTTGAGCGCGCGACGCTCGTCCTCGCTCAGGCCGCCCCAGACGCCGGCGTCCTGTCCGGACTCCAGCGCCCACTTCAGGCAGGCTTCGACGGCCGAGCAGGACCGGCAAACCTGCTTGGCCTCCTCGATCTGGCTCAGCGCGGGGCCGGTGTTGCCGATCGGGAAGAACAGCTCGGGGTCCACGTCACGGCAGGCAGCTCGGTGGCGCCAGTCCATGCGTCCACTCCTTAGTAGATGGAGCCTCTGGTCGGCTCCGTGCGGCTACTACTTTGTGAAGAGTTTCACTAACTCGTGCGGACAATTACCCGGATCCTGTGCTGGACCGGGGTTGCCCGCTGACGATCAGAAGACCCTGGGGTTGTTAAAGGTCCTACGTTCCGATGTCAGGTTGAGCTTTTCAGCCACGCAGAGTGCACGCAAGAGGGTTGGACCGAAGTTTTGGCTGTTATGGATGTCGGATGCGTCACACAATGACCGAATGTAACCGGCTAGACCAGAACTTGTAACGCGTTCGGTGTAGACCGGAATGTCACGGATTCCCGTTCTCCCAGGTAGTCGCCGTCGAGCTGGAAGGCCACCGGGCGGTCCGCGGTGAGGGTGAACTCGGGCTCGTCATGCAGCTGCACGAGCTGCCGGCCGGACGGAAGGCTGTCACTCTCCGTGAGAATCCGGCGGATCAACGGCGCCAGCGTGGGCAGCCCCAGCCGCTTGAGCCCGAGCAGATCGAGCCCGGTCTCGAAGCTCGCCCACGGCGTCGGGGTCACCGGTCTGGAACCCACGTACGTCCACGGCGAGGTGTTCGAGATGATCGCCATGAACACGCCTTCGGCGACCGGGATGCCCGGGCCGGTGAGCGTCATCGCGGCGTGCCGCTTGTCCGTGGCCAGATAGTGCCGCAGCGCCGTGTTCACATACCGTGCCGGGGTAGCCTTCCGCCCGGCCCCGCGCAGGCCCTCCACGGCCCGGACGACCTCCGCGTCGTACCCCATCCCCGAGCAGAACGTGAAATAGCGGCTCTGCCCCTCCCATAGGGCCTGGCCCAAACCCACCGTGCGCCTGCGGCCATCCCTGAGTGCCTCCAGCACCTGGCCGGTGGCCTCGACCGGGTTGTTCGGCAGGCCGAGCGCGCGGGCGAACACGTTCGCGCTGCCGCCGGGAATGACGATCAGCGCCGGCCGCCGCGCGCTCGGATCGGCGTCGTCGACCGGATCGCCGCCGTTGACCGGGTTCAGCAGCCCGTTCACCGTCTCGTTGATCGTTCCGTCGCCGCCGAGCACCGCCACCACGTCGTAGCCCTTGGCGCGCGCGGTGCCGGCCAGCGTGGCGGCGTGCCCCCGGTAGCCGGTCTCCTCGACCGCCAGGTCGACGGCCGCCCCGAGCGCCCGGATCAGCACGTCTCTGGTACGGGCGTTCGTGGTCGTGGCCTTGGGATTGACCAGGAGCATGGCACGCATGCTGCCAGCGTAACCGGTGATCCTTGCCCGCCTTATCGACCGAACGTCCGATTCTCCGAAGAACTTTGGTACCGGAGAGCACCGGGCCACCCGATGGATAGGGTTTCCGGTGTGAAGCGTCCGTGGAGTTTGATCGTCGCCGCCGCCGTGGTCGCCCTCGAAGGGCTCGTCGCGCTCGGCCTGGGCGGATTCGTGGCAGTGGAGTCACTGGTCGGCAAGCCCGACGACGTCACCTCCGCCATCGCGGAAGCGGTGTTCGGCGTGCTGGTCGGGGCCGGGCTGCTCTGGGTCGCCTGGGGCGGGCTGTACAAGAAGGAGCGGTGGGGGAGGGCGCCAGGCGTGCTGGCCCAGATCTTCGTGCTGCCCGTCGCCTGGACGCTCATGCAGTCCGGCCAGGCGCGGCTCGGCATCCCGCTGATCGTGGTGGCCCTGGCCGGGCTCGCGGCCCTGCTGGCGCCTCCCACCACCCACGCGCTCTACGGCGACGAGAGCTAGTCTTCCGCGGTCAGCCCCTCGCGCAGCTGGGCCAGGGTCCTGGCCAGCAGGCGCGAGACGTGCATCTGCGAGATGCCCAGCTCGGTGGCGATCTGCGACTGCGTCATGTTCCCGAAGAAGCGCAGCAGCAGGATCCGCTTCTCGCGCGGCGGCAGCCGTTCGAGCAGCGGCTTGAGCGATTCGCGGTATTCCACGCCCTCCAGCGATTCGTCCACGATGCCGAGGGAGTCGGAGACCGCGGGCGCGTCGTCGTCACCGGAGTCGGGCGCGTCGAGCGACACCGTGGAGTAGGCGTTGGCCGACTCCAGGCCCTCCAGCACCTCCTCCTCGGTCATCTTGAGATAGGAGGCCAGCTCGGCGACGGTGGGCGCGCGGCCCTCGCGCTGCGACAGCTCGCTGATCGCCTTGGTCAGCGACAGCTTGAGCTCCTGCAGCCGGCGCGGCACCCGCACGGCCCAGCCCTTGTCGCGGAAGTGACGCTTGATCTCGCCGACGATGGTGGGCGTGGCGTACGTGGAGAACTCCACGCCGCGGTTGAGGTCGAACCTGTCGATGGACTTGATCAGGCCGATGGTGGCGACCTGGGTCAGATCGTCGAGCCATTCGCCCCGGTTGCGGAAGCGGCGGGCCAGGTATTCGACCAGGGGAAGGTGGAGCTCGACCAGCTCGTCCCTGATGCGTTGACGGCGCGGCTCCTCGGGACCCAGCTCGGCCAGCTCGGCGAAGAGCATGCGGGCACGCACCCTGTCGGGCACGGCGTGTTCGCTGGTGGCCATGGCTCCAGTCCTTTCCGTCACGCCGGGCTCCCGCCGCCGCGGCGCTTACGCAGGACGATCGCCATGCGATCGGGGGAGTCTGTCACCGCGTCGACGTCGTCGGCCAGGGCGGTCAACACCATCCAGGCGAAGTCGTCGCGCTTCGGCGCGGAGCTGCCGACCGTCACCACCTCGACCCGGACCTGCATCTCCTGCCCGGTCAGCTCGAACTCGGCGATCAGATCGGTGCCTGGCACCGCCTCGCTCAGCAGCATGGCGCACGCTTCGTCGACCGCGATCCGCAGGTCTTCGATCTCGTCCAGCGTGAAGTCCAGCCGCGCGGCCAGCCCGGCGGTTGCCGTACGCAGCACGGACAGGTAGGCGCTCGCGGCGGGGAGCCTGATGCTCACCACGTCGCGGATGCCGGCCTCGGTCTCCGCCCGCGTCTCGGTTTCCTCGGTCACGTTCCTCCTCGCGTATACGACGCTGTCTGCAACTTACCGCCCCGGAGAGGTGCTTGGCAGAATCAGACTCGCCATCAACGGAAAAGGCTCTGCACGGTTGCCACCGCACAGAGCCCTTATGTGCCGGTTTAGGCGGCCTTGGTCTCCCAGAAGATCTTGGAGATTTCGTCGATCTTGCCCAGCAGGTCCTCGGCCTTGGCGACGTCCACCGTGCCCTTGGCGCCGGCCGCGCCGGCGAGCTTGGTGGCGTCCCAGAAGAGCTGGTGCAGCTGGGGGTACTGCTCCAGGTGCGGCGGCTTGAAGTAGTCGGTCCACAGCACCCACAGGTGGTGCTTGACGAGCTCGGCGCGCTCTTCCTTGATCGTCAGGGCGCGAGCGCGGAAGACCGGGTCCTCGTTGCCTGCGTACTTCTCCATGATCGCCTTGACCGACTCCGCCTCGATGCGGGCCTGGGCGGGGTCGTAGACGCCGCAGGGCAGGTCGCAGTGTGCGGAAGCGACATGCTTGGGTCGTAGCAGTCGTGCGAGCATCAGAAAGTCCTTCCTTGATGCTGAATCAGCTTGGTCCACTAACCGACCTTACTCGGGTCGCAAACGCCTGCGGAGTAGGGGGTCACAGCCCATGAGAGTGCGTGTCGAGGGCGATTCGATGCGGCCCGCGCTGGTTCCAGGCGACTGGCTCCTGGTGCGCAGGGGGGCCACCGTGCACCCGGGCGACCTGGTCGTGGCGCGGTTGCCCGGCGAGCCCGACCGGCTGATCGTCAAGCGCGCCCAGTGGCACGGCGCGGACGGCTGGTGGCTGGAGAGCGACAACCAGCGCGCCAGCGGACGCCGTGACAGCTGGGACTTCGGCCCGGTGAACGACATCGTGGGCCGGGTCGTGCTGCGTTACTGGCCGCTCTTGAGACGGGCGCGGTAGGCGGCCACGTTCTGGCGGGTGGCGCAGCGGGCCGAGCAGTAGCGGCGCGACCGGTTGGAGGAGGTGTCGAGGAAGGCCCGGGCGCAGCGGGGGTCCTGGCAGCGGCCGAGCCTGTCGGGGCCGAGTTCGGCGACCACTGCGGCCAGGCCCATCACGGCCGCGGCGGCGGAGGTCTCAGCCAGGTGCAGGTGCCAGCGCTGGCCGTCGTGGCCGGAGAGCTGGGGACGCACCGGGTGGCGTACCAGCAGGGCGTTCAGCTTGGCGACCATGGCCTCCTCGTCGGTGGCGAGGTCGAAGACGGCGGCCAGGTCGTCGCGCAGGTCGTGCAGCTCGGGCGGCGGGCCGGGGTCGTTGACCAGGCGGACCGCCCACTCCGCGTAAGAGGTGAGGTCCATGCTCGAGTATTACACGCCGCCCGTGCCCTGCTGTGCCGGGCCGGGCGCGCGAAACGGCGGGGACGTGTCACCTGATGGGACACGCCCCCGCCGTTTCTCGCGGTGGTGCTGAACCTGCCAGGGTCGGCCTGGCGGGGTCGGCGCCGCGGGCCAGGGTCAGCCCTCCGGGTGCAGCACGCGGCGCAGGAACGTACGCGTGCGCTCGTGCTGCGGGTCGCCGATGACCTGCTCGGGGGCGCCGTCCTCGACGATGACGCCGCCGTCCATGAACACCACCCGATCGGCCACCTCGCGGGCGAAGCCCATCTCGTGGGTGACCACGAGCATGGTCATGCCCTCCTCCGCCAGCTTGCGCATGACGGTGAGCACGTCGCCGACCAGTTCGGGGTCGAGCGCCGAGGTGGGCTCGTCGAACAGCATCAGGTCGGGGTTCATGGCCAGGGCCCTGGCGATGGCCACCCGCTGCTGCTGTCCGCCGGAGAGCTGGAGCGGGTAGGCGTCGCACTTGGCGCCGACCCCCACCTTGTCCAGGTTCTCCCGGGCGATGAGCTCGGCTTCCTTCTTGCTCCGCTTCAGCACGCGCTGCTGGGCGATCATGACGTTCTGCAGCGCGGTCATGTGCGGGAACAGGTTGAACTGCTGGAACACCATGCCGATGCGACGGCGTGCCGCGTCGATGTCCGCATCGGGATGCGTCAGCTCGACGCCCTCGACGAAGACCTTGCCCCTGGTCGGCGTCTCGAGCAGGTTCACGCAGCGCAGTAGCGTGGACTTGCCCGACCCTGACGGGCCGATGACGCAGACGACCTGGCCGGGCTCGATGGCGAAGTCGATGCCCTTGAGCACTTCGTTGGCGCCGAAGTACTTGTGCAGGTCCTTGATCTCGACCGCGTGGCTCATCGCGCCCTCCCCGTACGTGCCTCCAGCCGGCGCACCAGGTAGCCCAGCGGGATCGTGACGATCAGGTACGTGATCCCGGCCACCATGATGGGCGTGGCGTTGGCGTGCCTGGAGGCCAGGTCGTTGCCGAACTTGGCCAGCTCGACGTACTCGCCGGAGACCCCCAGGAAGAGGATCAGCGACGAGTCCTTGAGCAGGGCGATGAACTGGTTGGTCGTCGGCGGGATCACGATCCGGATCGCCTGCGGGACCACCACGGTGGCCAGCGCCCGGCCCGCGGACATGCCGAGCGACCTGGCCGCCTCGGTCTGCCCCTTGGGCACGGCCTGCAGACCGGCCCGGAACACCTCGGCCTGATAGGCGGCTCCCACCAGGCCCAGGCCCAGGATGCCCTCGCCGTACTTCCCGCCGGGCACCTCGAAGCCGGGCAGCGCCAGCGGCAGGAAGGTGATCATCAGGAAGATGAGCAGCGCGGGCAGGCCGCGGAAGACCTCGATGTAGATGCCGGAGATCCACCGGTACGGGCCGACCTGGGACAGGCGCATGAGCGCCAGCACGAGACCGAGCGCGAAGGCGAAGATGAACCCGCCCACCGCGTAAATGATCGTGTTCTTCAGCGCGATCGTGAACAGCTCGGGGAATGCCTTCTCCGCCACGTCGAGCTTGGCGAAGTTGTCTGCCAGGCTGGACCAGTCCCCGTACAGGACGAGTCCGACAAGAGCGAGGACCAGCACGCTGTACTGGACACCGCGGACTATCCGTTGCTTCTTACGCGGGCTGAGCCCGGCACGGGCCGGCCCAGCCACCTTCGGCTGCTCGGTCATGGATCAGCTCAGCTCACCGGGCTTCTTGCCGAACCACTTCACGTAGATCTGCTCGTACGTGCCGTCCTTCTTGGCCGCCTCGATCGAGTCGTTGATGGCCTTGAGCAGGACGGGGTCCGCGTTCTTCTTCAGCCCGACGCCGTACTGCTCGCCGGTGTCGAGGCTGGCGATCATCTCGAACTTCTCGGCGATCTCCGGCTTCTTGAGCCAGGTGAGAACGACGGGCAGGTCCTGGACGATCACGTCGGCCTGGCCGGCCTGCAGGGCCAGCAGCTCCTTGGCGGAGTCGGCGTACTCGGTGGGGTTGAGCCCCTTGCCCTTGACGTAGTCGAGACCGGTGGTGCTGGCCTGGGCGCCCAGCTTGAGGTTCTTGGCCTTGACGTCGTCCAGGGACGTGGCGCCGGTGCCCTTCTTGGCCAGCAGGGCCTGCGTGGCGTCGAAGTACGGCACCGAGAAGTCGATGTTCTGCTTGCGCTCGTCGGTGATGGTCATGCCGGCGGCGGCGGCGTCGCACTTCTTGGCGGCCATGGCGGCGCCGCTCTTGATCACGGCGAAGTCGATGTCGACGATCTCCTGCGTGACGCCGAGCTTCTTGGCGGCCAGGTCCATGATGTCCACGTCGAAGCCGACGATCTTGCCGCCGGCGTCCTGGAACTGGAACGGCTCGTAGGGGATGTTGGTGCAGACCGTGAGCTTGCCTTCGTTGACCAGCTTGGCCGTAGCGCCACCCGCGGCACTCGCGGTGCTGGTGGCGGAGGTCGAGCCTCCCTTGTCACTGCCGCACGCGCTCAGGGCGAGAGCGGCGACCAAAGCGAGCGCGCCGGCGGCGTAACCGCGGCGGCCCTTGGGGCTGAGGGCCATGTTCGGCCTCCTCGTAGTGATATGCCACGAAAGTTGGGTTTTGTGAAGTTTAAATGGGGTTTAGCTGCAGTCCGTCACGTGGGATTTAACAATGCGTCAACAGAACGGCGTCGGCACTGACACCGAAGCCCATCTCACCATGTGGCAGTATGGGGAGACGGGTGACCCCCGTAACCCCCTCAACGAGACGCTCGACGAGGGGAACCTGGCAGCTACCGAAGCCAGCCCTCTCGCGACGTCCGCTCGAAGGTCTCTTCCGTAACGATGACTACAGGGGTCGCTGTGGCTGCCACGCCCGCTTCTGCTTCCGTCTCAGGTTCCACGAACACCGACTCTCTCGACCTCGATCCCGCCTTCGCCGTGCATCGCGGGGGCAAGCTCGAGGTGCGCTCCACCATTCCCGTCCGCGACGCCCACGACCTGTCGCTGGCCTACACGCCCGGCGTGGCCAGGGTCTGCACCGCGATCGCCGACGATCCGTCGCTGGCCGACGACTACACCTGGGTCTCCAACGTGGTCGCCGTCGTCTCCGACGGCACCGCCGTGCTCGGGCTCGGCGACATCGGCCCGGCCGCGGCCATGCCGGTCATGGAGGGCAAGGCGCTGCTGTTCAAGGAGTTCGGCGACGTCGACGCCGTCCCCATCTGCCTCGACTGCACCGACGTCGACGCGCTCGTCGAGACCGTGGTGCGGCTCGCGCCCTCGTTCGGCGGGATCAACCTGGAGGACATCAGCGCGCCGCGCTGCTTCGAGGTCGAGGACCGGCTGCGCGACGTGCTCGACATCCCGGTCTTCCACGACGACCAGCACGGCACCGCCATCGTCGTGCTGGCCGCGCTCCAGAACGCCGCCCGCCTGACCGGCCGCTCGCTCGGCGACCTGCGCGCGGTGGTGGCCGGCGCGGGCGCGTCCGGCGTCGCGGTCACCAGGATCCTGCTGGAGGCCGGGATCGGCGACATCGCCGTCTCCGACTCCAAGGGCATGATCTATCAGGGCAGGGAGGGGCTGAACCCGGTCAAGGAGGCGCTGGCCCGCGACACCAACCGCGCCGGGCACACCGGGTCCACCGAGGAGGCGCTGGCCGGGGCCGACGTGTTCGTGGGGTTGTCCGGGTCCACCGTGTCCGAGCAGGCCATCGCGTCCATGGCGCCCGACGCGATCGTCTTCGCCCTGTCGAACCCGACCCCGGAGGTCCACCCCGAGATCGCGGCCAAGCACGTCGCCGTGGTGGCCACCGGGCGCTCCGACTTCCCCAACCAGATCAACAACGTCCTGGCCTTCCCCGGGGTCTTCAGAGGCGCCCTGGACGTCCGCGCGGCCACGATCACCGAGAACATGAAGGTGGCCGCGGCCAACGCGCTGGCGGGCGTCGTCGGCGACGAGCTCTCGTCCGACTACATCATCCCCAGCCCGTTCGACGCCCGCGTCGCGCCCGCCGTGACGGCCGCCGTCGCAGCTCAGGCCGCTGTCGACGGGGTCGCCCGCCGCTGAGCACCGCCGCGTACGTGAGCGGGGACCGCAAGGTCTCCGCTCACGACGTGTTCCCCGGACCTCGCCGAGGGTAGGTGAGATGCCCATCGAGGAGGACGGGCGCAGCGGCCAGAGGGCGGGACGGAGTTCGGGTGAACTTAGGGAACTGCCATAAAGCCTTTACTCAGCGTGCTATAAAAAAGCTCTCTGTAAGGATGCGGGCGCCGACTCCTGTGACGAGGAGAGCGATGGAACGCGAGCCCAATCGACTGCTTCAGCAGCTCATCGCGGAGGCGGGCTTTTCCCACAAGGGGCTGGCCAGGCGCCTCAACGACCTGGGAGCCGCACGCGGCACTCCCGGCCTCAAGTACGACCACAGCTCCGTGCTGCGCTGGATCGGTGGTCAGCGGCCGAGAGACCCGGTGCCATGCCTACTTACCGAGATCTTCGCGCTCCGGCTCGGCAGGCCGATCAGCCCCGAAGACCTCGGCATGCCGGCCATCACTACACCCCTCGATCTCGGGCAGGAGTTCACGCACACGTGGCAGGAGGGGGTCGCGACCGTGACGGCGCTGTGGCGGGCCGATGTAGAGAGACGGAGGTTCCTGATCGACTCGACGTTCGCGATAGGGGCGGGCTCCGTAGGAGCCGTACGCTGGCTGACGTCCCCGGGTGAGGGACGACCGAGCGGCACCGGCACGCGCCGGGTCGGCAGGGCCGACATCGCCGCCATCCACGAGGTCACCCGCTCGTTCGGTGAGCTCGACAATCGCTTCGGCAGCGGCCGGGTCCGCTCGTCCGTGGTGAAATACCTCGACACCGCGGTCTCCCCGCTGCTCAAGGACGGCTCGTACGGCGAATCGACGGGCCGCCAGCTCGCCGCGGCCGCCGCCGAGCTGACCCGTCTGGCCGGCTGGATGGCCTACGACATGGAGCAGCACGGCCTCGCCCAGCGCTACCTGATCCAGGCGCTGCGACTGGCCAGGGGAGCCGACGACCACACGCTGGGCGGCGAGATCCTCGCCGGGATGGCACACCAGGCCATCTACATGGGTCAGCCCGCCCACGCGCTCGACCTGGCCAGGGCCGCGCAACTCGCGGCCAGGCGGGCGGGCGTCATGACACTGCTGGCGTCGTCACATGTGCTGGAGGCGCACGCGCACGCCGGCCTCGGCGACGCCCGCTCCTGCGGCGCGTCGCTGCACGAGGCCGAGTGCGCCTTCGACGCCCGCAAGCCCGCCGAGGAGCCCAAGTGGCTCAGCTACTTCGACGAGGCCTACCTGTCGGCCAAGTTCGCGCACTGCTTTCGCGACCTGGGCGAGGGCGAGCGCGCCGTCCGTCAGGCGCGCCGCTCACTCGACATGGACAGCAGGTACGTGCGCGGCCGCATGTTCAACCTGTCGCTGCTGGCGGCGGGGCTGTTGCAGTGCGAGGAACTGGAGGAGGCGTGCGCGGCGGCGGGCAACGCGCTGACGCTGGCGAGCGAACTGCAGTCGGCGCGGTCGCGGTCGTACGCGGCGGATCTGCGGCGGCGGCTGGAGCCTTACAAGAACGAGCGGGTGGTCGCGCAACTGCGTGAACGCACCCGCGAGCTCACCTCGGTCTGAGGCATGCCGAGAAGCCCTGGGCCCAGTGCGGTGGCCCAGGGCTTCTTCGTGCCCTACTTCAGCAGTTCGCCGTTCGGGCCGACGATGCTCTTGGTCTCGGCGTAGTTCGCCTTGTCGTAGACCGCGGCCGTCTCACCGTCGAAGACGGCGGAGCTGATGAAGTCGATCCGGTCGTTGCCGTCCTGGTCGGCGAAGGTGCTGGTGACACCGTTGACGTAACCGAGGCGCTTGCTGTTGTTGTACTTGATGAGCCACGGGCCGCCGTCGGCGCCGAAGGTCATCGAGCACTTGAGTACCTGGTGCGTCTCGACCTTGAACATGTTGGCCTGGTAGGTCTTGGTGCCGGTCTTGCCGTAGCAGTACTTGGGCGTGACACCGGAGTACGGCTTGTCGCCGTCGGGGTGGGGGGCGCTGGGGTAGCCGAAGACCATGGTCTTCTGGCCGAGGGGCTGGTTCCACGCGAAGCCCTGACCGCCGACCACGTCACCGAGGCGGCCGGTGTCCTTGGCGATGCCGATGAAGTAGTGGTCACGGAAGTACTTGACCGTCTTGCCCGTCTTGACCCACTGCTTGAGGTAGTAGTGGGTCTCGTACCAGGCGATCTCGGTACCGTTCTTGTCCTTCTCCACATCCAACCAGCCCAAGAACTTGCCCGCGGCCTTCTCCGCGGCGAGTTTCTTGTACGTCTCCTGGCTGATGGCGGTCGGACCGACCTGCTCGTACTGCTCACCGTTCTTGTTGTCATCGGTGCTCTTCGGCGCGGCCGCATAGTCGGCCTTGGTGACCTCGACCTTGATCAGGGTCTTCTCACCCTTGTAGTCGTGGCCGACCTTCTCCGGAGTGAGATCGACGTCCTTGGACCAGTACGGCCCCTCGGGCCCGTACTTGGCGAAGGCAGGCTCGAACTCCTCCTTCTTGATCTCCTCGTGCTTAATCCACTTGTCACCGGCCCAGGCGGCGAACTCGGGCTTGGTGACCTCCTTGTGGCCGACGATCGAGAAGCCGTTGTGCACGGCCACGAAGGCGAAGTCGCCGTCGTAGTCGTCGTAGGTGTCGAGGTCATAGGTCGTGAAGGCGTACGCGCCGGGGTAAACGCCCCACGGAGCCTTGCCCTGGTAGTAGCCGGGTACGAACACCCACTTGGAGAAGACGTCCCTGCCGTTCTCGTACACGCAGTGGCCGGCGGTGGCGACGAGGTTGCGGTGACGGGACTGGATCGAGGTGGCCGAGCACCAGCGGTAGCGGCCCTCGCGGTCGATGAAGAACACCTTGCCGATGGTCTTGGGCAGGTTGACGTTCTGCACCTTGGGGGGCTGGCCGGTGACACCGATCGGTGCGGTCATGCCGGGCTTGCCGTCGGCCGCGCCGTCCTTGCTCTGGGTTGCGACCAGCTTGGGCACGTCCTTGGCGTCCCAGTAGTACTGAGTGGCCTTACGGAGGGCGGCGCCGTTGGCGTCGAGCCAGAACGCGGCGGCTCCGTAGGCGTCGGCAGGCTTGGGCATGAGGTTGTCGGTGACCCAGTGCGGGTCGGCGCTGGCGGGCATGGTCAGCGCGGCGGCGCTCAGACTAGCGGCAGCGAGGGGGATGAGCAGGCGCTTCACGGGAGGCTCCACAAGTTTACAAAACGGGCGTAAAGACCCTATCGACCCACTGGTCACTCTGATAAGGGATCTTCTCCGAATTTGCTGTGAAAAGGCCGAAGGGCCTGGCTGGTGCCAGGCCCTTCGGGTTGAGCTGGGTTCGAGCTGGGGTTTGGACCCCCGGCTCGAGGATCATTCCGAAGATTAGCTGTCAGCCTTCGGGATGATGCTGCCGGACCACACGTTCGCCGCGGCGGTGTAGACCGCAGCGGTCTCACCGTCGAAGTACGGGGTGGACATGTAGTCCCAGCGGTCGTTGCTGTCGGTGTCGTACAGAACGCTGGTGACGCCGTTGACGTAGCCCATGCGCTTGGCGTTGCTGTACTTGAGCAGCCACGGGGCGCCGTTGTAGCCGCCGGTGACGGCGCACTTCAGCGCAACGTGCTCTTCGATCTTCAGCGAGGCGACCTTGGTGGCCTTCGCACCGGTCTTGCCGTAGCACCACTTCGGCGTAACGCCGGAGTAGGGCTTGGAGCCGTCGGGGTGCTTGGCGTAGGGGTAGCCGAAGGTACGGACGTACTTGCCGGTCGGCTGGTTCCACGCGAAGCCCTGGCCACCGACGTTGTCACCGAGGCGACCGACGTCCTTGATGGTGACGGCGAAGGGCTCCTTGATGAAGTAGCCGGTGATCTTCTTGTAGACGACGTAGTCGTCCTTGATCGCGTACCACTGGACAACCCAGTACTGGGTCTTGTACCAGCTGCCGTCCTTGGCCTCGAGCTTGCCGAGGTACTCGCCCTTGGCCTTCTTGGCCGCGAGCTCCTTGTACTCAGCCTCGGTGATGGCGATGGGGTCTTCGCTCGTGTCGAGCTTCAGCTTGCCATCGACCTCGATCGGGCACTGGCCCTCGCAACGCTGACCGTTGTTGTACGGCTTGGCGAGCTTGGTGGCCTTCTCGTAGGTGTAGGAGTCGACCTCCTTGCCCAGCGGGAAGAGGGTCTCGCCAGCCTTGGGCTGGTAGTCGTGACCGACGGGCAGACGCTCGCCCTTCACCTGGTCCTTGAAGTACGGGCCGACAGGAGCCTCGCCGTACTGGGCGGCCTCCTTCTTCCACGTCTCCTCGTCGAGGGTGACGCTCTTGATCTCCTTGTCACCCTGGAACGCGTCGTACTCGGCCTTGCTGACCTGCTTCCAGCCGCCACCGCTGCCGGCGACGCTGACACCGTTGTAGACGGTGACGAACGCGTAGTCGCGGTCGAAGTCCTCGTAGTTCGAGAAGTCGTAGTGGGTGAAGGCCTGCTTACCCACGTAGATGCCCCAC
>NZ_JABCPZ010000107.1 GCF_013283785.1 Nonomuraea antri
ACTGCCAGCCGCTACGCCGTCGGCCGCCCCGCCGTCGGCCGTGACGGGACCCGCTGAAGTGCCGGGGCCAGGCCGGTGGATGAGGTGGGCGGGCCGGTGGATGACGTAAGCGGGGCAGGGCGCGCCGGTTAGTGCGATGGTCAGGTCGCCGTGGGCGCGTACCCGCAGGCCGCCGAGCGTGACCTCCAGCGCCGCTGCATCTTCGGGGTTGGCCAGCAGCCGGTTGGCCAGGCGCAGCGCGCCCCGGTCGGCCGCGCCCGAACGGCCCACTCCGAGATGGCCGAGGCCCGGCCGCCCTAGATCCTGGACGGTGGTCAGCGGCCCGGTGGCCAAGATCTCCAACAGGCCGGCCACACCCAGCCTCAACATGCGGGTCGCACCCACCTCCAGCGTGCGGGCCGCCCCCACCTCCGACATGCCGCCCGCATCCATCTCCAACATGCCGGCCGCCCCCAACTCCAGCATCCCGGCCGCATCCACCCCCAGCATCCCGGGCTCACGCATGGTCACCGGCCCGGACGAACCTGACCCTGGTACCCGGTCGCAGCAGCGCGGGCGGGTCCGTGTCCAGGTCCCACACCGGGACGTCGGTGCGTCCGATGAGCTGCCAGCCGCCGGGCGACTCACGCGGGTAGACCGCGCTGAACCCGGCCGCGAGCGCGATCGACCCGGCCGGGACCCGCACCCGGGACTCGCCGCAGCGGGGCACGGCCAGCCGCGGGTCGCCGCCGGTGAGGTACCCGAAACCCGGCGTGAAGCCGCAGAACGCCACCGTCCACGGGGTGGCGGTGTGCGCGCGGACCACCTCGGGAACCGTGAGCCCGGTCAGCGCGGCCACCTCGGCGAGGTCCTCGCCGTCGTAGACCACGGGGATCACCACCGGGCTCTCAGCCGGCGCGGTACGTGCACGCGGCCGGGCGGCCCGCGCGGCCGCGCTCACCCGGTCACGCACCGCGAGTGCGCCGGCGTCCGCCGGGTCGAAGCGGACCAGCAGCGTGCGGGCCGCGGGCAGCAGCTCGGTGACCCCGGGCGGCGGGTCGGCGGCCAGGGCGTCGTAGAGCGCGATGACCTGGTCGATGCCGTCGAGCTCGACGAGCAGCGCGCTGTCGCCGCACCGTCGCGGGTTCACACCGCCGCCCTCCCAGCCCTGTCCGTGACCCTGTCCGTGGCAATGTCCCTCGCCCTGTCCCTGGCCCCGGCGCAGGGGCACGCGCCGACGCTCAGGTGAGTTCGCTGGCACGGGTCTCCGGGAGTCCGAGCAGGGCCAGCAGCGCGATCCCGTACGCCATAGCGCCGAACACCATCGCCCCGCCCACGCTGAAGGTGGTCGCCAGGAAGCCGATGGCGGTGGGGAAGAAGGCGCCGATGCCGCGTCCGACGTTGTAGGTGAAGCCCTGACCGGTGCCGCGGATGTGGGCGGGATACAGCTCGGCCAGGTAGGCGCCGAACCCGCTGAAGATCGCCGAGGAGCAGAAGCCGAGCGGGAAGCCGAGGAACAGCACGTACGCGTTGGCGGTGGCCGGAAGCTGCGTGTAGAGCAGGATGAGGGCGCCGCTGAGCACCGCGAACAGGGCGAAGGTGTTCTTGCGCCCGATCTTGTCGGTGAAGTGGCCGCCGGTCAGGTAGCCGCAGAACGCGCCGGTGATGAGGAAGGCGAGGTAGCCGCCGGTGCCGATCACCGACAGGTCGCGTTCGGTCTTGAGATAGGTGGGCACCCAGGTGGCCAGCGTGTAGTAGCCGCCCTGCACGCCGGTGGCCAGCAGGGACGCGAAGAACGTGCGGCGGGCCAGGCCGGGGCCGAAGATCGTCAGGATGGACGCCCGGGGCGCGCGTTCCCGGCTCAGACCGGCGGCGGGCGCGTCGGTGACGTGGCGCCGGACGTAGATCACCAGCAGCGCGGGCAGCGCCCCGGTGAAGAACAGCAGCCGCCAGGCGACGTCCTGCGGGGCGAGGCTGAACACCAGCGTGGAGGCCAGGACGGCGACGCCCCAGCCGACCGCCCACGAGCTCTGGATCATCGCGACCGCCCGGCCCCGGTGCCGCGCCTGGGCGTACTCGGCGACCAGGATCGCGCCGGCCGCCCACTCGCCGCCGAAGCCCAGGCCCTGCAGCGCGCGGAAGACCAGCAGCAGCTCGTAGTTCTGCGCGACGCCGCACAGCGCGGTGAAGACCGCGTACGTGACGACGGTGACCATGAGCGTGCGCGAGCGGCCGATCCTGTCGGCCAGCACGCCGGCCAGGATGCCGCCGAACGCGGAGAACACCAGCGTGGTGGTGGCCAGCAGGCCGGTCTCGGCCGGGTTCAGCGCGAACGTGGCGGCGATCGCGACCAGCCCGAGCGGGAGCACCCAGAAGTCGTAGGAGTCGAGCGCGTAGCCGAGGAAGGCGCCTTTGAAGGCTTTGCGGCCCTTGGCGCCGAGGGTGGTGTACCAGGCGAACGCGCCGCCTGAGGCGGTGTCGTCGAGCGCGGGGGGCGGGGGTGGTGACGATGGCGTCATGGCGACCTCGCTGCGTCGGTGCGGCGCCCCTGGGGGAGGGAGCCGTCGCGCTCAATCTAAGGATTGTTCAACGATCCGACAAGAGTTTTGTGGGCGAGAATACGATCCTCTCGCTGGATCGTTGAACAAAACAGGTCGACACCGCACAAAGCGAGGCCGCCCACGCGCGCCGTAAGGAGCGCACGTGGGCGGCGGATCGCGGGCCGCGTCAGCTCGGGGGTTCGGTCAGGGCGAGCCGGCGCACCCCCGTCATGGTCGGCGTCGGCATGAAGACCACCGGGTCGCCGGGGTCCGTGCGCAGCGTGCCGACCCGGTCGAGCAGGATGTTAAGCGCCACCCGCCCCTCCAGCCGGGCCAGCGGCGCCCCCAGGCAGAAGTGGATGCCGCGGCCGAAGGCGAGGTGCGGGCTGGGGTCGCGGCCCGGGTCGAAGACGTCGGGGTCGGGGAACTGCCTGGGGTCGCGGTTGGCGGCGCCCAGCCACATCATGACCATCTGGTCGGCCGGGATCGTCACCTCGCCGAGCACGGCTTCGCGGGTGGTCGAGCGGCCGAGCGCGGCGAACGGCGTGAGCAGCCGCAGCGACTCCTCGATGACCGCCGGGATCGACGCGCGGTCGGCCCGCGCCCGGTCCTGCTGCTCGGGGTGGGCGTCCAGGCAGAGCACCGTGTTGCCGAGCAGCATCGTGGTGGTGATGTGCCCGGCGATGAGCAGCACGATCGCGAAGTTGACCACCTGCGCGTCGGGCAGGCGCTCGCCGTCGACCTCGGCCTCGACCAGCCGGGTGAGCAGGTCGGCGCGCGGCGCGCGCTTGCGCTCGGCGGCGTGCGCGGCGAGGTAGTCGGTCATCTCCTTCCACGGCTTCATGGTGGCCTGGACGTCCACGTCCTGCCGTTCGGCCGGCTCGGCCAGCGAGATCCTGCTGTCGCGCTCGAACAACGCGTCGGCCCACTGCTTGAACAGCGCGCGGTCGCTGCCCGGCACGCCCAGCAGCTCGGCGATGACGATGACGGGCAGCGGATAGGCCAGGTCGGTCACCAGCTCCAGCCGGCCGCGCTCGCGGGCCGCGTCGAGCAGTTCGTGGGTGAGCGCGGCGATGCGCGGTTCGAGATCCGCGACGACCTTGCGGGTGAAGGCGCTGCTCACCAGTTTGCGCAGCTTGCCGTGGTCGGGCGGGTCGATCTGGGTGATGAACCCCTCCATCGAGAATTCCTCGAACTCGGGCATGAACTCCTTGGGGACCAGCCGCAAGGTGTCGGAGGAGAACGTCGCCGGGTCGCCGAGCGCCGCGTGCAGTTCGGGGTAGCCGTAGACGTTCCACGTCCCGGCCTGGGCGTCGAACTCGACCGGCGGGCCGGATCTCCGTCCGCGCAGCCAGAAGAGCTGGTCGGGGACGTCGTACCGTTCGACGATGTCAGCCATCGCCTCTCCTTAGTCGTAGATCCACTTGCGATAGGGCGGGATCAGTTCCTGGAAGATCGAGATGTAGTCGGCCGCCGCCGCGCGCAGCACCTCGGCCGGCGGTTCCCCGGCCGGCTCGAAGGCGTGCAGCACGGTGTAGGCGAGCGCGTCGGCCCTGGCCTCCGCGTCCAGTTCGACGTTCATGCTCTGCGCTCCGTCGAACAGGTAGAAGCCGGAAGAAGCGGCGGCCAGCGCGTACCGCAGGTGGGGCACGTCGGTCCTGAACAGCCCGTAGCGGGTGGCGACCTGATGGAACCGCTCGCCCGCGAGCAGGTCGTGGCCGCGCATCGGGTGCCTGGCGAGCTTGCCGAGCAGTTCCAGGTCGGTGGTGAACAACGCGCGCAGCAGCGGCCGGCGGCTCGTGGTCAGGAACGACGCCCGGGCGAACCGGTGCGGCCGCACCTGCGCGGGGTCGCTGCGTAACATCGCCACCCACTCCTCCACCACTTCGATGGACTCGCGCAGCATCAGGGCCTCGAACAGGTCGCGCTTGGCCCGCCAGTGCAGGTAGACGGTGCCCTTGCCGACGTCGGCGCGGGCCGCGATGTCCTCGACGGTGACCCTGCGGTAGCCGTGGCGCAGGAGCAGCTCACGCGCCGCGTCGAGGATCCGGTCCGCTCTGTCCGACACTCGTACCTCCGTTTGACCGGATGCGAAATCTGGTCAAACGTCACGCTACTCGGCGCGGCCGCGGTTCCCATGTATCCACACGGACAGATCACCGGACCCCGCTCAGCCCGGCCCTGGTCGCACGGCTGGAGTCAGCATTTTTGGCCGGTTTCGGCGGCGATCTGGTGTGATTTTGGACAAAATGCACCCCCCGCCGTAGCGGCCAATGCAAGGTGAGCCTAACCTAACAACCATGACCGAGGAGATCTCCCTCCGCGGCGCGGAGCTGTGCCTCAGCTACCACGGAACCACCGTGGTCGAGGACGGTCGCATCACCCTGCGACCGGGCCACGTGACCGCCCTGGTGGGCCCGAACGGCAGCGGCAAGTCCACGCTGCTGCGCGCGCTGGCCAGGCTGCACCGTCCCGACAGCGGCGCGGTGACGCTGGACGACGGCGTCAGCGCGCTCGATCTGTCGGCACGCGACTTCGCCAGGCGGGTGACGCTGCTGTCGCAGAGCCGTCCGACGCCGGGCGGCGTGCAGGTGCGCGACGTCGTCGGCTACGGCCGCCACCCCTACCGGCGGCGCTGGAAGTCCGCGGACCCGGACGGCGCCGCGGCCGTCGACCGGGCGATGGAGCTGACCGGCGTGACGGCGATGGCCGACCGGCCGGTCGACGAGCTGTCCGGCGGCGAGCTGCAGCGCGTCTGGCTGGCCACCTGCCTGGCCCAGAACACCGGCGTCCTGCTGCTGGACGAGCCCACCACGTTCCTCGACCTGCGTTACCAGGTGGAACTGCTGGACCTGGTCCGCGACCTGGCCGACGAGCACGGCGTGGCGATCGGCGTCGTCCTGCACGACCTCAACCAGGCCGCCGAGATCGCCGACCGGGTCGTCCTGCTGCACCGCGGCCGGGTGCGCGCCGACGGCCCGCCCGCGGACGTGCTCACCGAGAGCCTGCTCAGCGACGCGTACGGCATCGGCATCGAGGTCAGCCACGACCCCGTCACGGGCACCGTGACCACCCGGCCGATCGGCCGGCACAACACCAGCGGCCGCCGGGCGACCGGCGTACCCGCGACGACATGACAGGAACCACCATGCGCACCACCCTGACGGCCATCGCCGCCATCGTCGTACTCGCCGCGTGCGGCACGACCGAGGCGCCCGTGCCCGAGCAGGCCCCCGCGTCCGGCGGCACGACGTCCGCCGCCGCCGCACCCGTGACCGTCACCGACAGCCGCGGCAAGCAGATCAAGCTCGACCGTCCCGCCGCCCGCGTGGTCGCCCTGGAGTGGGGCGAGACCGAGATGCTGGCCGCGCTCGGCGTCATGCCGGTCGGCGCGGCCGACGTGAAGGGCTTCGCCACCTGGGACACCGCCGTCAAGCTCGACTCCTCGGTCAAGGACGTCGGCAACCGGCAGGAGCCCAGCGTGGACTCCATCAGCGCCCTGCAGCCCGACCTGGTCGTCATGCAGTCCTCGCGTGACGCCGCGCTGGTCGAGCAGCTGGAGAAGTTCGTCCCGGTGCTGGTCACCAAGGGCAGCGACGCCTCCGACGACCTCAAGCGCCTGGGCGAGGACCTCAACCTGATCGCCTCCGCCGTCGGCAAGACCGACGCGGCCGCCAAGCTGATGTCCGACCTGGACACCGCGCTGGCCGACGGCAAGCAGAAGCTCGCCGCCGCCGGCTTCGCGGGCAAGCCGTTCATCATGGCCGACGGCTGGAAGCAGGGCAGCACGATCTCCATCCGCACCTTCGGCGAGGGCGCGCTGGTCTCGCAGGTGGCCATCCGGCTCGGCCTGAAGAACGCCTGGACCGGCAAGGTGGACGAGCTCTGGGGCCTGGGCAGCACCGACGTCGAGGGCCTGACCGCGCTCAAGGACCCGGAGACCCGCTTCTTCTACAACGCCTCCGACGGCGAGGACGTCTTCACCGACGGCCTGGCCGGCAACGCCATCTGGAAGTCGCTGCCGTTCGTGAAGAAGCAGCAGGTCACCAAGCTGCCCGACGGCATCTGGACCTTCGGCGGCCCGCTCTCGTGCATCCAGTACGCCGAGGCGCTGGTGAAGGCGTACGCCGCTTGAGCACGCACGTCCTGACCCCGGCGCCGCCCGACACGCCGCTACGGCGGCTGGGCACGGCCGGGGTCTTCCTCTGCGCGCTGGCCGCCACCGTGGTGCTGGCCGCCGTGCACGTCACGCAGGGCACCTCGTCGGTCGGCGCGCTCGACCTGCTGGCGCTGCCGTTCGGCGGCGGGGACGACGAGGCCGCCCGCGTGCTGCTGGCCTCCCGGCTGCCCAGGCTGCTGGCCGGCGTCTGCGTCGGCGTGGCGCTGGGCGTGGCCGGCTCGCTGCTGCAGTCGATCGCCCGCAACGCGATGGCCTCGCCCGACACGCTGGCGGTCAGCTCGGGCGCGCACCTGGCGGTCGCCGCCGCGGCCGCGTTCGGGCTGACGCTGCCGCTGCCCCTGTCGGGCGCGATCGCCCTGATCGGCGGTCTCGGCGCGGCCGCCCTGGTGATGGCGCTGTCGGCGGGCGGGCGCGCGGGCACGACCCGGCTCATCCTGGCCGGTTCCGCCACCGCCCTGGCGCTGATGTCGCTGACGAACCTGTTCATGATCCTCTTCGAGCAGGAGACGACCGGGCTGTTCGCCTGGGGCAGCGGCTCGCTCGTGCAGAGCGACCTGGACGCCGTCACCCAGGTCGGCCCGGTGATCGCGCTGGCGCTGCTCGCCGCGGTGCTGGCCGGGCCCAGGCTGGACATCCTCGGCCTGGGCGACGACACCGCCACCGTGCTCGGCGTGAACGTGCGCCGGCTGCGGATGTGGCTCGTCGTCCTGGCGGTGCTGCTGTCGGCGGCGGCGGTGACGGTGGCGGGACCGATCGGATTCGTCGGGCTGTGCGCGCCGGTGATCGTGCGGCTGCTGCCCAGGTCGATTCCCGGCCTGCACCGCAGCCGCACGATGCTGCCCCTGTCCGGGCTGGCCGGCGTGCTGGTGGTGCTGGGCTCGGACATCGCGCTGCGCGCGGCGCTGGGCGCGCAGGCCGGGGTGGAGGTGCCGCCCGGCGTGGTGACCACCGTGCTGGGCGCGGCGGTGCTGATCTGGCTGGCCCGCCGCTACCGTGACGCGGGCCCGACCAGGCAGCCGCCGGCCGTGCGCACCGGGGCGACCCGCTCGCGCGCGGCGTTCCTGGCCATCGCCGGCGTGCTGGCGGCGCTGCTGGCCGGCGCGCTGGTGCTGGGGCTGCTCGGCGGCGACCGCTGGCTGCTGACCGGTGACGTGGTCAACTGGCTGCAGGGCCGCAGCGGGCGGGCCATGACGTTCGTGCTCGACCAGCGCTGGCCGCGCGTGCTGGCCGCGGCCCTGGCCGGGACGGCGCTGGCGGTGGCCGGCACGGCCGTGCAGGCGGTGTGCCGCAACCCGCTCGCCGAGCCCGGCGTGCTCGGCGTCACCTCCGGCGCGGGCGTCGGCGCGATCGCGCTGCTCACGCTGGTGCCGCTGGCCGGCATCTGGACGATGTCCGCCGCCGCAGGCGCGGGGGCGCTGATCGCGTTCGCGCTGGTGTACGGGCTGGCCTGGCGTGGAGGTCTCAGCTCGGACCGGCTGGTGCTGATCGGCGTCGGCGTGCAGAACGCGTGCACCGCGATCACCGTCCTGATCATCGTGCTGTCCGACCCGTGGAACACCGCCAAGGCGCTGACCTGGTTGTCCGGCTCCACGTACGGCAGGATCCCGTCGCAGCTCATCCCCGTCACGCTGGCGCTGCTGATCGTGGTCCCGCTGCTGGCGTGGCTGCGCAGGGACCTCGACCTGCTCTCGCTGGACGAGGACACGCCGCGCATCCTGGGCGTGCCGCTGGAGCCGGTCCGGCTGGGCGCGCTGGCCGGGGCCGTGCTGCTGACGTCCACGGCGGTGTCGGCGATCGGCGTGGTCGGCTTCGTCGGCCTGGTCGCCCCGCACGCCGCCCGCGCGCTGGTGGGCGCGCACCACGCCCGGCTGCTGCCGGTGGCCGCGCTGCTCGGCGCGCTCCTGGTGAGCCTGTCGGACACGCTCGGGCGCACCGTCATCGCGCCGGCGCAGATCCCGGCCGGCCTGGTGACGGCGCTGATCGGCACGCCGTACTTCGTGTACCTGCTGTGGCGCGCCCGCGCGAACAGCGAGGCCGCCTGACCGCTCTCCGGCGAACGCAGCGTCACGGCGGCGTCACGGTATCGCCACCGTTACGTACCTGGCCGCTTGTGGCCGTACCGATTGCCAGGGGTCGTGCGCCGCGGTACGAACCATGGAACGTGACACCACCTGGGGGCCGCCGGGGAGGAGAGAGCATGGGTCACCGGTTCCGCGCGCCCGCCGTACTCGGCGGGGCCACCGTCCACGCCCCTGGCCTGGTCCTGGACGGCCGGGGACACCTGCGGCTGCTCTACCGCGACGCCGTGACCGGCACGCTCGTGCAGCGGGTCGGGGCCGGTGACGGCGTTTGGAGCGTGCCGACCGACACCGGCGTCCCGCTGGACGGCTCCCCGGTGCCCGCCCGCGCGGGCGACGGCCGGGTGGCGGTGTTCTTCCGCGGCGCGGCGGGCGACGGGTTGTGGATGTTGCTCGAGGAGCCCGCGGGCGGCCCGCCGGGCTGGCAGCCACCGGTGCTGCTCGACCCGGCGCTGAGCGGCCGGCCGGTGGTCGGGTTCGACGGCGCCGGGCGCATGGAGGTGTTCTACGCGGGCACGGGTGGCGCCCTGTGGCACGTCTGGAGCGGCGACCACGGCCTGGACAAGCTCGGCAGGGACGTCTTCGGCGGGAGCGACGTCCAGGGGCTGGCCGTGACCACCACCCACTCGGGCCGTCAGGCGCTCTTCCACACCGACCGCGAGGGACGGCTGTGGCTGATCGAGCAGCGGGCGGCCGGCGGCGCGTGGGGCGAGCTGCTGCACCTGGCCTCGGGAGTCACCGGGTCCTTCGCCGCCGCCCCCGCGCCGGGCGACGGGCTGCAGGTCGTCTACCACCAGGCGGCGGACGGCCTGCTGCACCACCTGAGCATGGCCGAGGCCGGCGAGTGGAACCTGCGCCAGCCCGTCTGGGCGGAGGCCGGGCGCTGGAGCTTCGCGCTGCACCGCCCGCGCGGCCGCGCCACGCTGGCCTGGATCGGCCGCCGCGACGGCGACCCGCGGCTGTGGGTGGGCGAGCAGCACGCGCCGGGCGGGCCCGAGTGGACCTTCACCGGCGGGAGCGGCGTGTGCCCCGCCACCGGCCTGGCCACCGCGCTGGACGCGGCCGGCGACGTCGTCGTCGCCTGGGGCCTGCCCAGCCCGGGGCCTGCTGGGAAACCCGGCGGCGTCGGCGCCACGACGGTCGCCTTCGCCTGAAGGCGACCGCTTCGGGGACGGGGCCCCGAAGCGGTCACCGGATCACGCCCGGGGACGTCGATCCGCCCCCGAGACGATCATCCGATCACGTGCGATCAGACGCCGAACGGCGCCGCGTAGGCGATGACGCCCGACGGCACCGGCAGCGTGTCGTCGAACACGAGGGCCATCATGGCCTCGTCGGGAACCTCGAACGACGGCCGGATGCCGTACCCGGAGGCGCGGGTGAAGCCGAACCTCGGGTAGTACTCGGGGTGGCCGAGCACCAGGACGAGGTTCTCGCCCATGGCCCTGGCCGCGTCGAGCCCGGCGCGGATGGCCGCGGAACCGGCGCCCTGCTTCTGGAATCCCGGCAGGACGGCGCAGGGGCCGAGCGCCAGGGCCGGCTCCTGCCCGACGTGGCAGCGGGTGAGCAGCGCGTAGCCGGCGACGGTGCCGTCGGCCGCCTGCGCGACGATGGACAGCCCGGGAATCCAGGCCGGGTCGGTGCGCAGCGCCTCCACCAGGTCCGCTTCCAGCGGGGTGGGGAACGCGCCGAGGTTGACCTCGCGGATGGCGGGGATGTCCTGCTCGGTCTCGGGACGAGTGGTCCAGATACGCGACATTGTGTGGTGTTTCCTTCAGAGTCTTGGCACGGGACGGCTCATCGGCCGGGGCCCGCGGGAATGGCGCCTCGGTTCAGCGACCGAGGGCTTCGGACGTGAGGATGGACCGGATGCTGCGCACGACGGCAGCCGTCACGACGGTCATCAACCTCACCTCCCCAAGACATCTGGTACCCGCGTAGCTTAGCGCAGATCCGGCCCGGGTTGACCTCGACCGCGGTTGAGCTTGCAGCATGGATGTCCGGGGGCGGTGGCTTCCGATTCCCGAACCCGTGATGAGGACGTTCCTGTGAAGGTTGAGATCTACGCCGATGTGCTGTGCCCGTGGTGCTACATCGGCAAGAGACGGCTGGCGGCGGCGGTGGCGGAGCTGGCCGACCCCGGCGGCGTGGAGATCGTCTGGCGTGGCTACGAGCTCAGCCCGGACGCGGGCCGCGTGCCCGGGCCGACCGCGGCGGAGTCGATGACCGAGTGGTGGGGCGAGCAGGCGCCGGCGCGGGTGGCCCACATCCGGGCCCTGGGCGCGGCGGAGGGGCTGGAGCTGAACCTGCACCTGGCCCGGCCGGTGAACACCTTCGACGCGCACCGGCTGTGTCACCTGGCCGCCGAGCACGAGCTGGCCGGCCCGATGATGGAACGCCTGCTGCGCGCGTATCACACCGAGGCGCTCAACGTGGCCGACCATGACGTCCTGCTGCGGCTGGGCGTGGAGGCAGGGCTCGACGCCGACCGGGTGCGCGCCGTCCTGGCCGGGGACGACCACGCCGGCCGGGTGCGCGACGACCGGCGGCGCGCGGCCGCGCACCGGGTCAGCGGCGTGCCCTCGCTGGTGATCGACGGTGGGCCGGCCGTGCCGGGCGTCCAGCCCGTCGCCGACCTGCGCCGCCTGCTGGAAGCCGCGACGGAACCGGTGTGAGCCCGGGCCGGCCGTCCTAGCGCGCGCGGTACATGCGCAGGCGCACCCGGGACGAGCCGCTCGACCTGGTGACGGTGAACTCGTCGCAGAGCCGGCGCATCATCCACAGCCCGAACCCGCGCGGTTTCGCCTCCGGCCGCCGGTCGGGGCAGTGGGACGGGTCGAGCACGCCCACGTCGTCGATCACGTCGACGGTGAGCGCGCGGTCGTCGGCCCAGATGCGCAGCCGGCCCCGCCCTTCGGCGTGGTCGAGCACGTTGGTGACCGCCTCGTTGACCGCCAGCGCCAGGTCGTCGGCCCTGGCCTGGGTCAGCCCGGTGCGGCGGGCGTGCTCGTAGACCAGGCCCCGCAGGCCCGCCAGGTCGAGGCTGACCGGGCGCTCGACGGCATTGTCGTAGGAAGGCGTGGACATCTGCCCCCTTCCTGCCATGAACCCCCGTCGCCGGTCGCTCCGCGCCTTCATGATGGCACCGCCGCCGGATGTCCGCAGGGCAAACGGCGGCCGAACACCCTGCGTGCACGCGTGCATCAAGACGGGTTAATAAAGGTCCCTGCGGTCATCTCGGAATCCCCCGGGCCACGTGTCGGCGCGTCCGTACCAGGAACAAGTCCGCTGGACGGGCAGCGCGGCCCGGTCACCGGCGTACCGGTCACAGGCGAAAGGGAGAGCCGATGGGGAAGGTCAAGCAGGAGGGCGATGTCGTCGACCTCATCCTCCAGCAGCACACGCAGATACGGCAGCTCTTCAGCCAGGCGGAGCAGGCCGAGGGCAAGAAGCTGGCGAAGATCTTCAGCGAGCTCGCCCTGCTGCTGGAGGTGCACGAGGAGGCGGAGGAGAAGGTCGTGCACCCGGTGGCCAAGGCCATCGCGAGCGACGTCGCCGAGGCGCGGGTGCGGGAGGAGAACGAGGCCAAGAAGGTGCTCAAGCGGCTCAAGGACATGGGGCCGGACGCCGACGGCTTCGGCGAGCTGTTCCAGCAGCTCAAGGAGGCCGTCGACGCGCACGCCACGCATGAGGAGCGCGATGAGTTCCCCCGGCTGCGCGAGCAGTGCGACGAGAGCGAGTTGCGTGACATGGCGGAGAAGTTCGCGCAGTTCCAGGCGCTCAAGGGCGGCCAGCGCCGCCCGATGTGACGGCGCCGGGCCCGTGCTCGGGCCTGATCATGGGCCCGTTCTCGGGCCTGCTCATGGGCCCGTGTTCGGGTCTGTTTCGAGACCGCTCCCGGGCTCGCATGTGAGCCCGGGAGCGTGTCCGCCCGGGTGTGGCGGCGTCAGTGCCGGCCCGGTCGCCGGATGAGCGGCTTCTCCGGCGGCCAGGCCCGGCCCGGCCACGTGTGCGGCTTCGGATGGCGGTGACCCCGCTTGGGCGGGTGGAACCGCACCGGAGTGGGGCCGGGCTTGTCGCCGTGCACCCGGGCGGGCAGTGCGACCGCTGCCGTGGAGTCGTCCTCCAGCCCGCCGTCCGCCTCGGCCGAGGCGGTGTTGTTCCGTACGGTCACGCCGGTGAACGGCGGGAAGGCGACCCAGGCGGTGAAGGTGATCGTGCACTCCTGCCCGGCGGGCAGCACCTGACCGGGCGCCAGCAGCGCGGTGTCGCTGGTGCCGTCGTAGCCGGGGTTGACCTTGCACGGCGGGGTCGCCCGCAGCCCGGTGACGCCCGCCAGCCGGCCGGCCGGGTCGCCCCGCAGCAGTTCGTCCAGCGCGTCGTCGACCCGGACGTCGTAGGCGGGCATGTCGCCCGTGCGCGCGGTGTTGCCGACCTTGACAGTGAACGGCACGTCGTAGATCCACTCGCGGCCGTTCGCGGACTCCAGCGCGGGCGTCCCGGCCGACTTGACCACGTCCAGCCCCTGGCAGGCGTAGAAGTCGGTGAGGCCGGTGGACATCTCCCTGCCGTCCTGGCGGGGGTTGTCGTAGATGACGCGGACCTCGTCCACGGGCTCGTCGAAGACGACGTCGGCGGCGGCCCGCGGGTCCCAGTCGCCGAGGTTGCCGAACTCCTGGCCGGTGACGCCGACCGAGCCGTCGGGGTTCGTCGTCACCTGCACGCCGTCGGGATCCCTGGGGATGACCCTCGGGGTGACCGGTTCGCCGTCGCGGTAGCCGATGACGGTGATCCGTTCGGAGGCGAAGTCCAGGTCGACCAGGCTGAAGAACAGGCGTTCCGCCTCCGGCAGTTTGACGTCGGCGGCGACCTGGTCGTCTCCCTTGGGGTTCTGGACCTCCAGGTAGCCGTCGGAGTAGCGGGGGTCGTTCGGCTGCTGCCCGTGGGTCCACTGGTACACGCCCTGGTCGGGCGAATCGCTGAAGTCCACGCTCACCTCGGGCAGCCCCGAGGTCTCCGTGGACGGCCGCGCGACCGGCCGGTCCGCGGTGGAGGTCGGCGTGTGCGGCATCGTGGAGCCGTCGCCGAAGCCGGTGAACTTCTGTTTGAGCCCGTCGCCGCAGCCCAGCCGATCCACGAACGAGATCTGGTCGTCCGCCGACGCGGTGCCCGCCATGCCCGCGGTGGCGGCCGTGACCGCCAGGAGCAGGGCGAGACCGGTTCCTGTCCTTTTCGCTACTTCTCGCACCGGTCCACCCTGCGGGAACGCGGATGGAGGATCGCCGATCACCACACCGATCTTGACCGATCGCGAACCCGGGCGCGACGAAGTCGATACCGGTCCGCCGGAGCCGGTTCCATCAAATGGGATTGATGTATCGTGCGGGTATGGCGCTTCACGGCCGAGCCGTCCCGCCGTCGTTCCTCGGGCTTGCCGCCCACGAGGTGCGCTGGCGGCTGCTGACCGAGCTGGCCGCCGGCGACCTGCGCGTACGCGAACTGGTCGCCCTGCTCGGCCAGCCGCAGAACCTCGTCTCGTACCATCTGCGGCTGCTGCGCGCCGGCGGCCTGGTGACGTCCAGGCGCAGCAGCTTCGACGGCCGCGACAGCTACTACCGGCTCGACCTGGAGCGGTGCGCGCAGGGGCTGGCCGCCGCCGGGGCCGCGCTGGCGCTGGGCGCCGAGGTCACCGCCGCCGACTCCGACCTGGACATGCTGGAGGTGGCCGCCCGCCATCACCCCCACGCGTCGGTACGGCTCGCCGCCCTGCCCGACCTGCCGTTCGCCGACGCGGAGTTCGACGCCGTCGCCGGGAACTTCGTCATCAACCACGTGCCCGACACCCCGCGCGCGCTGGCGGAGCTGCACCGCGTGCTGCGCCCGGGCGGCAGGCTCGCGCTGAGCTGGTGGAAGGCCGGCGAGGTGACCGCAACCGACGTCTTCACGCAGGCCATCGCGGCGGCCGGGATCCCCTACGAGCCCCCGGCCCGGCCGTTCACCCCGCACGAGGAGCCGAGCGCGTTCCTGCCGCTGCTCGGCGAGGCCGGGTTCGCCGGCGCCGGGGTGAGCACGCTGCGCTGGCGGCACCGCGTCGACCTCGGCGCCTGGTGGGACGACATCGTGGCGGCGGGCGGCCCGCGCTTCCGCGTGATCGCCGAGCAGCCGCCGGCCACCGTACGGCGGATCAGGGACGCCTACGACCTGCTGGCCGCGCCCTACGCCGCGGACGGTTTCCCGGTGTGCGCGTATCTAGCCCACGCCACCCGCTGACCAGGACTTCGCCACCGGCATCAGCACCCCGTCGACCGAGGCGGCGACGAACGCGTCGTCGAACGGCGGCCCGGTGAAGATCATCTGGTGCCACACCAGGGCCTCCGACACCGCGAACAGCCGCTCCGCGTCGACCGGGCCGGTCAGCTCGCCGCGCCCGCCCGCCCGTTCGAGCAGCGCCCGCACGTCGTCGAGGTTCTTGGTCGGCATGTGGGCGCGCAGCGTGCGGGCCAGCTCCTGGTTGCTCACCAGCGTCGAGGACAGCCCGATGACCAGCGTGTACCTGCGCTCCACCGTGTCGCACAGCCCGCGGAAGATCGACTCCAGGTCCCCGCGGAGCGTGCCGGTGTCCTCGCCCCGCGGGGTGTCCATGTCGAAGCGGCGGCAGATGACGTCCACCACCAGCTCGGGCTTGCCCGACCAGCGCCGGTAGATGGTGGCCTTGCTCGCCTTGGCCCGCTTGGCGATCTGGTCGACCGACATGCGGTCGTAGCCCAGCTCCGACAGCAACTCGATGGTGGCGTCGAGGATGGCCCGCTCACGTTCGGGGTCGAGTGGAGCCACGTGCACGTCCTTCAGCGATAGGCGATCTCCTCGAATCGTACGCCGGTCAGCTGCGTGGACACGTCCCACAGCCGGGCCGCCAGCGCCTCGTCGCGGGCCGTGGCCGAGGGCGTGAGCAGCTGGAGCTTGGGCCCGACGAACTCGCCGCCGGTGAGCCGCGGGGAGGTGGCGGCGTACAGCGAGGACATCGCGCCGGTCTCTGCCGACTGCAGGAACAGCCCCAGGAGGGGCTGTAGGGGCCCCAGCTTGACGATCCTGGTCGCGGTGGCCCCCGGGTGGGTGGCGACGGCGATCAGGTCCAGGCCGGCCGTACGGGCGCGTCGCTGCAGCTCGGACGTGAACAGCAGGTTCGCCAGCTTGGAGCGGCCGTAGGCCTTGACCCGGTTGTAGCCTCGTTCGAGTCCGAGGTCGTCGAAGTCGATCGTGCCGACGCTGTGCGCGTCGCTGGCCACGGTGACCACGCGGGCGCCCGGGGCGGCGATCAGCCGCGGCAGCAGCAGGCCGGTGAGCGCGAAGTGGCCCAGGTGGTTGGTGCCGAACTGCAGCTCGAAGCCGTCCTTGGTCTCCCTGCGCGGGATCAGGCCGATGCCCGCGTTGTTGATCAGCAGGTCCACCCGCTCGACGCCCGCGGCGAAGCGCCTGACCGAGGCGAGGTCGGCCAGGTCCAGCTCGCCGAACTCGACGCGCGCGCCGGGCACGGCGGCTTTGATCTCGGCCACGGCGGCCTCGCCCCTGGCCGCCGAGCGCGCCGCCACCACCACGTGGGCGCCGTGCCTGGCCAGCTCCAGGGCGGTGGGCAGGCCGATGCCGCTGTTGGCGCCGGTCACGATCGCCGTCTTGCCGGTGAGGTCGGGCAGGTCGGCGGTGGTCCACTTCGTCATGCGCCACTCCTTGGTGTACGAAACCGTTTCGTACACCACGATAACCCAGCGAACGCCGGCGCGCGCGCTCGCGAGGTGTGCCGCTCCCGAAACGCGGGTGTCATCCCGAGGTGCATGGGTCAGTCGCCGAGGCGGTGGCGGGCGTGGCGCTCCTCGCGCCTGGTCACCTCCAGGCGCTGCTCGGCGTCGGCCAGCTTCTTGCGTGCCTTGGCCAGCTTCTTCTCCAGCCGCGCCACCCGCTCGGCGCGTTCGTCGTGCTCCTCGGACGCCACCCGCAGGGCCTCGGCCCACTCCCGGTGCGCGGCCTCGGCCTCCGCGCGTTCCCTGGCCTTCCTGGCCTCGGCCGCCTCGCGCGCCTTGGCCTGGGCCGCCTCGTCCTCGGGGGTGGGCTTCTTCCTGCCCGCACGCCGGCCCCCGGCAGAAGCGGGGGCGGGGGCCGGGGCGAAGCCGCTGTAGTTGAGCGCCTTGGCCAGGCGGCCGCGCCGCACCTGCGCGGCGGCGTCGGCGTCGACCACGGCGGCGTCCAGCGTCTGGTCCACCTCCGCGCCCGCCGCGGGCGACAGCTCCCCCGCCGCCCTGATCAGCCTGGCCACCTTGTCCGTGACGGACGCGCGGCGCTGGGTGAGCTCGGCCAGCGCGTCGGCGTCCTGCTCGGCCCAGGCGGCCCGCAGGCGTTCTCCCAGGTCGAGCAGCTCGTCCAGCTCCCTCGGACGCTCGCGGGCGACCCGGTTCACCGCCCAGGCCGAGACCGTGGGCTTGCGCAGCTTGGCGATGTCGCGGGCGAGCGCCGCCTGGCCCGCGTCCCTGGCCGCGCGCACCTCGGCGTCGCGTGCCGCGGTGAACTCCGGTGGCGGCAGCGCGTAGAGCCGGTCGGCCACCTCGTCAAGATCCACCCTGGTCAAATACCCCACATTCCCTGGTTTGTAGCGCATAGTGGAGGCAGCCCCAGGGAACGGAGGCACCCGTGTTCGAACGCTTCACCGACCGCGCGCGCCGGGTCGTCGTCCTCGCCCAGGAAGAGGCGCGGACGATGAATCACGACCACATCGGCACCGAGCACATCCTGCTCGGCCTCCTCCAGGAGGGCGAGGGACTGTCCGCGCTGGTGCTCGGCGACTGCGGCGTCGACGCGGAGCAGGTGCGCGCCTTCGTGACGCGCGAGGTCGGCACGGGGACCGAGCCGCCGGGCGGCGGGCACATCCCGTTCACGCCGCGCGCCAAGAAGGTGCTGGAGCTGTCGCTGCGCGAGGCGCTGAAGCTGCGCCACAACTACATCGGCACCGAGCACATCCTGCTCGGGCTGATCAGGGAGGGCGAGGGGCTGGCCGCGCAGGCGCTCACGAGCGCCGGCCTGGACCTGTCCACCGCCCGGCAGCGGCTGCTCGACCGGGTCGAGCACGGGCCGAAGGAGCGTCCTGGCGAGATGTTCTTCACCGGCGGGTCGATGATCGGCGAACGGCTCACGCAGATCCAGGAGAGCCTGGAACGCATCGAACGCCACCTCGGCATCCGGCCGCAGGCCGACCACGCGGAGCCCCGCGACGCCAAGGACGAGGGCGGCGAATCGCGCGGCGAGAGCACCGGCTGAGCCGGCGCAGGGCAGGGCAGGGCGGCGCTCAGGGCAGCCGGGCGAGCTCGGACGGCGTGAGCACCAGCTCGGCCGCGGCCGCCGAGTCCAGGATCGAGGCCGGCCGCGACGCCCCGGGGATGGGGATGACGTGCGGCCCGCGCGCCAGGTGCCAGGCCAGGCAGACCCGCTGCGGGCTGACCCCGCGCTCCCTGCCGATCACGTGGAACGGCGTCTCCGCCACCGGCCCTGCCGCCTCCAGCGCGCTGCGCGAGACGCCGCCGAGCGGGCTCCAGGGCAGGAACGCCACGCCGAGCTCACCGCACAGCCGCAGCACGTCCGCGCCGTCGCGCACCTCGGGCGAGAACCGGTTCTGGACGGAGGCCAGCCGCCCGCCCAGCACCCGCCCGGCCTGCCTGACCTGCTCGGCCGAGACGTTCGAGATCCCGGCCAGCCGGATCTTGCCCTCGTCCATCAGGTCGCGCAGCGCGCCCACGGACTCTTCGAACGGCACGTCCGGGTCGGGCTTGTGCAACTGGTACAGGCCGATCGACTCGACGCCGAGCCTGCGCAGCGAGTCCTCGCAGGCCCGCCGCAGGTGGCGCGGGTCACCGTGGACGCTCCACGACCCGTCGCCCGGCCGGCCCCGGCCGCCCTTGGTGGCGACCAGGACGTCGTCCGCGCCGGCCCCGTACCCGGCCAGGGCCTTGGCGATCAGGCGTTCGTTGTGCCCGGCCTCGCCGGCGTGCCAGTGGTAGGAGTCGGCGGTGTCGATCAGGGTGACGCCGGCGTCCAGCGCCGCGTGCACGGTGGCGACGGCTCTGGCCTCGTCGGGGCGGCCCTCGATGGACAGCGGCATCGCGCCCAGGCCCACGGCGCTCACCTCGACGCCGGCGATCAGACGGTGACGCATGCGAGTGCCTCCCGCACGACCTCGGGCAGCCATTCGGTCACGGTGGAGAAGCGGTGGCCGAGTTCCTCCGCGCGGCCGTTGGCCATCGGGTAGGAGCGGGCGAAGGAGTACGGGGAGACGTCCGCGCCGACCTCATACCTGGGTTCCTCCCCGGTTTCGGCCGCGAAGGCCGCGCACAGGTCGCGGGCCGTCAGCGTGCCGTGCGCGGCGGCGTTGACCGGGCCGGTGAAGCCGGCGCGGGCCGTCCAGGCCAGGAAATCGGCGATCTCGCGGTGGTGGATGAACGTGGCGGGCCGCGGGTCCGCGTGCACGACCACCGGCCGGCCCGCGCGGACCCGCTCGGCGTAGTGGCGCAGGCGGCCGGTGAAGTCGTCGCCGCCCAGCACGTGCGCCACCCGGACGCTCACCAGGTCGAACGCGCCGGCCCTGGTCAGCACGGCCTCCGCCTGGCGCTTGCCCGCGCCGTAGTGCGCGTCGCGGAAGTCCGGGTCGTGCCACGGCAGGTCCAGGCGCACGGGCACCTCGGCCGGGTCGACCGCGGACTCCGGGATCGCCGGGCCGTCCAGGTCCGCGTACACCTCCACGGTGGAGGTCAGCACGTAGCGGCCGGTCACCCCGTCGAACGCCCGGGCGGCGGTCTCCGCCTGCGCGGGGGTGTAGCAGACCTGGTCGATCAGCACGTCGAACCGGCGTCCCGCCAGCGCGCGGCGCAGGGAGCCGGGGTCGTCCCTGTCGGCCGTCAGGTGGGCCACGCCGGCGGGCGGCGGGGTGGATCCGCGGTTGATCACGGTGACGTCCGCGCCCGTGTCACGCAGGTTCTCGATCAGCAGCCGGCCGAAGTAGCGGCTGCCGCCGATCACGGCTATCTCGCTCATGACGGACAGCGTGCCCGTCCTATAGTCATCAGCGGTAGTGCTGATTTGCTCAACCGGCCATAAGGAGAGCTGTTGATCGACGTTCATCGGCTGGCCGTCCTGCGCGAGGTGGCCAGGCACGGCAGCTTCAACCGGGCCGCCAGTGCCCTGCGGTTCACCCCGTCGGCGGTCTCCCAGCAGATCGCCAGCCTGGAGCGCGGCCTGGGCACGCCCGTGGTCGAGCGCAGCACGCGCGGCGTCACGCTCACCGAGCCCGGCCGGCTGCTGGTCGAGGCGGCGGAGGCCATCGCGGCCGAGCTGAGCGACGCCCAGGAGCGCATCGACCGGCTGGCCTCGGGCCGCGCCCAGTTCACCGTGGCCACCTTCGCCAGCGGCGGACGGCGGCTGCTGCCCCCGGCGCTGACCCGGTTCGTGGCCGCGCACCCCGAGGTCGAGCTGACCATCCTGGAGCGCGAGCCGGAGGACAGCCTGCCGCTGGTCCGCCAGGGGCGCGCCGACCTGGCGCTGGCCTACCACTTCGACGGCCCGCCCCCGGGCCGCGACGGCGACAGGTCCGGGCTGGACTGGACGCCGCTGGTCCCCGACCCGCTGCGGGTGGTCATGCCGCGTACCCACCCGCTGGCCGGGCGGGCCGCCGTGCACTTGGCCGAGCTGGCCGGCGAGCGGTGGGTGCTGGGCTGCCTGAAGACCATCGGCCTGCTGCGGCAGTACGCCGCGCTGGCCGGGTTCGAGCTGCGGGTGTCGTGCTCGGCCACCGACTACTTCTTCGCCCAGTCCCTGGTGACGGCCGGGGTGGGCGTGGCGCTGATCCCGGAGATCGCGCTGACGCCCGATGCCGGGCTGGTGGCGGTGCCGCTGGCGGCGCCGAGCCCGTCCAGGTTCATCGGGGTGGCCGTCTCACGCCGGGATCGCGGCTCGGCCCAGCCGTACGTCGAGGAACTGACCGCCCTGCTGCTCGACCAGCCGGGCGCGCCGGCGAGGGCTCAGGTCGCGGGGGCTCAGGCGGGGGCCAGGGTGGCGATCGGGAGCCTGGCCTCCACCACGCCGGGGTCGTCGGTGTAGCCGAGCACCGCGCCCAGGCCGATGAGCAGCCGGCGCATGCGCACGTTGTCCGACAACATGGTCGCCCTGACCTCGGCGCAGCCCAGGTCACGCGCGGTGGCCAGGAGGATCTCGGCCAGCTCCCGGCCCAGGCCGCGCCCCTGCCAGCGGTCCTCGACCAGGAAGGCCATCTCGGCGGTGCCGGGGTCGGGGGTGAACACCAGGTCGGCCATCGCCACCACCTGGCCGTCGTGCCCGGCCACGATCGAGTGCCCCCTGCTCCGGTCGCAGAGCCGGTCGAACATCCGGGCCGGCAGCGTGGGCATCGAGGTGAAGTAGCGGAACCTGCGGGCCTCGGGCGAGCACCTGTCGTGCAGGTCGCGCACGGCCTCGCGGTAGATCTCGGTGAGCGGGCGCACGGTGACCTCGGCGCCGTCGCCCAGCTTGATCTCCCTGGCGGCGCCTGCGCCCCGGCCGGGCCGCGCCTCCTCCGAGGCCGCCTGCGGCTGGGCGAGCCGGGCGAAGGCGGCCGCCCTGGCCGCCTCGGTCAGGGTGAACGGCAGCTCCGCCCGGCGCAGCCGCACACTCCGCGCGACCACGACCGCATCCCGCGAGCCGGCGACGGTGCCGGCCCCGCTCTCGGTGGCGGTGGCGGCGGGCCCACGTTCCGTGGCGGTGTCGCCGGGCCGACGTTCCGTGGCGGTGTCGCCGGGCCTTTTCGCCGTGGTGACGGGCACGATGAGCTGGGTCGGGTCGGGAAGATCACGCACCGCTTCACCATAGATCCACCGGGCGTCGTCCGCGCGCAGCAGCTCGGCCAGCAGTTCTGGCAGCCGCCACGGCGCGGACCTGAGCCTGGCGGCCAGCAGCAGCGCCCTGGTGGGCTCGTCGGTCAGCTCGTGCGCGCCGGCCGGGACGACCTGGACGCGGCGGCCGCCGGCGGCCTCCAGCGCCTCGCGGACGGTCTCGGGATGGGCCGGGACATCGGCGACGAACTCGTCGACGGTGCCGTCGGCGTCGGTCTGCACGCTCAGCCCGAGGATGTTGCCACCCCGGGCGGCCAGCGCCGCGGTGAGTGAGGCCAGACGGCCGGGGCGCTCGTCCACGATGGTGCGAATGCGGAAGAATCCCATACAGGCCAGCCTGCCCGGGGCCTGTTACGCCGCCGCGAACGGGGTGTTACAACCTGTAATTCGTTGCATGATGCGCCGAACTATGCGGATATAGCAGGATATGGGGCCATGAGTGTGCGTGTTCCCTTGTCATCCGGATTCGTCAACGGTGACGTGTCCTACTGGTATCGAGCCACGGGCGTCCCAGCGCCCGGGCCGCGGCTCGACGGCGACCTCCAGGCGGACGTGGTCATCGTCGGCGCCGGCTACACCGGCCTGTGGACCGCGTACTACCTCAAGCGGGCCCGGCCCACGCTCCGGGTCGTGGTGCTGGAGCAGGAGTTCGCCGGGTTCGGCGCGTCCGGGCGCAACGGCGGCTGGCTGACCGGCGACCTGGCCGGGGCGCACGAACGCTACGGCGAGGGCGCGCGCCGCCTGCAGCGCGAGATGTACACCTCGATCGACGAGGTGATCCAGGTCTGCCAGAAGGAGGGCATCGACGCCGACATCGTCAAGGGCGGCGTGCTCACCGTGGCACGCTCCACCGCCCAGGCCACCCGGCTGCGCGCCTCGGTGTCGTCGGCGCGGGCCTGGGGCATCGAGGAGCCCGACCTGCGCCTGGTGAACGCCACCGACCACGTACGGGTCGCGGGCGCGACGGCCGCCTCCTGGAGCCCGCACTGCGCCAGGATCCAGCCGGCCAAGCTGGCCCAGGGCCTGGCCAGGGCCGTACGCGAACTCGGCGTCACCATCTACGAGCGGACGCCGGTCACCGAGATCGCGCCGAACCGGGCCGCCACCCCGTACGGGACGGTCTCCGCCCAGTACGTGATCCGCGCCACGGAGGGCTTCACCGCGCGGCTGAAGGGGCTGCGGCGGCAGTGGCTGCCGATGAACAGCTCCATGATCGTGACCGAGCCGCTGCCCGAGTCGTTCTGGGAGTCGGTCGGCTGGCAGGGCTCCGAGCTGCTCGGCGACATGGCCCACTACTACATGTACGCCCAGCGCACGGCCGACGACCGGATCGCGTTCGGCGGGCGCGGCCGGCCGTACATGTACGGTTCACGCTTCGACGCCCGCGGCCACACCCACGACTGGACGGTCGAGGCGCTCTGGCAGCTGCTGACCGACTTCTTCCCGGCCGCCCGTTCCTCGTCGGTGGCGCACGCCTGGTCGGGCGTGCTCGGCGTGCCCCGCGACTGGTGCTCGACCGTGCACGTGGACCCGGCGACCGGCCTCGGCTGGGCCGGCGGTTACACCGGTCACGGCGTCACCACCACGAACCTGGCCGGGCGCACGCTGCGCGACCTGATCCTGGGCGAGGAGAGCGAGCTGACGTCCCTGCCGTGGGTGGGGCGCAAGGTACGGTCGTGGGAGCCCGAGCCGCTGCGGTGGCTGGGCGTGCACGCCATGTACCGCCTGTACCGGGTGGCCGACCACCGCGAACGCTCGATGCCCCGCACGTCGGCGCTGGCCCGCTTCGCCGACCTCATCACCGGCCACTGAACCGGTCGCTGGACTGGTCACCGGACCGGTCACTGGATTCGAAGGGATCTTCATGAACATCCTCTTCCGTGGCGGACGCGTCTTCACCGGCAGGGAGCTGCTGTCCGCGGCGGTGCTGGTGAGGGACGGCGTGATCGCCGCGGTGGGCCAGGAGGCCGAGCTGGCGGCCCAGGCGCCGGGGCACGAGAGCGTGGACCTGGACGGCGGCCTGCTGACGCCGGGCTTCACCGACGCGCACATCCACCCGGTGCAGGCCGGCCTCGAACGCGCCAAGTGCGACCTGTCAGAAATCTACGGACTTGACGCCTATTTGGCCAAGATCAGCGACTATGCCACGAAAAATCCTGAAAAAGAATGGATTGATGGCGGCGGCTGGGACATGTCAGCCTTCCCCGGCGGGCTCCCCCACCGCGACCAGCTCGACTTCCTCGACCGTCCCGTCTACCTGATCCAGCGCGACCACCACGCCGCCTGGGTCAACACCCGGGCACTCGAACTGGCCGGCATCACCGCCGACACCCCCGACCCGGCCGACGGCCGCATCGAGCGCGACCCCGACGGCGCACCCAGCGGCGTGCTGCACGAGGGCGCGATGGACCTGGTCGGCCTGCTCACCCCGCGTCCCACCGCCGCCGACCTGGACGCCGCGCTGGCCGACGCCGAGCGGTACCTGTTCTCGCTGGGCATCACCGGCTGGCAGGACGCGATCGTGGGCTCGTACGCGGGCTCGGACGACCAGCTGCCCACCTACGTCGCCGCGGCGGCGTCCGGGCGGCTGCGGGCGCGCGTGGTGGGCGCGCTGTGGTGGGACAGGACGCGCGGGCTCGACCAGATCGACGAGCTGATCGCGCGCCGCGCCTCCGCCGAGGGCCTGGAGCGCTTCCGCGCCACGTCCATCAAGATCATGCAGGACGGCATCACGGAGAACTTCACCGCGGCCACGCTGGAGCCGTACTGCCAGTGCGGCGGCACCGGGCTGTCCTACGTCGACCCGGCCAAGCTCCGCGAGTACGTCGCCGAACTCGACAGGCACGGCTTCCAGGTGCACTTCCACGCCATCGGCGAGCGCGCGGTCCGGGAGGCGCTGGACAGCTTCACCGGCACCGACCCGGCCAACCGCCACCACATCGCGCACCTGCAGATCATCGAGCCTTCGGACGTCCCGCGCTTCGCCGCGCTCGGCGTGACGGCCAACCTGCAGCCGCTGTGGGCCACCCACCACGCCCAGATGGACGAGCTGACCCTGCCCTTCCTGGGCGAGCCGCGTTCGTCCTGGCAGTACCCGTTCGCCGACCTGCGGGCGCACGGCACCAGGTTCTGCGCGGGCAGCGACTGGCCGGTCTCCAACGCCGACCCGCTGCAGGGCATGCACGTGGCGGTCAACCGCACCGAGCCGGGCGGTTCGGTGCACGCCGATTACCCGACGGCCCAGACCCCGTTCCTGCCCGGCCAGCGCATCGACCTGGCCACGGCGATGGCGGCGTACACGGCGGGCTCGGCCTGGATCAACCGCTCCCCGGCCGGCGTCATCGCGGCCGGGCGGCCCGCCGACCTGGTGGTGCTGGACCGCGACCCGTTCGCGCTGCCCGCCGAGGAGATCTGGACGACCCGGGTGCGCCAGACGTTCGTGGACGGCGTCGCCGTGCACGACCTCTCCTGACCTCGCGCGGCCGTTCTGGACGGCGGCCGCCTGAACGCACGCAGCGGCCCCCGCATCGACCGATGCGGGGGCCGCTTGTGTGACAGGCCTCGCCCGTTTACCAGGGGGACTTGTTGTTGCGCAGGCGCTCCAGCGCTTCCTCGAGGATCGCCTTGCCGTCCTTGTCGCTCCGGCGCTCCTTCACGTAGGCCAGGTGCGTCTTGTACGGCTCGTTCTTGGGCGGGGCAGGCGGGGCCTCCTCGTCCTGTCCGGCTGGGAGGCCGCAGCGCGGGCAGTCCCACAGCTCGGGGACCGCCGCGTCGCTGGCGAAGCTGGGGCGCGTCTCGTGCATGTTGGCGCACCAGAACGAGACCCGCACTCTCGGAGCTGCCTCGCCGCGCTCGGCCTCCCCCATCGGGCCGGCGCCGACTCGGCTGCCACGGATCGCGTTGCCACTACCCACGGATGAACTCCTCGCTCGATCGCCCCGCGACACAACACGGGGGGAGAATCACTGTCACGCGTTAACTTCAGCTCACGGCTTGAGAAGCAGGCCGAGAGCGATGATGCAGACGAACCAGACCGTCCCCGTGATGATGGTCAGACGGTCGAGGTTGCGCTCCACCACCGAGGAACCGCCGAAGTTCGACGAGAACCCGCCGCCGAACATGTCGGACAGGCCGCCTCCCTTGCCCTTGTGGAGCAGGACGAGCAGGATCATGAGACAACTCGCCAGGATGAGGGCGATGGAGATTCCGAGTTCCACGGTATGCCTGTTCCTTCAGTGCTCAGTTACGCGCGACGATTCAAACTTGCCTCTTGAGGGTACGACCTGCTGTCAAGTCGCACCCCCAGAACGACTCAGTTAGCCAGGCAATTCGGAGAATCGGCAGATCTTGGCGAACTCCCCGTCGTCGATACTGGCGCCACCCACGAGCGCGCCGTCGACGTCGGGCTGAGCCATGATGCCGGCGATGTTGCCTGACTTGACCGAGCCACCGTAAAGGATACGGACCGCAGAGGCCACTTCGGGGTCGTACAGCTCCGCGAGTCTCACTCGCAACGCGCCGCACACCTCCTGGGCGTCCTCGGGGGTGGCGACCTCGCCCGTGCCGATCGCCCACACGGGCTCGTACGCCACCACTATCGATTTTGCCTGCTCGGCGGTGATTTTGCGCAGCGCGCCGTCGAGCTGGGCGACGCTGTGCGCGATGTGGCCGCCGGCCTGGCGCACCTCCAGCCCTTCGCCGACGCACAGGATCGGCGTGATCGAGTGCCGGTAGGCGGCCTGGACCTTGGTGTTGACCAGGTCGTCGTCCTCCCGGTGGTACTGGCGGCGCTCGGAGTGGCCGATCACCACGAACGTGCAGCCCAGCTTGGCCAGCATCGCGCCGGAGATCTCGCCGGTGTAGGCGCCGGCGTCGTGCGGGGACAGGTCCTGGCCGCCGTACACGATGCGCAGTTTGTCGCCGTCAACGAGGGTCTGGACGCTGCGCAGGTCGGTGAACGGCGGCAGCACGGCCACCTCGACCTTGTCGAAGTCCTTGTCGTTGAGTGCGAAGGCCAGCTTCTGGACCAGCTTGATGGCCTCGAAGTGGTTGAGGTTCATCTTCCAGTTGCCGGCGATGAGCGGCTTTCGCTGCGTCAACTCAGTCCTCCAGAGCCGCGAGTCCGGGCAGGGTCTTGCCTTCGAGGTATTCGAGGCTGGCCCCGCCCCCGGTGGAAATGTGCGAGAAACCATCTTCGGGCAGGCCGAGCTGCCGTACGGCCGCCGCGGAGTCGCCGCCGCCGACCACGGTGAACGCCTGCGAGGCGATCAGCGCCTCGGCGACCGCCCTGGTGCCGCCGGAGAACGCCGCGAACTCGAACACGCCCATCGGGCCGTTCCAGAAGACGGTCTTGGCGTCGGCCAGCTCGCCCGCGAACAGCTCACGCGACTTGGGGCCGATGTCGAGGCCCTGGCGGTCGGCCGGGATCGCCGTGGCCTCGACCATGTCGTGGTCGGCGTCGGCGGCGAAGTCGGTGGCGGCCAGCACGTCGACCGGCAGCACCAGCCGCACGCCCCGCTTCGCGGCCTCGTCGAGGAAGCCGCGCACCTGGTCGAGCTGGTCCTCCTGGAGCAGCGACCGGCCCACCTCGTGGCCCTGGGCCTTGAGGAAGGTGTAGGCCATGCCGCCGCCGATGATCAGCTTGTCGACCTTGGTGAGCAGGTTGGCGATGACGCCGAGCTTGTCGGAGACCTTCGCGCCGCCGAGCACGACCGCGTACGGCCTGGCCACGTCCTCGGTGAGCCGCTTGAGCACCTCGACCTCGGCGGTGATCAGCCCGCCCGCCGCGTGCGGCAGCAGCCGCGGCACGTCGTAGACGCTGGCGTGCTTGCGGTGCACCGCGCCGAAGCCGTCGCCGACGTAGAGCTCGGCCAGCCCGGCCAGCTTCTCGGCGAACGCGCCGCGGGTGGCGTCGTCCTTGGACTCCTCGCCCGGCTCGTAGCGCAGGTTCTCCAGCAGGGCCACCTGGCCGTCCTGGAGCGCGGCCGCGGTGGCCTGGGCGCTCTCGCCGACGACGTCGGCGGCGAAGGCCACGTCCTGGCCGAGCAGCTCGCCGAGCCGCCTGGCGACCGGCTCGAGGGAGTATTTCGGGTTCACCGCGCCCTTGGGACGGCCCAGGTGGGCGCAGACGATCACCTTCGCGCCGCGCTCGGCCAAGGTCTTGATCGTCGGTACCGAGGCCCTGATACGGCCGTCATCGGTGATCGTCTCGCCGTCGAGCGGGACGTTGAGGTCGGCCCGCACGAGAACGCGGCGGCCTTTCACGTCGAGATCGTCGAGCGTGCGCATGCTCACTTCCGTGTTCCCTTCTGAACGAGGCGCGCGGCCGGCGCGCCCCGTCGTCGTGCGTGTGTCCATGGCCTCACTCATCGAGGCGGCTCGGCCTCCTCACGTGGTGAGGCGGCCCGTGGTCGCCGGGAGAGGCCGCCGAACCGGTCGGCGGCTTGTCTCGCGGGCCGTCGGAGGTCGCGGTCTCGCGGCCGTCAGAGGTCGCGGCCGACCAGCTCGATCAGGTCGGCGAGGCGGTTGGAGTAGCCCCACTCGTTGTCGTACCAGCCGACGACCTTGACCTGGTTGCCGATGACCTTGGTGAGGCCGGCGTCGAAGATGCAGGAGTGCGGGTCGGTGACGATGTCGGAGGAGACGATCTCGTCCTCGGTGTAGCTGAGGATGCCCTTGAGCGGGCCCTCGGCGGCGGCCTTGACGGCGGCGTTGACCTCTTCCGCGGTCACCTCGCGGCTGACGTCGACCGTGAGGTCGGTGGCCGAGCCGGTGGGGATCGGCACGCGCATGGCGAAGCCGTCGAGCTTGCCCTTCAGCTCGGGCAGGACCAGGCCGATGGCCTTGGCGGCGCCGGTGGAGGTGGGCACCACGTTGAGCGCGGCGGCGCGGGCGCGGCGCAGGTCCTTGTGCGGGCCGTCCTGCAGGTTCTGGTCCTGCGTGTAGGCGTGGATCGTGGTCATCAGACCCTTCTCGATGGTGAAGGCGTCGTGGATGACCTTCGCCATCGGGGCCAGGCAGTTGGTGGTGCACGAGGCGTTGGAGATGATCGTGTGGCTGGCCGGGTCGTAGGCGCTGTCGTTCACGCCCAGGACGAGCGTGACGTCCTCGTTCTTCGCCGGGGCGGAGATGATGACCTTCTTGGCGCCGTTGTCGGCGTGCACCCTGGCCTTGGCGGCGTCGGTGAACAGGCCGGTCGACTCGACCACCACGTCGACGCCCAGGTTGCCCCAGGGCAGCTTGGCCGGGTCACGCTCTTCGAAAACCTTGATCGCCTTGCCGTCGACGGTGATCTCGTCACTGGTGGCCTTCACCTCGTACGGCAGGCGACCCAGGATGCTGTCGTACTTCAGCAGGTGGGCGAGCGTCGCGTTGTCGGTCAAGTCGTTGACCGCAACGATCTCGATGTCCTTGCCGCTGGCGGCGACCGCGCGCCAGAAGTTGCGACCGATGCGGCCGAAGCCGTTGACGCCTACGCGGATGCTCACGGGAACCGATCTCCTCGAACAGATGGCGGGCTGAAACCTCAATCACGAACCCTATCGGACCTAAATTGGTTTAGACCACTGCAGGGTGTACCCAACGAATCGGCGTTCGGGCAGCGCAATTTGCGAGGTTCGAGTAAAGTGCCCGACTCGTCGGAGTAAATTCGCGCATTCTCTGGGGGCTGAGATGTCACGTAAGAGGTCCGGCCTGCTCTCTGGGCTGATCATCGGCTTGATCGCCGCACTGTTCTGCACCGCCGCGGTGTGCGCGGCCATTCTGTTCTCCCACCTGATTCCTGAGGCCGTCATGGCGGCCGCCGAGGGCCGGGTCTTCGTCATCGGACTCGGCGTGGCCGCCGGTCTGCTGCTGGCGCTGGTGATGATGTGCGCGCGCCCGCGCAGTCTCGTCCTCCCCCCGCTGGCGGCGCTGTACGCCGCCGCGGCCACGGTGCTCGGTCTCGTCGTCGGGACGACGGCCATGGTGTCGAATCTCACCTCGATCCAGCAGGTCGGCGCGGGCGTCTTCTTCTCCGAGTTCGACCTCGGCCGGTTCGCCGAGGCCCTGCCTCATTCGTTCAAGAACATGTTGCTGGTCACCGTCGATGTGACATGGCCGTTCTGGACCTCCGCCGCGAGCGCGGCGCTGCTCGCGTTCGTGCTGGTCGCCCTGCGGGTACGGCGCCTGCGCCGGCTGGCCGCACGTGCCGCGGAGCCCGTTCAGGTCGTCGAGGAGGAGCCGGAGGTCGAGTACCGGGCGCCGTTCGAGCCCGCGCAGGCGCCGAGCGGATCGTCCGCGGGCACGGGGGATCTGTTCACCCCGCGCAAGCCCGCCAGAGATTAAAGGTATTTCTCCGGCGTAGGCCACCGGGCGGGGAGTAAGGTCACGGAAACATCACGGCACATTCCCCGACATAGGGACTCCCCAACATGTCCAGTGACAACACAGGCTTAGCACCTGGCATCCTGGTCGGTCTGGTGGCCGCGCTCGTCGGAGCCGGACTCTACGGCGTCATCTCCGGAGTCACCGGGTACCAGCTCGGCGTCGCCACCGCTGGAATCGGCTTCCTGGTCGGCGCCGGCATGATGGCCGTCAAGTCCGCGAGCCCGCTCCTCGCGCCGCTGGCCGCGCTGTTCGGCCTGATCGGCGCCGCGCTCGGCACGCTGCTCGGCCTCTCCCTGGCGCTGATCGACCTGGCCAAGCAGGAGGGCGCCGCGCTCGACTTCGGCACCGCGCTGTCGGTGAGCGCCGGCAGCTACGGCACGTTCGTCAACGAGGAGCGTGTCACGCTGCTGTTCTGGGCGCTCAGCGCGGCGGCCGCGTTCGGGTTCGTGAACCGGCGGATGAAGGCGGCCAAGGCCCGCGGGCTGGACGACGACGGCTACCAGCCCGACGGCCTGTTCTCGGCCCGGTCGGACGACCCGTTCCAGCCGCACATCCCGCCACGCAGATCCCTGCGCCCGGACGGCGGCTTCCCACCGTCCACGGAGAACCCGTTCCCACCACACCAGGACGACCGATACCCCGGAACGCCGCACCAGGACGACAGTTACGCGAGGACGCCGCACGAGAACGACAGGTACGCGGGCACGCCGCACGAGAACGGGTTCCGCCCGCGACGCGGCAACCCGTTCCCCGGCGGGCGGGACACCGGCTACCCCGAGCACCGCGACGACAGATTCGGGGCCCGACGGGACAGCGGGTTCCCGGAGCACCGCGACGACAGGTTCGCCACGCAGCGGGACACCGGCTACCCCGAGCCGCGCGAGAACAGGTTCGCCGCGCGGCACGACGACGGGTTCCCCGGGCAGCGGGACAACGGCCACCCCGCACAGCGCGGTGACGCGTTCCCCGCCCCCACCGATAACGGGTTCCCCACGCAGCGCGGTGACGGTTTCCTCGCGCCCGCCGACGACGGCTTCCCCGCGCAACGCGGCAGCGGGTTCCCCGGGCAGCCCGACGACGCGTTCCCCACCCCCCGGGACGACTCGTTCTCCGCTCAGGGCGACACCGCGTTCCCCGGCTCGCCCGATCACGGACGCCCCGGTCAGCGCGGCGCCTTCCCCCGTCAGCAGCACCGCAACGGGTTCGCCAGGCCCGCGACCGGCTCGTCCCCCGCTCCGGAAGCGAACAGGTTCCGGGTCCGGCCCGAGAACCTGTTCCCGACCGACCGCCCGTTCCACATCAGGGCCGAGGACGTCCGGCCCGCCGAGAACCCGTTCCCCCGCCATGCCGAGGACCCGGTGCCGACCGAGAACCCGTTCCGGTCCCGGGCCGAGGACCCGGTACCCACCGAGAACCCGTTCCGCAACCGCACCGAGGACGCGTTCCCACCGCCGTACCAGCGGGAGGAGAACTCGTTCCCGCCCCGGCACCTGCCACGCTACGAGGAACCGACTCCCGGCCAGGAGTACCAGCCCCGCCCCGACCACGGCCGCCACACCCAGAACTGACCACAACAACCCACGCCAGGACGACCCCACGACCCGAGGCCCGGGTTGAGCCCAAACAGCCCGGGTCGCACCCACGCACCCGCCTGCCCATCGCACCCGGCGGGTCCTCCAGGCCCGGCGGTCATCGCAACCCGCCGGTCGTCACACCCGGCCGGTCGTCACACCCGGCCACCCATCCTCCGCACCCGACCGCCCTGCACGCACGGCCATCGTCAACGCACGCCCGCCTTAAAACGCACGGCCGCCTTAAAACGCACGGCCATCGTCACCGCACGGCCGTCATCAACGCACACCCGTCTTGTACGCATGGCGATCGTCCACGCACCGCCGTCCCGTACACCCCACGCACGACCGTCGCGTACACCCGCGCACGGCTGTCCTGTACACGCACGGTCGCCGTCCAGTCACGCCCGGAGCGGGGTCCCCCGCCCCAGAGGTCCCATCACGAGGACCCCTGGCCGGCAGAGGCGGAAAGCGGCAACAGCGAGAGCCGCCATCGCCAGAGGGCGAGGAGGCCATCGCCAGAAGGCGACGAAGCGGTCGCCAGAAGGCGACGAGGCCGTCGTCAGGGGGCGAGCATGTCCACGGTGAGGTTGGCCTCGGTGTTGGGAATGCCCATGTCGGAGGCCCGCTTGTCGGCCATCGCCAGCAGCCGCCTGATCCGGCCCGCGATGGCGTCCTTGGTCAGCGGCGGGTCGGCGATCTGCCCCAGTTCCTCCAGCGACGCCTGCTTGTGCTCCACCCGCAGCCGTCCGGCCACCACCAGGTGATCGGGCGCCTCTTCCCCGAGGATCTCCAGCGCCCGCTGCACGCGAGCGCCCGCCGCCACGGCCGCCCTGGCCGAACGGCGCAGGTTGGCGTCGTCGAAGTTGGCGAGCCGGTTCGCCGTGGCGCGCACTTCGCGGCGCATGCGGCGTTCCTCCCAGGCGAGCACGCTGTCGTGCGCGCCCAGCCGGGTCAGCAGCGCGCTGATGGCGTCGCCGTCGCGTACGACGACGCGGTCGACGCCGCGCACCTCGCGCGCCTTGGCGTGGATCTTCAGCCGGCGCGCCGAGCCGACCAGCGCCAGCGCCGCCTCCGGGCCCGGGCAGGTGACCTCGAGTGACATCGACCGTCCGGGCTCGGTGAGCGAGCCGTGCGCCAGGAACGCGCCCCGCCAGGCGGCCTCGGCGTCGCAGGCGGCCCCCGCCACCACCTGACGCGGCAGGCCGCGCACCGGGCGGCCGTGGTTGTCGATCAGGCCCGTCTGCCTGGCCAGCGCCTCGCCGTCGCGATAGACGCGTACGACGTAACGCGACCCCTTACGCAGCCCGGCCGGCGCGAGCACGAGCACCTCCGCCTTGTGGCCGAACACCTCGCCGATGTCCTTGATCAACCGCCGGGCGGTGGCGTTGGTGTCGAGTTCCGCCTCGATCACGATGCGACCACCCACCAGGTGCAGGCCGCTGGCGAACCGCAGCAGCGTGGAAACCTCCGCCTTCCGGCAGCACGGCTTCAGCACCGGCAGGCGGCTCAGTTCGTCCTTCACCACACCTGTCATCGCCATGAGCGTTCGTCCTCCCCCATTCAAGACCGGCTCTCGTCAGTCTCTCGCACCTTCTCGCGACGCCGACCAGGATCAACGCTTCTGGAGGAAAATCTCGTCCAGGACGGAGGCAAGACGTCGTGCATCGTGTCTCGGCGAGCCGTCACCGGCGGCGACGTCGGCCATGACGAGCCGTGCGCCGAGCGCGGCCGCGGCCTTCTCCAGCGCGTCGGGGTCGTCGACCACGCCCGTGTCGGCGAGGACGACGTCGATCGCCAGCTCGGGGGCGTGCTGCCGGAGCACTTCCAAGTGCTGCTGGGGGGAGAAGTCGTCGGTCTCGCCCGGTTGCGGCGCCAGGTTGAGCGTGACCAGCCGCCTGGCCCTGGTCTCGTGCAGCGCCCTGGCCAGTTCGGGCACCTTGAGGTGCGGCAGCACGCTGGTGAACCACGACCCGGGCCCGAACACCAGCCAGTCGGCGTCGAGCACCGCGGACACCGCTTCCGGTCGCGCGGGCGGATCCTCGGGCACCAGCGAGATCGACAACACCCGCCCAGGCGTCAGCGCGCAGGCCACCTGCCCGCGTACGGTCGACACGACGCCGTCGAGCTCCACCTCGGCGACGATGTCGAGCGGCACCGAGGCCATCGGCAGCACGCGCCCCTGCGCGCCGAGCAGCCGCCCGACCCAGTCGAGGCCCGCGACGGGGTCGCCGAGCAGCTCCCACAGCGCCACGATCAGCAGGTTGCCCACGGCGTGGCCGTGCAGCTCACCCTCACTGCGGAACCGGTGCTGGACGACCTCGCTCCAGGTGCTGCCCCACTCGTCGTCGCCGCACAGCGCGGCCAGCGCCATGCGCAGATCGCCGGGCGGCAGCACGCCCAGCTCACGGCGCAGCCTGCCGCTGGATCCGCCGTCGTCGGCCACGGTCACCACGGCGGTCAGCTCGCGGGTGACGGCTCGTAACGCGGACAGCGAGGCGTAAAGCCCATGCCCGCCCCCGAGCGCCACCACCCGCGGCC
>NZ_JABCPZ010000108.1 GCF_013283785.1 Nonomuraea antri
GGGTCCCGGCGTGCGTGGGGTCCCGGCGTGCGTGGGGTCCCGGCGTGCGTGGGGTCCCGGCGTGCGTGGCGGTCCCGGCGTGCGTGGCGGCGTCAGCGGGGGGACCTCGGCGGGGTGGCGAACTCGGGCGCGGGTGGTTGTGCGCGAGGCGTGCTGGAGGGCGATCTCGTGCAGGAGGGCGATCTCGTGCTGTGTCGCGGTTCGGAGCCGACCCGCCCGCACACCCGGCCCCCAGCGCGCCCCAGACCCGGCGTACACAAGCCCCGGCGTACACAAGCTTCGGCGTACACAGGCCCCAGGGGACACAAGCCCCGGAGGACCGGCGGACGGACACCCAGCGGCGACGACGTGCCAACACCCGACGCACACACAACGCGAGAACCCCCCGCGTGAGCACTCACGCGAGGGGTTCCCGATGAACCGGTACTCAGGGTCCCGGAGAGGACCTACTGGATCGGTGCGGCGATCGCGGCGGCCGAGTCGGGCACCTGGGAGGCCGACTCGCCCTTGAAGACGAACTTGGCGTTGTCGCCCTCGCCCTCCACCGTGACCTTCACGACCTGACCCGGACGCAGCTCGCCGTACAGGATCTTCTCCGACAGCGAGTCCTCCAGCTCGCGCTGGATGGTCCGGCGCAGCGGCCGGGCGCCCATGACCGGGTCGTAGCCGCGGTCGGCCAGCAGCTGCTTGGCATCCTGCGAGACGTCGAGCCCCATGTCGCGGTCCTTCAGGCGCGCGTCCACCTGGGCGAGCATCAGATCGACGATCTGGATGATCTCCTTCGGCGTCAGCTGGTGGAAGACCACGATGTCGTCGACACGGTTCAGGAACTCGGGCCGGAAGTGCTGCTTGAGCTCCTCCTGGACCTTGGCCTTCATCCGCTCGTAGTTGGACTCGGTGTCGTTGGACTTCGCGAACCCGACCCCGATGCCCTTGGAGATGTCGCGGGTGCCGAGGTTGGTGGTCATGATGATGACCGTGTTCTTGAAGTCGACCACGCGGCCCTGGGCGTCGGTCAGGCGACCGTCTTCCAGGATCTGCAGCAGCGAGTTGAAGATGTCGGGGTGGGCCTTCTCGATCTCGTCGAACAGGACCACGGAGAACGGCTTGCGCCGCACCTTCTCGGTGAGCTGGCCGCCCTCCTCGTAGCCGACGTAGCCGGGAGGCGAGCCGAACAGCCTGGAGACGGTGTGCTTCTCCATGAACTCCGACATGTCCAGGCTGATCAGAGCGTCTTCGTCGCCGAAGAGGAACTCCGCCAGAGCCTTGGACAGCTCGGTCTTACCGACACCGGACGGACCCGCGAAGATGAACGAGCCACCGGGACGGCGCGGGTCCTTCAGACCGGCGCGGGTACGCCGGATGGACCGCGACAGACCCTTGATGGCGTCGTCCTGGCCGATGATCCGCTTGTGGAGTTCGTCCTCCATGCGGAGCAGGCGCTGCGACTCCTCCTCGGTCAGCTTGAAGACCGGGATGCCGGTGGCGGTCGCCAGGACCTCGGCGATGAGCTCCTGGGTGACCTCGGCCACGACGTCCATGTCGCCGGCCTTCCACTCCTTCTCCCGCCGCTCGCGCTTGAGCTGGAGCTGCTTCTCCTGGTCGCGGAGGGCAGCGGCCTTCTCGAAGTCCTGCGCGTCGATCGCGGACTCCTTGTCGCGACGGACGTTGGCGATCTTCTCGTCGTACTCGCGCAGGTCCGGCGGAGCGGTCATCCTGCGGATGCGCATCCGCGAGCCGGCCTCGTCGATGAGGTCGATCGCCTTGTCGGGCAGGTAGCGGTCGCTGATGTAGCGGTCGGCCAGCTGCGCGGCGGCGACCAGCGCGTCGTCGGTGATCGACACGCGGTGGTGCGCCTCGTAGCGGTCGCGCAGGCCCTTGAGGATCTCGATCGTGTGGCTGAGCGACGGCTCGGCCACCTGGATCGGCTGGAAGCGCCGCTCCAGCGCCGCGTCCTTCTCGAGGTACTTGCGGTACTCGTCAAGAGTGGTGGCGCCGATGGTCTGCAGCTCGCCGCGGGCCAGCATCGGCTTGAGGATGCTGGCGGCGTCGATCGCGCCCTCGGCGGCGCCCGCGCCGACGAGCGTGTGCAGCTCGTCGATGAACAGGATGATGTCGCCGCGCGTGCGGATCTCCTTGAGCACCTTCTTCAGACGCTCTTCGAAGTCACCGCGGTAGCGGGAGCCGGCGACCAGGGCGCCGAGGTCAAGCGTGTAGAGCTGCTTGTCCTTCAGCGTCTCGGGCACCTCGCCCCTGACGATCTTCTGCGACAGGCCCTCGACGACGGCGGTCTTGCCGACGCCGGGCTCGCCGATCAGAACCGGGTTGTTCTTGGTCCTCCTGGAGAGGACCTGCATGACCCGCTCGATCTCCTTCTCGCGGCCGATGACCGGATCCAGCTTGCCCTCGCGGGCGGCCTGGGTCAGGTTGCGGCCGAACTGGTCGAGCACCAGGGACGTCGACGGGGCCGACTCCTGCGGGCCACCCGCGGCGGCCGGCTCCTTGCCCTGGTAACCGTGGAGCAACTGGATGACCTGCTGCCTGACACGGTTGAGATCGGCTCCAAGCTTGACCAGCACCTGGGCGGCCACACCCTCACCCTCGCGGATGAGCCCGAGCAGGATGTGCTCGGTGCCGATGTAGTTGTGGCCCAGCTGCAAAGCCTCACGGAGCGACAGCTCGAGGACCTTCTTGGCCCGCGGGGTGAACGGAATGTGCCCCGACGGAGCCGACTGGCCCTGGCCGATGATCTCCTCGACCTGCTGGCGCACACCCTCAAGGCTGATGCCGAGGCTCTCCAGAGCCTTGGCGGCTACGCCCTCACCTTCGTGGATCAAACCAAGAAGAATGTGCTCAGTGCCGATGTAGTTGTGGTTGAGCATCCTGGCCTCTTCCTGGGCCAAGACGACAACACGCCTCGCTCGGTCGGTGAACCTCTCGAACATCTCGTCGCTCCTCACAGAGCGGTCAGTCAGGCCGGTAAATCCGGTCCCGTCATCCCGCATGCTAGCCCTGGCTCGGCGAACCGTGCCCACTGCCGCTGACACGCTCTATAGCTAGAGACGTTCCCCGAGAGCAGGGCGTTCACCCTCCATCCAACTACTGTTCGGGGGTGACGTGTTCCCGATACGCCGCAAGCGAACGATGTTTAGGACGCTTCGCGGAAGCGGCGGGAAATTGCGGCCCGCGGCGTGCGCAGATCAACCCGGATCGGTCATCGGACGCTGCGGTGAAGCCTGCCCAGGGGCGGCCCTTCACCCGTCACTCGCCGACAGCGCGTCCGTATCTCGTGACGTAATCATCCTATGTCCCTACCCAAAGCAGCACCAAGCGATGACGCTACGCCCAGAGCACAACGCGGGACGCGCCGGTAATCCCCATCCGGTCAGCCGGGTTACCGAACCCGGCCGGCCGCCCGCGCGTCCCGGACGTCTTTGGTGGTGGACTACAAGAGGAGCACGACCGCTTTGGCGGTCCATCACAGCGGACGGCGCGCCGGGATTGGCACTACGGTACGGCGGTGACGGGCGCCACATTGCCGGCAGGACCGCATTGCCCGCAGGGGCCGCATTGCCGGCCGGTCCCATGATTGCCAGCGCGCGCGCCCGGCTATCCGCGCGCCCGCGCCCAATCGGCCCGCGAACTCCGCGCGGAACTACGCCCGCGAACTCCACGCGGGAACTCCGGCCGCGAACTCCAACCGGGAACTCGGCCGGTGAACGAGGGCGAACAAGACCTCGGAGGCGGGAAGGCGGCCGCCGCGGAAATCATCTTTCTACGCGGGCGGCGCCCCATCATCACAAAACCTGGCGGGCGACCATGAACAGCCCGGGAAGCACAGGAACGAGCGGCCAAGAGCGACCAAAACGCCCACATATGGGGGATTAGAAGATCAACAAGAGCGCCTTCCCCTTTTGAGAACGCTCCCAGAAAACGATCATGCGCTTATGGCGGCCGCCGGGGTCCTAGGCGAACGGCATAAGCGCATGGTCGAGCAGACGGCTCTTTCAGTGAGCTCGTTCGTACTGCTCCACGACCGTGGAGGCGATACGGCCCCGCTCGCTGACCGGCAGACCGTGGGCCTTGGCCCACTGCCGGATCTCCGAGCTCTTCTCGCGGCTCATCGCACGGTTGCCGCCGCGGCCACGACGACGTGCTGATACGGCCCCTGCCCTGCGCGCATGCTGCACGAAAGGCGTGAGCGCGTCCCTCAGCTTCTTCGCGTTAAGGTCGCTGAGGTCAATCTCATAGGAGGAGCCGTCAATAGCGAAGCTGACCGTCTCATTGGCCTCGCCCCCATCGAGGTCATCGATGAGAATCTCCTGGATCTGCTTGGCCATCTACGCAATCCTTTCCCGGAGCATTGTTTCATTCGCCTGCCCAAACATATACCCGGAAAGGCGCGGAGACAATTCAACGCTACGGGGATTCGGCTGACTCGCGGATCAGTTCCGGTTCTCCGCCTGATCCTGACCGTTCGGACGCCGCCGCGGACCCTCTGCCCGCACCAACTTCACAACGCCAAAGACGAAGGCGCCGCCGACCACGAGCGGGGGGATGAGCGCTGACAATACGTCTGTTACGGCTTCCATTCGTCCTCGCCTCCACAGCGACCTGGGTTTCGGCGGCGCTTTATGCACAAGCAACGCGACGAGCGAGACCGCCCGGTGACCGCGTCGCGAAGGTGTCAACCGCCCGACTCGACCATAGCGGCACACACATGCCGTCCGTACGCCAGGGACGTCGACATCCGGCAACCCGGACGCCCCATAGCCTAATGCCAGTCTCTCCAGGCTCCTTACCGGATCAAGCGAAAATTTTGCGAATACGCATCCGCGCAGGTGCAGATGGCTCAACGAAGATCTTTGACGACGAGCGTTCCAGCCAGTCGATCATGCGGCCCGCGCTGCAGCGGCTTGTCCATGAGGATGAGCAGTCCGCCGCCGAACACCAGCATTCCGGCGAGCAGATTGACCACCGGAATCCCCATCACCATGGCCGTGCCCGGATACAGCAGCGACCGTTTCAGCAGCGCCGCCGTCCCGCCGGGCTCCTGGGGCACCAGGTGTATCCTCATGATCCTTTTGCCGAACGTGCGGCCGTCCCGCGAATGCGCCCGCCAGTCGTAGAGCGCATATGCCAGCCCGGCCAGGAACCACGCGAACAGGCCGGGCAGCCGGCCCTGGACGTCCTCCATCATCCCGACAGTTCGGAAGATGCTCCACAGCGCGATGAACAGAATGTAATAGAAGACACCGAAGACGAGCGCTTCAATGAGCCTGGCGGCCAGTCGTTCCCACCATTCCGCGGGCACCGCGGCGCCCCATGGCGATGTCGCGCCCATAACCCCACCTCGCCTCATCGGCGGCTCCAGGTGCCCTCCATTTTGGTACGCCGGGCACACACAAAACAGGGGCCGGCATGATGCCGGCCCCTGTTTTACGTTCGCGGAGTCTGCGCCGCGGAGACTACTTGGTCTTCACCACGACGGACTTGCCCATCTTGTCGCCCCACGTCTGCTGCAGCGGCTTGTCCCAGAGCTGGGAGGCGCCGTTGAGCGCGTAGTAGAGCGGCGCGACGAACCAGCCGACGACCGGGATCCAGAACAGCAGCCAGCCGCCCTGGGTGCCGAGCGCGCGCTTCAGCGACGCACCGGTCGAGAGCCCGCCGGGCTGGAGCATCCCGCCCACCTGGACGACCTTGATGCCCATGACCAGCTTGCCCACGGTCTGACCCAGCAGCTTGATCATGACGAAGTCGTAGACGACGTAAGACACGCCGATCACGAACGCGGTGAGCAGGCCGATGAGGAGGATCACCCCGAGCGCGGCGCCGACGTCATCGACGTTGCCGGTGCTGTAGTCCGGGACGAAGAGGCTGAAGATCTGGCCGATCACCCAGTACAGGATGCCGAAGATGACGCCGTCGATGATCCTGGCCACCAGGCGCTGCCACCACTCGGCCAGCGGGGCCGGCGCGCCGGGCGGCTGCACGCCCACCGGCGCACCGTACTGCTGCCCGTAGGCGGGCTGCTGGCCGTAGCCGGCCTGGGGCTGGCCGTAGGCCTGGGCGAACTGCTGGTCGCCGTACTGCTGCTGCTGACCGTACTGGGCCTGCTGGCCGTACTGCTGCTGCTGACCGTACTGCGCCTGGCCGTAGTCCGGCTGGGAGGCCGGCTGCTGGCCGTAGGCGGGCTGCTGACCGTACTGCTGCTGCTGACCATACTGGGCCTGGCCGTAGTCCGGCTGGGACGCCGGCTGCTGACCGTACTGCTGCTGCTGGCCGTAGTCGGGCTGAGCGGCCTGCTGTCCGTACTGGGCCTGCTGGCCGTAGTCGGGCTGCGACGGCTGCTGCTGACCGTAGCCGGGCTGCTGGCCGTACTGGGCCTGCTGGCCGTAGTCGGGCTGGGACGGCTGCTGCTGTCCGTACTGGGCCTGCTGGCCGTACTGGTCCTGGCCGTAGCCCTGCTGCTGACCGTAACCCTGCTGCTGGCCGTACTGCTGGCCCGAGGGGGGCTGCTGGCCGTACTGGGCCTGCTGGCCGTAGTCGGGCTGGGACGGCTGCTGTTGTCCGTACTGGGCCTGCTGACCGTACTGGTCCTGGCCATATCCCGGCTGTGACTGGGCCTGCTGCCCGTACTGGGGCTGCTGCTGACCGTAGCCGGGCTGCTGGCCGTACTGCTGCTGCTGGCCGTAACCCTGCTGCTGGCCGTACTGCTGCTGCCCGTACTGGGGCTGCTGGCCATAGGCGTCGTCCGCCCGGTAGCCGACCACAGTCACGTCGGGGTCGGGCTCGCCGTGGCGGCGGCCCGCGTTCTGCTGTCCGTATTCAGGGTGTCCCTGGCGGTTCTCGCCGGAGTCGTCCTGCGGATACGGCGGCTGTCCGGTGCTCACCGTGTCACCTCGCTTCGAGTGCGCATGTGGCACGTGTCAGGACACATGCCTGTACTGCCCAACGTATCGACATAGGTATCAACAATCACCTTTCCACTTAGCCAAGGTCCGCGTCACCCGATGTCAGGTGGAGCAGCATGCGGGTGTTGCCCAAGGTATTGGGCTTGACGTGCTCCAGATCGAGGAACTCCGCCACACCCTCGTCGTACGAGGCCAGTAGTTCGGCATAGACCTCGGGTGAGACCGGCGTGCCCTGTATAGGGCGAAAACCGTGCCTCGCGAAGAAATCGACCTCAAAAGTCAGACAGAATACACGCCTCAGACCTAGATCCTTCGCCTGCCGGATGAGGGCCGTCACGATCCGGTGGCCGATGCCCAGGCCGAGGAAGTCGGGATCGACGGCCACCGTGCGGATCTCGGCCAGATCCTCCCAGAGAACGTGAAGTGCGCCACACCCCACGACCTGACCGTCCCGCACGGCCACCCAGAACTCCTGCACGTCCTCGTACAGGGTCACGGTGGCCTTCTCCAGGAGCTTGGGACCCGCGCCGCCGTACGTGTCGACCAGCCGCTTGATCGTCCGTACGTCGGGCGTGCGGGCACGCCGGACCATGACCTCGGTCTCGGTGGTAGTGGTGGTGGGTTCGGCGACCTGCTCCATGGCTCTCCAGGGTACAGATCCCATTACGGCTCAGCCCTAACTCCCACGTCTAACCCCATCTTGTGACATGTTGTCGCCATCCAGGCACGTTGCGGCCGCATCCCCGTCCCGACCCTAGGTGGCCAGAACCTAGGGCAAAGAGGACATAAGGACGGTTCTGCCCGCCAAGACACGAGATCACCTTGTGACCCTTCAGTTGTGAAACCTCTACAGACTCGGCAGTTCTGGTTGAGCACGAACCCGGAGTGCATTAGTGTCCAGCGACGATGTTTCCCAAAGTTCTCCCATGCCCGGGCCATGTTCTGGCAGCGTCCGGCGTGGGTGACACGCCCAATCCCCCGCAAGGGGAGCCGGGGACCCGCCGGCGGCGCCACCAGCGCCGCCACTGGGGTGAATCCGAGCCTCGCTCGGTAGGGCTGCTCCGGCCCGAACCCGTCAGCTAACCCGGTAGGCGTAGACGAGAGGAGCTGGTTGGTGAAGCGTACGCGCGACCGTGGGGGGAAGTCGGCGGGCAAGCACGCCCGCCCTCCAGAACGGGTCCGGCGGCCACGCCGCCTGGCCGTGGTCGGCGTGACCGTCGCCGCGCTCCTGTTCGCCGTCCCCTTCGGCCCGGCGTCGGCCGACCCCAAGCCCTCGCTCAACGACCTGGCCAAGCAGGTCGAGAAGATGCACATCGAGATCGAGACGCTGGCCGAGCAGTACAACCAGCAGCGCGAGAAGCTCAAGACCGCCCAGAAGGCCGTGGACGCCGCGGAGAAGACACTCTCGACCAGCGAGGCCGACCTGCAGGCCAAGCAGGCCAGGGCCACCCTGCTGGCGCAGAACGTCTACATGCGCGGCTCGGTGGGCGACGCGCTGGCCTTCACCTCCTCCGCCGACCCCGACTCCTTCCTCGACCGGGCCGCGACCACGTACGCGTTCGAACAGCAGCAGGCCGAGGCGGTCAGCCAGCTCACCAAGGCCAGGGAGGCCGCCGAGCGGGCCAGGTCCGGCGCCAAGAGCCGCATCGAGGAGGTCCAGCGGATCGTCGACGACCTCGACGGCAAGCGCGACAAGATCACCAAACTGGTCGGCAAGGTCGAGAGCACCCTGTTCAAGCGCGCGCTGGGCGAGGCCGGGCGGCCTGGAACCCGCGCCACCAAGGTCAACCTGCCCATCCCAGGCACCGGCAAGGCCGCGGCCGCCGCGCGCTGGGCGCTCACCCAGCAGCTCAAGCCGTACGTCTGGGGCGCGGAAGGCCCCGGCTCCTACGACTGCTCCGGCCTGGTGATGGCCGCCTACCAGCAGGTGGGCATCTCACTGCCGCACTACACCGGCGACCAGTGGACGGCCGGCAGGCACATCGACCGCTCCGAGCTGCGCCCCGGCGACCTGGTCTTCTTCTACAGCGACCTGCACCACGTGGGCATCTACCTGGGCGGCGGCATGATGGTGCACGCGCCGCGCACGGGTGACGTGGTGCGAATCGCCTCCATCGCGCGGCGGCCGTTCGCCGGAGCGGTGCGTATCGCCGACTGAGTCGAGGGCGCCGGCGGGGAAGGTCAGATCAACTGGCGGCGCGCTGCCCAGGCCACGGCCTCGATGGCCGTGGCGACGCCGATGCGGTCGCAGATGCCCCGCAACCTGCGGCGTACCGTGCGTCCGCTGATATCCAGTCGTCTCCCTACCCGATCGACCGTGACTCCCTTGGCAAGCTCCGCCAGCAGCGCTAGGTCCGCGTGGCTCAGCTCAACGCCTTCAGTGAGCACATCCATCGGGAGCCCTCCCCCCAACAGCAGAACTCGGACGTCCCAGTCAGAGCAAAGCTGCTCGTCTCGCAGAACGTAAACGCTTCCTGGAAAGGTCGTCAAGCGGGACAATCGTCGCACTTGACGGCTCTTATTGACATGATCGCTAATATGTGTCGTACTCGGAATATGTCGTCAGCCAGCGGCCCGCGATGACGGATTCCTTCGACCCGTTCAACGCGCCGGTTCCCGCGTCGATGACCCCGGCGGACATGCTGGGATTCGACCCGTTCGACCCCGGCTTCCTGCGCGAGCCCTACGCCCGCTACCGGGAGATGCGGACGCAGGACGCGCTCTTCCGCACCCGGGGCGGCCTGCTGGTCGCGACCACGTACGAGCTGTGCTCGGCGCTGCTGCGCGATCCCAGGTTCGGCCACGGCGCCGACCCGCTGGGCAAGGGCGACCCGACTCAGCCGGTGGAGTCGTTCCTGCTCATGGATCCGCCCGACCACACCAGGCTGCGCGCCCTGGTCAGCAAGGCCTTCACGCCCCGCATGGTGGAACGGCTGCGCCCGCGCGTGGAGGAGATCACCGCCCGGCTGATCGACGGCCTGGCCGAGGAGAGCGACCTGGTCTCCGCCTTCGCCTATCCCCTGCCCGTCCTGGTCATCACCGAGCTGCTCGGCGTGCCCGCGGCCGATCACGAACGCTTCCGCGGCTGGAGCGAGACCCTGGCCCGCAGCCTTGACCCGATGTTGTCATCGGCCCTCTTATCGGAAACCGAGCGGGCCGGGCTGGAGTTCCGCGACTACTTCCGCGGCCTGATCGCGGCCAGGCGGCAGCGTCCGGGCGAGGACCTGCTGAGCGCCCTGGCCCAGCTCGACGAGCTCACCGAGGCCGAGCTGCTGGCGACCTGCGTGCTGCTGCTGGTGGCCGGCCACGAGACCACCGTGAACCTCATCGCCAACGGCGTGCTCCACCTGGCCGGGCGCGGCCTGCTCGACCGCGCCGCGACCCGTCCCAGGCAGGTGGTCGAGGAGGTGCTGCGGTTCGACCCGCCGGTGCAGCTCACGCTGCGGTTCGCGCTCCAGGACGCCGAACTGGGCGGGGTGGCCGTGCCCGCGGGCACGCCGGTGATGGGGCTGATCGGCGCGGCCAATCGCGACCCCGCGGCCTTCACCGACCCCGACCGCTTCGACCCGGACCGTGAGGGTGGCCGGCACCTGGCGTTCGGCCTGGGCATCCACTTCTGCCTGGGCGCGACGCTGGCCAGGCTGGAAGGCGAGATCGCGCTGCGCGCGCTGGCCGAGGCGGCGCCCAAGCTGGAGCCCACCGACCCGGCGCCGCCGTACAAGGAGAACCTGGTGTTGCGCGGGCTGGCCCGCCTGCCGGTGCGGCTCAGACGGTAGCGGCCATGAAACGGCACCGCCCCGGCGGGCGCGGGGCGGTGCGAATGGTTCAGCTGGTGGGCTTGACCAGCGGGAACAGGATGGTCTCGCGGATGTTCTTGCCGGTGAACGCCATGATCATCCGGTCGATGCCGACGCCCACGCCGCCCGTCGGCGGCATCGCGTACTCCAGGGCCTGCAGGAAGTCCTCGTCGAGCTGCATGGCCTCGAGGTCGCCGCCCGCCGCCAGCAGCGACTGCTCGACCAGCCGGCGCCGCTGCTCGATCGGGTCGTTCAGCTCCGAATAGGCGGTGCCCAGCTCGGTGCCGAAGCCGATCAGGTCCCACTTCTCGGTGACCAGCGGGTTCTCGCGGTGCTGGCGGGCCAGCGGCGAGGTCTCCAGCGGGTAGTCCATGACGAACGTGGGCTGGATGAGCGTGTGCTCCACCAGCTCCTCGAACAGCTCCTGGACCAGCTTGCCCGCGCCCCACTTCGGGTCCCAGTGCACGTCGCGCTGGTCGGCGAGCTTCCTGAGCTGGTCGAGCGGGGTCTCGGTGGTGATCTCCTCGCCGACCGCCTCGGACACCAGGCCGTACAGCGTGACCCGCGGCCACTCGGCGATGCCCAGGTCGATCTCCACGCCGTCGTGCACGACCACGGACGTGCCCAGCGCGGCCTGCACGCACTTCTGGTACATGCGCTGGGTCAGGTCGGCCATGTCGTGGTAGTCGAGGTAGGTGCCGTACGCCTCGAGCATGGTGAACTCGGGGTTGTGCGTGGAGTCCGCGCCCTCGTTGCGGAAGTTGCGGTTGATCTCGAAGACCTTCTCGATGCCGCCGACCACGAGCCGCTTGAGGTAGAGCTCGATCGCGATGCGGAGGTAGAGCTCCATGTCGTAGGCGTTGATGTGGGTCTTGAACGGCCGGGCCGCCGCGCCGCCGTGGATCGGCTGCAACATCGGCGTCTCGACCTCGAGGTAGCCCTCCTCGTGCCAGAAGTCGCGCACGGCGCGCACGGTCGCGCTGCGTACCCTGGCCATCTTCCTGGCGTCGTCGTTGACGATCAGGTCGACGTAACGCTGGCGGACCCGGGCCTCCGGGTCGGTGAGCCCGATGTGCTTCTCCGGCAGCGGCCGCAGGCACTTGGAGGTGATCTGCCAGCTCTCGGCCAGGATCGACAGCTCGCCGCGGCGGGAGGTGATGACCTCGCCCGAGACGCCCACGTGGTCGCCCAGGTCGACGTCGCGCTTCCAGGCGGCCAGCGACTCTTCCCCGACCTTGTCGAGGGAGATCATGACCTGCAGGTCGGCGCCGCCGTCGCGGAGCGTGGCGAAGCAGAGCTTGCCGCCGACCCGGTTGAGCATGACGCGACCCGCGACCGCGACCGTGTCACCGGTGGCGGTGTCGGGCTCCAGCCCCTGGTATTTCTCCCTGACCTCGGCGTTGGTCGCCGTACGGGGGAAATTCACCGGGTAAGGGTCGACGCCCTCGCTACGAAGGCGGTCGAGCTTTTCCCTCCGGATGCGCATCTGCTCGGGAAGTTCGTCGCTCACAACATCACAGGGTAGGGGATATGGCCGACTGCAAGGGTCTCGTCGGCGCCCTGCAGGATGGCTGCAAGCACGCTCCGTTACCAATGACTCACGAGCTCAGGGGGGTGCCGGCAGGGAGCCGGTCCAGGGAGGGCTCGGGGAGACATAATGATCAAGAAGATCGCGACCGGCGCCCTCGCCGTCGCCGCCACCACCGCGCTGGCCCTGTCACTGCCTTCCGCCGCCCAGGCGAGCGCGCCCGCGAGCTCGGGTTACGACTACCAGGACGGCTGGTCCGCCTTCGCCAAGTACGACCTGGCCAAGGCCGAAGGCTGGGTCGGCGTCGACTGGGACCACCACCAGGAGTCGAACACGGTCACCGTCAAGGGCCGCCTCTACGACCTGGACAACCGCACCTACAGCCAGGGCGGCAAGTGCGCGTACGTGAAGTTCCAGGCCGCCGACGAGGACTACGACTGGTCGACCGTCTACACCAAGAAGTACTGCGGCTACCCGGGCTTCAAGAAGTTCTACTTCGAGGAGGAGGACGTCTACAGCCTGCGCGCCAAGGTCTGCCAGATCGGCCCGAACGGTGGCCACGTGAAGAAGTGCGGCCACTGGACCTACCTCTACACGGTCGAGAGCGAGTAGCCCGCACGAACGCGAACGGCCCCCTCACCCGAGCGGGGGGCCGTTCGTCATGTCAGCGGGTCACTGCGCGTTCCTGTGGTAGATCAGGCGCAGCCCGATCAGCGTCAGCCAGGGCTCGTGCACGTCGATCGCCCGTGACTCGCCCACCACCAGCGCCGCGTGCCCGCCGGTGGCCACCACGGTCACCTCGTCGGGGTCGTCGGCCAGCTCGGCCGCCATCCGCTCGACGATGCCGTCGACCTGACCGGCGAAGCCGTAGATGATCCCGGCCTGCAGCGCCTCGACGGTGTTCTTCGCGATCACCGAGCGCGGCCTGATCAGCTCCACCTTGTGCAGCTGGGCGCCGGCCGCGGCCAGCGCGTCGACCGAGATCTCGATGCCGGGCGCGGTGACCGCGCCGACGTACTCGCCCTTGGACGACACCGCGTCGAACGAGGTCGCGGTGCCGAAGTCGACGATGATGCACGGGCCGCCGTACTGGTCGATGGCGGCCAGCGCGTTCACGATGCGGTCGCTGCCGACCTCCTTCGGGTTGTCCATCCTGACCGGCACGCCGGTGCGGATGCCCGGTTCCACGATCACCGCGGTCACGTCGCCGTAGTAGCGGCGGCACATCTCGCGCATCTCGTTCAGCACGCTCGGCACCGTGGAGCAGATGGCGATGCCGCTGATGTCGGCCCCCTTGAGCAGCGGCGACTGCGCGAGCAGCCCCTGCAGGACGACCGCGATCTCGTCGGCGGTGCGGCGGGCGTCGGTGGCCAGCCGCCAATGCTCGATGACGTCCTCGCCCTCGAACAGCCCCAGCACCGTGTGCGTGTTGCCGACGTCGATCGTGAGCAGCATCAATTACCCCCGCAGATCCAGAGCGATGTCCAGGGCCGGCGCCGAATGGGTGAGCGCGCCCACCGCAAGGTAGTCGACGCCAGTTTCGGCCACATCACGAGCCGATTCCAAGGTCAATCCCCCGCTGGCTTCAAGCGCAACCCTGTTTTTTGCTCGAATCTTCACGATTTCCACGGCTTCTGCCATCGCTTCGATCGTGAAGTTGTCCAGCAGGATCTCCTCCGCGCCCTCGGCCAGCACCGGTTCGAGCTGGTCGAGGCGGTCGATCTCGACCTCGATCGGCAGGTCGGGGTAGCGCTCGCGCACCGCGCGGAACGCCTCGGCCACGCCGCCCGCGGCCACCACGTGATTGTCCTTGATCAGGGCGGCGTCCGAGAGCGACATCCGGTGGTTGACCCCGCCGCCGCAGCGCACCGCGTACTTCTCCAGGGCGCGCAGCCCGGGCAGGGTCTTGCGGCTGTCGCGCACCCGGGCGCCGGTGCCCGCGATCGCCGCGGCCCACCTGGCGGTCAGCGTGGCCACCCCGGACAGGTGGGTGAGCAGGTTGAGCGCGGTGCGCTCGGCGGTGAGCAGGCCGCGGGTCTCGCCCTCGACGGTCATCAGCACGTCGCCCGCCCTGACCTGCTCGCCGTCCTTCGCCCTGCGCTCGGCGCGGGCGGCGCCCAGCCGGGCGAACACCACCTCGGCCACCGCCAGGCCGGACACCACGCCGTCCTTACGCGCCACCACGTCGACCACCGCGTGCTGCCCGGCCGGGATCGTGGCCAGGCTGGTCACGTCGCCGGCCTCCTGCAGGTCCTCGGCCAGCGCCCGGTCGATCAGCGCGTCGACCTCGGCCGGGTCGAGCCCGGCCGCGGCCAGTTCCTGCGCCAGGCGCGGCGGCATCGCGTCGCCGTGCGGCGTGTACGTTATTCGAGGCCCCTCCTCCGTCAGGCTCACCTCCAGGTGGCCCAGCCATTCATTGTCGTCGCGCTCGGGGAAGTCCTCGCGCCAATGCGACCCGCGCGTCTCCAGCCTGGCCCCGGCCGCGCGGGTGAGCACGGTGGCGATGGTCAGCAGGTTCGTCGCCTCCCACGACTCGGTGCACGGCGCGACCGCGACGGGCGTCCAGACGGCGTCACGCAGCGCCCTGGCCGTGGCCAGCAGGGATTCGCGGCTGCGCAGCACGCCCGAGCCGGTGCTCATGTGCGCCTGGATCCTCGGCCGCACCCGCGGGTCGACCAGGCCGGACGCGGCCTGTCCCGCGACGGGCTCGCCGGGGCGCGGGCGCGCGCGGTGGATGTGCGCGGCGATGCGCTCGGCGAAGACGAGCCCTTCGAGCAGCGAGTTCGAGGCCAGCCTGTTCGCGCCGTGCACGCCGGTGCAGGCCACCTCGCCGCAGGCGTACAGGCCGTCGATCGAGGTGCGCCCGTGCAGGTCCGTCCTGACGCCGCCGCTGGCGTAGTGCGCGGCCGGGGCGACCGGGATGGGCTCGGTGGCCGGGTCGATGCCGTGCTCGCGGCAGACCGCGTAGATCGTCGGGAAGCGGGTCTCCCACTTGTCCCTGCTGAAGTGGCGGCCGTCCAGGTAGACGTGGTCGCGGCCGCTCGCGCGCATCGTGCGCGTGATGGCCTTGGCCACCACGTCGCGCGGCGCGAGGTCGACCAGCTCGTGCTCGCCGGCCATGAACCTGGCGCCCTCGTGGTCGATCAGGTACGCCCCCTCGCCCCTGACCGCCTCGGAGATCAGCGGCTGCTGCCCGGTCGAGCCCTCGCCCAGCCACAACACGGTGGGGTGGAACTGCACGAACTCGATGTCACGCACCACGGCCCCGGCCCGCAGCGCGAGCGCCACGCCGTCGCCGGTGGACACGGCGGGGTTGGTGGTGGCCGCGTAGACCTGGCCCATGCCGCCGGTGGCGAGCACCACCGCGCCGGCCCGCACCGCGCCGACGCCGTCGCGCGCGCCCTCGCCCATCACGTGCAGCGTCACGCCGGCGGCCCGGCCGTCGGCGTCCTTGAGCAGGTCGAGCACCAGCGCGTGCTCGATGACCTCGATGCCGGCCGCGGCGACGGCCTCGATCAGCGCGCGCTGCACCTCGGCGCCGGTGGCGTCGCCGCCGGCGTGCACGATCCTGTCGCGCCGGTGCCCGCCCTCCCTGGTGAGCTGGAGCCGTCCGTCGCCGGTCAGGTCGAAGCGGGCGCCCCGCTCGATGAGCCGGCGCAGCGCGCCGGGCCCCTCGGTCACCAGGGCGTGCACGGCCGACCTGTCGCACAGGCCCACCCCGGCCAGCAGCGTGTCGTTCAGGTGCTCCTCGGGGGTGTCGGACGGGTCGAGCACGGCCGCGATGCCGCCCTGGGCCCAGCGGGTGGAGCCGGACGACAACACGTCCTTGGTGACGACCAGGACCTTGGCCGCCGGTTCGAGCTCCGCGTAACGCAGGGCCACCGTCAGACCGGCGACGCCGGAACCCACGACCACGACGTCGGCCCGGACGGTCCAGCCCGGAGCGGGGGCGGTCAAACGCAGGGGAATCCCGGGTGCGCTCATCGGGGGTCTCCTCAGTGAGGCTATTTCGTCAATATGACGATAACGCCTGCCCGTCCGTGAACATGCCCGGGGGGTGGGTTGGCTTCGCCGGGTCAGGCCGGGGACAGGGTGAGGATGACGTTGTCGATCAGCCGGGTGCCGCCGACCCTGGCCGCCACCGCCAGCACCGCCGGGCCCTCGTACGTCTCGCTCACCTCCAGGAACGTGGCCGGGTCGGCCAGCACCAGGTAGTCGACGTCGAGTGCCCCGCCGGCCTCGTCCAGCACGGCCCTGGCCGTCTCGCGGATCTTCGCCGGGGTGAACTCGCCGGCGCCGACCCGCAGCGCGCGCGACAGGGTGAGCGCCACCCGCCGGTCGTCCTCGGACAGGTAGCGGTTGCGGCTCGACAGCGCCAGGCCGTCGGGCTCGCGCACGGTCGGCGAGCCGACGATCTCGATGGGCAGGTCGAGGTCGGCGACCATGCGCCGGATCATGGCCAGTTGCTGGGCGTCCTTCTGCCCGAACACCGCCAGATCGGGCTGGACCAGGTGGAACAGCTTGAGCACGACCGTGAGCACGCCGTCGAAGTGTCCGGGGCGGAAGGCGCCCTCCACGATGCGACCCATCTCGCCGGAGTTCACGCTCACCTGGCGGTCGTGCCGGTACATGTCTTCAGCCGCCGGGGCGAACACCACCGAGACGCCCTCTTCCTCGCACACCTGGAGGTCGTCGTCGAACGTACGGGGATAGCGGGAGAAATCCTCGTTGGGGGCGAACTGGAGGGGATTGACGAAGATGCTGACCGCGACGCGGTTGGCCCGGGCGCAGGCGTCACGCATGAGCGAGCGGTGACCCTCGTGCAGCGCGCCCATGGTCGGCACCAGCGCCAGCCGGCCGCCGCCACTCGCCTTGGCCAGCTCCTCCCTGTTCCTGGCGACGATCAGACCCATAGCTGCCCTCCGCGATCAGGTCGCCGGTAGCCGGTCTCCGACGATCACGTCCATATATTGCCCCCCAGCGCGTCGAGCAGCCGCTCCGCCTCCTCCGGTTTGAGCAGGCCGGCGGCCAGGGCGCGGTCGGCGGTGAGCCTGGCCAGCGCGATGTAGGCGTCGGCGGCCTCGGGCGCGGCCAGGATGAGCGCGTCGACGTGCTTGCGCACGGTGCCGGCGTCGCCGCGGACGACCGGGCCGGTCAGCCCGGCGATGCCGAGCCGCAGCACGTTGTCGAGCGCGGCGCCGAGCAGCGGCCCGAGCATGCGGCCCGGGTGGTCGACGCCGATGCGGCCGAGGAGTTCCGAGGACTCCGCGATGAGCGTGACCATGTGGTTGGCCGCGCCGGCCAGGGCGGCGTGGTAGAGCGGGCGGTCTTCGTCGGCGATCCAGACCGGCTCGCCGCCCATCTCGATGACCAGCGCCTCGGCGATGGGACGCAGTGTCTCGGGCGCGGTGACGCCGAACGAGGAGCCGGTGATGCGGTTGAGGTCGTCGTCCCTGCCGGTGAAGGTCATCACCGGGTGCAGCGCCAGCGGCAGCGCGCCCGCCTTGGCCGCCGGGTCGAGCACGGACAGCCCGTACGCGCCGCTGGTGTGCACCAGCAGCTTGCCGCGCAGGTCGGCGCCGGTGCTGGCGAGCCCGTTGACCAGGTCGGGCAGCGCGTCGTCGGGCACGGTGAGCAGGATCAGCCCGGCCGCGGCCACCACCTCGTCAGGACGGCTGGGCGCCACGCCGAGCCGTTCGTGCGCCCAGCGCTGGGAGTTGTCGGAGACCCCGCTGGCGGCCACGACCCGGTGCCCGGCCTGCGCCAGCGCGGCGCCGAGCGCGGAGCCGACCCTGCCTGCGCCGAGCACGCCGACGGCCAGCCGCGCCGGGCGATCGCCTGCGTCCATGATGCCCACCCCTGTCGACCCGATGGCACTGCCGACCAGCGTAACGGCCGCTCGCGGCAACGCACGTGACCGGTGTTTTGCCGCATGTTGAGTTATCGACAAAAGCGACAAGGGCATACAAATGGTGCACCCCCTGTCGGATGAGATGAGGAGAGGGGTTCACCGCATAAGAGCGGGCGCCGAGTCCTCGGGACCCGACGCCCGCACGGAATGCGACCTCTTGGAGGTGCACGGGCTGGTCATCCGCCGACTGACCAGCCGGGGCAGTGAGCCCGGACCGGTGAACGGCCGGACCGGGCTCACTCCCTTTTCCGCGGCGATCCGCTCACTCAGTAGTGGCCGTGCCCATGGCCGTGACCGTGCCCGAGCACGGCCGCGCCACCCTTGCAGCCGGAGACCGCGACGCCGGCCACAGCCGCGGAGTTTCCGCAGACGTTGAGCGGCGCGGTGATCGGGGCGAAGATCTGGTTGCCGGAAAGCACCCCGGCATCGCCGCTGGTGTCGGCGTGCGCGGGGGCGGCCACCGCCATCATGGCGATGGCCCCGGCGACGATCATTGTCCTCTTCAGCAAGAGAGCTCCTCTCAGTACACGGCCCGCGGGCCGTACTCGGGGGGAATGCGCTTCGGCTGCGGCGTTGTCAGTAAGTTCCCTAGCCGTCACAGGACGTAAACGGTAGCGCAAGAGCACGACAATGAGTAGTCAGTTAATCACTTAGCGTCGCGACGCCGAGTCATGAGATAGTCCAGAGCATGTGGCTCACCTGGCGCGCGGCGACCGAACGGGCGCTCTACGGGCGGGAGGGCTTCTACCTTCGCGAGCGCCCGTCCGGCCACTTCCGCACCTCCGTCAGCGCCTCGGCCGCCTTCGCCGACGCGGTGCTCGCGCTGCTGGTCGAGGTCGACGCCGAACTCGGCGGCCCGCCGGCCCTCGACCTGGTCGACATCGGGGCGGGCGAAGGCGTGCTGGTCACGCACGTGCTCGCGGCTGCGGAACCCGGCCTGCGCGAACGGCTGCGCATCACCGCCGTGGACCTCTCACCCAGGCCCGCCGGCCTGCCCGAGCCGATCGCCTGGCACACCACCGTGCCCGCCGGCATCACCGGGCTGGCCATCGCCAACGAATGGCTCGACAACATCCCGGTGGACGTGGCCGAGCAGACCCACGACGGGCCCCGGCTGGTCATGGTGGAGACGGAGACCGGCGAGGAACGCCTGGGCGACCCCGTCACCCCGGCCGACCGGCTCTGGCTGGAACAATGGTGGCCGCTGTCCAGAACGGGCGCGCGGGCCGAGATCGGGCACCCCAGGGACACGGCCTGGGCGTCGGTGCTGACCCGTCTCGTCAGGGGTCGGGCGATTGCCGTGGATTATGCACACCCTGTGGATAACCGGCCGCTCTGTGGCACGCTGACCGGTTACCGCGACGGCGCCGTCGTCGCCCCGATACCCGACGGGACCTGCGACATCACCGCTCATGTCGCGCTTGACGCGTGCGCGGCGGCCGGTCGGAAGGCCGGTGCGATATCCACAACCTTGTCCACACAGCGCATCGCGCTGCGGTCGCTCGGCATCTCCGGCACCCGTCCTCCGCTGGACCTGGCCAGTGTCGACGCGCGGGCCTATCTGCGGGCGCTGGCCCGGGCCTCGGAGGAGGCGGAGCTGATCGATCCGGCGGGGCTGGGCGGCTTCGGCTGGCTCACCCAGACCCGCTGACGCCGGACCGATCAGGCGGTGGTGACGTCGAGCGATTCCAGGCCCCGGATGATGTACCCGGGCTTCCAGGACGGCTCCTCGGCCAGCGACATCCCCGGCGCCCGGTCGAGCAGCGCCCCGAACGACTCCAGCAGCTCAATGCGGGCCAGCGGCGCGCCCAGGCAGAAGTGGATGCCCGCGCCGAAGGAGATGTGCGGGTTGTCCACGCGCCCGACGTCGAGGCGGTCCGGGTCGGGGAAGACCTCGGGGTCGCGGTTGGCGGAGCCGAACAGCAGGGCCACCTCGGCGCCGCGCGGGATCTCCACCCCATGCACCTCGATGTCCTCCAGCACCCACCGCTCGAACATCTGCAGCGGCGTGTCCCACCGCATCAGCTCCTCGATGGCCGTCGGCAGCAGGCCGCGGTCCTCGCGCAGGCGCTGGAGCTCGCCCGGGTTCCTGAACAGTGACCACCAGCCGTTGCCCGTCACGTTGACGGTGGCCTCGTGCCCGGCGTTGAGCAGCAGCACGCAGGTGCCGACCAGCTCGTCCTCGGTGAGCTCGTCGATCTGGGTGAGCGCGCTGATCAGGTCCGTGCCGGGGTTCACCCGGCGGACGGCGGCCAGGTCCTTGAGGTAGCCGGCGAACTCCTCGGCGGCGCGCACGGCCGTGTGCTGGGCCTGCGGCGACGGGTTGAGCTCGTACATCCCGCAGATGTCGGCCGACCAGGGCCGCAGCAGGTGCCGGTCGGCCTCGGGGACGCCCAGCATCTCGGCGATGACCGTGACCGGCAGCGGCTCGGCGACCTCGGCGATGAGGTCGCCGCCGCCCTTCTCGACGAACGCGTCCACCAGGCCACCGGCGATCGCCCGGACCCGGGGACGCAGCGACTCGACCATCCGCGGCGTGAACGCCTTGGACACCAGCCGGCGCAGCCTGGTGTGCACCGGCGGTTCGACGTCGAGCATGCCGGCCCTGATCACGCGCCAGAACGGCTCCTGGAAGTCCGGCTCCTGTTCCCTGCCGAACTCCTCGTGGGTGGCCACGTGGAGGTAGGCCCTGCCCAGGCGGCGGTCCCTGAGCAGGGCGTTCACGTCCGCGTGGCGCGAGATCAGCCACTGGCCGGTCGGCTCGAAGTAGCTGACGGGCGACTCGCGCCTCAGCTCGTCGTAGACGGGGTACGGATAGGCGACGAAATCCGGATTCCAAGGATCAAAGCGCACTATTTCATATTAGGTTCGCTGCCCCCATGCTTGGCGTTCCTGCTGCGCAACCGGATGTTGAGCAGCTCCACCACGACCGAGAACGCCATCGCGAAGTAGATGTAGCCCTTGGGGATGTGCTGGTCGAACCCTTCGGCGACGAGCACCGCGCCGATCAGCACGAGGAACGCCATCGCCAGCATCTTGATGCTCGGATGCGTGTCGACGAACCTGCTGATCGGGCCCGAGGCGAACAGCATCACCAGCACCGCCACGGTGACCGCGGCCACCATCACGCCCAGCTCGTTCACCAGGCCGACGGCGGTGATGATCGAGTCGAGCGAGAACACGATGTCGAGCAGCATGATCTGCACGATCACCGAGGCGAAGGACATCGCGGCGGGCTTCTTGCCCGGCTTCTCCGACGCGTCCATGGTGTGGCCGATCTCGGTGACGCTCTTGGCCAGCAGGAACAGGCCACCCAGGATCAGGATCAGGTCACGTCCGGATATTTCGTGACCGAAGACCGCGAACAGCGGCGTGTTCAGCCGTACCACCCAGGACAGGGCGAACAACAGCAGCAGCCGCGTGATCAGTGCGGCGGCCAGGCCCAGCACGCGGGCCTTGTCCCGCTGCTCCGGCGGCAGCTTCCCGGCCAGGATGGAGATGAAGATGATGTTGTCGATACCGAGAACGATCTCCAAAGCGACCAGGGTGAAGAACCCCACCCAGATCTCGGGGTTGGTCACCCAGTCCAGCATGCGTCTACCTCCATAGGTTCTGAGGGATTCGCCTGGTAGCAACGAGTCAACCGGCGCAGAAGTTCACGGGCTTGCGATCGATGGGCAAGTGTCGGTTATAGTTCGGGACGTAGGTCATGAGTGCCAGCACCAAGCCCCGGCTAGCTGGCCGGCAACCCTCGCGTCCGCGGCGGGGTGCCCCGGGTGAAGACCTGGTCCGTCACGAGGTGTGGCGGGCAAGCGCGGGCTCCGGTGCTGCCTCCAGGGGTCCGACGACCCTGAGGAGTTCCGCCATGCCCACGCTCACGATCTTCAGCTCCGTCCCCGCGCAAGCCCAGGGCGACGAGTCCGAACCGCAGGTGGCGCACGGCCGTCCGATCCCCGCCGTGCTCGGCGCCGACCTGGAGGTCCCGGTCAAGGGCGGCCGTCTCGTCGGGTACGCCAACCTCGACTACGCGGCCAGCGCCCCCTGTCTCGAGCCGGTCAGCGCCGCCGTCGCCGCCGCGCTCCCGGCCTACTCCAGCGTCCACCGCGGCGCGGGCTACGCCTCCCAGCTCACCACCGCCAGGTACGAGCAGGCCCGCCACACGGTGCGCGCGTTCGTCGGCGCCCGCCCCGACGACGCCGTGATCTTCACCCGCAACACCACCGACGCCACGAACCTGCTGGCCGGGTGCCTGCCCGAGGGCACCACGGCGGTCGTGTTCGACACCGAGCACCACGCGTCGCTGCTGCCCTGGCCCGACGCCGTGCGCCTGGCGCCCCCGGCCTTCCCCGGCGAGGCCGTCCGGGCCGCCGACGAGGCACTGGCCGCGATCGAGGGTCCCAAGCTGCTCGTGGTCACCGCCGCCTCCAACGTCACCGGCGAGCTGTGGCCCATCGCCGCCCTGGCCCACATCGCGCACCGGCACGGCGCCAGGATCCTGGTGGACGCCGCGCAGCTCGTCCCGCACCGGCGGCTGAACCTGACCGCGCTCGACCTCGACTACGTGGCCTTCTCCGGGCACAAGCTGTACGCGCCGTTCGGCGCCGGCGTCCTGGTCGGGCGCAGGGACTGGCTGTCCGGCGGCGAGCCGTACCTGAAGGGCGGCGGCGCGGTCCGCTCGGTCGGCGCGGCCGGCGAGGGCACCGAGTGGCACGACGACGCCGAGCCGCGGCACGAGGCGGGCACCCCGAACGTGCTGGGCGCGATCGCGCTGGCCGCCGCCTGCGACGCGCTGAGCGCGACCGGCTGGACCGCGCTGGTGCGCGAGGAGGAGCGGCTGATCGCGCGGCTGCGCGCCGGCCTCGCCTCGATCGCGGGCGTGCGCGAGCTGTCGCTGTGGGGCGACGACCACCCGCGGGTGGGCATCGTGTCGTTCGTCGTCGACGGGTACTCGGCGCGCGAGGTGGCCGAGATCCTGTCCGCCGAGTACGGCATCGGGGTGCGCGACGGCAAGTTCTGCGCGCACCCGTTCGTCCGGCACCTGCTCGGCGCGGCCGACGGCGGCTGCGAGGACGGCACGGCCTCCGCGGTGCGTGCCTCGATCGGCATCGGCAGCACGCAGGAGCACGTCGACCGCCTGATCGACGCGCTGCGCGACATCGTCGCCCGCTGAGTCGCCCGCTGAGTCGCGTCAGCCGCGGTTCGGCGGTTTGCGCGGCGTGGGCTCGTCGGAGACGAGCGCGTCGATGTCGCGCATGTCCTCGTCGCTCAGGTTCCCCGCGCGGTGCCCGGCGGGCCGGTCGGGCGCGGCGGGCTGCCTGGGCACCCTCGGCTGGTCCGCTCCCCCGGACTGATCCGTTCCCCTGGGCTGTTCCGTGGGCGTTTCTCCGGACGCGGGCGTGGCCGGGCCTTCCGGCGTCGGCGTCGCGTTCCTGGCCGGCTCGTCCGTCGCCGAGGCGGCGGGACCGGGCGGTTCCGTGGTCACCGTGGTGGTCTCCGTGGTGACCGTGGTGGGCTCGGTCCGGCGTACCGAGGTGCCGGGGGCGTGCGCGGCGATGTCCTCCTCGGCCGCGCGGCGCTCGGCACGGCGGCGGGTGGCGGCCCGGATGATGCCGTCGAGGCCGATTCGTCCGCCGCCCAGGGCCAGGAAGAGCAGCGAGATCGCGGCCAGCGCGCCGGGCAGTTCCCAGCCGTTGTCAGTGGCGAACACCCCGTTGCCCGCGTGGACGAAGGCGATCGCCCCGATCATGTTGGCCAGCAGCAGCAACGCCACCACCCTGACCCCCAGGCCGAGGATGAGGCAAATGCCGCCCACCGTCTCGACCACGCTCGCGAACCCGGCGGCCAGCTCCGGCATCGGGATCCCCATCTGCCGGAATCCCTGGGTCGTCGCCCCGAGGCCGTTCTGCCATTTCTGCCAGCCGTGAGCCACGAAGATGACACCGATCGCCACCCGCGCGATGAGGGCCGCTACATCAAACAGGACTCTCTTCATGGTGTTTTCTCCCCCCGTTTCCGGTATCCCTCCCCATGTCGGGCTTAGTGATGCGTTTCTATGCCATTCCTTGACCCGCCCCCGTGCTGGATCACCACGGCAGCCGGTGGCAGCATGGCCATATGACGGAACGCGTGGTGGGGATCGGTGCGGGCGCGAAGGAGCTGGCCACCGAGGACATGATCCTCAATATCGGCCCGCAACACCCGTCCACGCACGGGGTGCTCAGGCTCAGGCTGACACTCGACGGCGAGCGCATCGCCACCGCCGAGCCGATCATCGGCTACATGCACCGGGGCGCGGAGAAGCTGTTCGAGGTCCGCGACTACCGGCAGATCATCATGCTGGCCAACCGGCACGACTGGCTGTCCGGCTTCGCCAACGAGCTCGGCGTGGTGCTCGCCGCCGAACGCATGCTGGGCATGGAGCCGCCGGTCAGGGCGGTGTGGGCGCGTACGCTGCTGGCCGAGCTGAACCGGGTGCTCAGCCACCTGATGTTCCTCGGCTCGTACCCGCTGGAGCTGGGCGCGATCACCCCCGTCTTCTACGCGTTCAACGAGCGCGAACGCATCCAGGCCGTCATGGAGGAGATCTCCGGCGGGCGCATGCACTACATGTTCAACCGGGTCGGCGGGCTCAAGGAGGACCTGCCGCTCGGCTGGCTCGACCGGGTGTCCGAGTCCGTGGCCGAGACCCGTCGCCGGGTGCCGGACATCGAGAACCTCATCCTGCACAACGAGATCTTCATGGCCCGTACCAAGGGGGTGGGAGTGCTCTCGCCCGAGCAGATCATGCAGTACGGCGTCAGCGGCCCCATCGCCCGCGCCTCGGGCGTGGACTTCGACCTGCGCCGCGACCAGCCGTACCTGGCCTACTCCGAACTGCCGGTGAAGGTCGTCACCCGGGGCGGCGGCGACTGCCACGCCCGTTTCGAGGTGCTGCTCGAACAGCTCAAGGTCTCGCTCGACCTGGCCGACGCCTGCGTCGAGCGGCTGCGCGCGCTGCCGCCGGGGCCGATCAACCAGCGCCTGCCCAAGGTGCTGAAGGTGCCCGAGGGCCACACGTACGCCTGGACGGAGAACCCGCTCGGCATCAACGGCTACTACCTGGTCTCCAAGGGCGACAAGACCCCGTGGCGGCTGAAGCTGCGCTCGGCCTCCTACAGCAACATCCAGGTCCTGCGCGAGATGCTGCCCGGGCACCTGGTGGCCGACATGGTGGCGATACTCGGCTCGATGTTCTTCGTGGTGGGTGACATCGACAAGTGAGCCCCGAGCGCGACAAGTACGTCGACTGGCTCAGGGCGCTGAGCCTGATCGTCGTCGTGGTGTGGCACTGGGCGTTCACCATCCTGGACTGGAAGCCGTCCGGGCCCGAGCCGACCAGCCCGCTGGGGTTCACCTCCGGGCTGTGGATCCTGACCTGGCTGCTGCAGGTGCTGCCGCTGTTCTTCTACGTCGGCGGGCACGTACACCTGCTGTCGTGGGACCGGGCCAAGACGCGCGGCATGGGCCTGGGGTGGTTCGTGTGGCGGCGCATCCGGGCCCTGTCGGTGCCCGCGCTGTTCCTGTCCGGGGTGTGGATCGCCATCGGCGCGGCCGTCACCTGGGCCTTCCAGGTGCCCTGGATGTGGCGGGTCGTGGTGCTGGTGCTCAGCCCGCTGTGGTTCCTCGGCGTCTACCTCGTGCTCATCGCGCTGCTGCCGGTCGCGCTCTGGCTGCACCGCCGCTACGACGTGCTGGCGCTGATCTGGCTGGGCGGCGCGGCCCTGGTCGTGGACGTGATCCGCTTCCGCTACAACGTCGAGTGGGCGGGCTGGCTGAACATGCTCGTGGTCTGGGGGCTGGCACACCAGGCCGGGTTCTTCTACGACCGGGTCGTCGCCCTGCCCAGACGCTACGACGTGGGCCTGCTGTGGACCGGCCTGTTCGCCCTGTTCGGCCTGGTCTACTCGGGCATCTATCCGGGCTCGATGGTCGGGGTGCCCGGCGACAAATGGTCGAACATGGCGCCGCCGACGTTCGTCATCGTCGCCCTGCTGCTGTTCCAGATCGGCCTGGTCGAGGTGTTGCGGCCGGCCATGGAGCAGGTGCTCGAACGGCCGCGCTGGCGGCGGGTGAACGACTTCATCAACCGGTACTCGCTGCCGCTGTTCCTCTTCCACACCACCGGGATGGCGATCGCGCTGGGGTTGTCGTGGTGGCTGTTCGGCACGCTCGGCGGCCGGATCCCGCCGGACCTCGCGTGGTGGCTGGAACGTCCGCTCGCCGTCATCGGCCCGCTGATCTGCACCGCCCCGGTCATCTACCTCTTCGGCCGCCGCCGTCCATCACCTGTTCGACAAACGCAGGACAAAAGTTGAACCATCGGATTCAGGGCCACCCCCGAAGACGAACGCATCATTCAGGCGGCCATGCGAGAGGGCGAGCGCACCAGCGACGTCATCCGCCGGGCGTTGCGCCTCCTGGAGCGGGAGGTCTGACTCAAGCAGGCGCGCGCCGACGCCGAGCGGCCGGCGGACGAAGACCTGTCCGGCGAGGAGGACGCCTGGTGATCAGGGGTGCGGTCCATCCCGTGGATCTCGACGACGCCAAGCGCGGCCATGACGGCGAACCCGTCTACCACCTGGGCCGGGACGAACTGGCCGAGGTCGAGCACGCGGTCACCCTCTACCTCGGACTCTGAGGAATCAGCCCGGTCTGTCGGCCGTCATCGCTAATGTTCGGATCATGTGGTTATGGCTGTCCCCAGAGGACCAGTTGATCATCAGGACCATCGGCAGTCCCGGCGAGGCGCCCAATGAGGTGGTGACCAGGGCGCTGCGGCTGCTCTGGCACCAGCAGGCGCACGCGGCGGCCGAGACCGGTCCGGCCCCGGCGGCGGGCGAGCCGGCGCATCCGCTGGTCGCGGAGATGGCCCGGCTCAGGGCCCAGGGCATCAACCCCGGACGGCTACGCGATCAGCCGCGTTCCTGATCCTCGGGATCCTTCGGGATCCGGCAGGCCTGTTCGAGCAGGAGGGCGGCGACGATCAGCACCAGGCACGACACGAACGACCCCATCGCGACGAAGAACTCCGCCCGCGGCGTCTCCTTCGACAGCAGCTGCGCCGTGTGGAAGCCGAAACCGGCGAAGACCCCCGCGAACGCGGCACCGGCGTAGGCCGAGGCCTTGGCCAGCGCGACGAGCCTGGCCACGGCCAGCGGCTCGACCGGTTTGGTGCCCGGCTTGCGGCGGATTCGTGCCTTGGTCACCCACGCCGTGTAGCCCTCGCCGACGGCCAGCAGCAACACGGTCGGGATCGCCGTCCAGGGCAGGAGCAGCAGGTCGGAGTAGACGTTCCTGACCACGGCCCAGGTCAGCAGCGCCACGACGACGACGATCCCGGCCAGGTGGCCCGGGTGGGTGGGCCTCAATCCGGCCTCTGCAACTTCAGGTCGGGGCGCAGGCGTACCCCCTGCTGGTCGAGCCCGGCCAGCAGGTCGGCGATGCGGCCGTGACCGGGGATCTCGCCGTCGGGGTCGGCCTTGGACCACGGCACCAGCACGAACGCGCGCTCGTGCGCGCGCGGGTGCGGCAGCGTCAGCTCCGGGTCGTCGCTCACCGTGTCGCCGACCACGATCAGGTCGACGTCGAGCGTGCGCGGGCCCCAGCGCTCCTCGCGCACCCGGCCGAAGGCGTTCTCCACGCTCTGCGCCCGCTCCAGCAACGCGCGCGGCGGCAGCGTGGTCTCAGCCACGACGACCGCGTTCAGGTACGGCTTCTGCCCGTCGGGCCCGCCCACCGGGTCGGTCTCGTACACCGGGGACGCCTGCACGAACTCCAGCTCGGGCGCGTCGAACAGGGTGTCGAGCGCCCCCTGCAACGTCTGGAAACGGGTGCCCAGATTGCTGCCTAGCGCGAGGACCACCTTCATGCCCGGCTCCGCTCGATGGTCACGATCACGTCGTCGAACGGCAGCGGGATCGGCGCCGCCGGCTTGTGCACGCTCACCTCGGCCCGCTGCACCAGCTCCCTGGCCAGGCAGACGTCGGCCAGCCGCTGCGCCAGCGTCTCGATCAGGTCGACCGGCTCGCCCTCCACCACCTTCACCAGTTCCTCGGCCAGCTCGCCGTAGTGGACCGTCTTGGTGAGGTCGTCTCCGGCGGCGGCGGGCGCGGTGTCGAGGAACAACGTCGCGTCGATCACGAACTCCTGCCCCAGCTCCCGCTCGGCAGCCAGCACGCCGTGCCTCCCTCTGGCCCGCAGGCCCCTGAGCGCGATGCGGTCAGTGCTCAAGCTCGCCTTCCTCCTCCTCGTCGTCGTCACCCTGGAGCACCGGCGAACCGTGATGCATCCACAACCGCCAGCCCGCTGAGGTGCGGAGGTAGACGTTGCTGGCCACCACCTTGCCGGCGGCGAAGCTCGCCTCGCCTTCCTCACCCGCGGTGAGAATGTTCTCCACGCAGGTGAGCACGGCCACGTCACCCAGCACGGTGGTGTTGACGTCCGTCAGCACGAACTGGATGTACGTGGTGTTCGCCATGATCAACGCCCACGACCTGAGCACCTCCGAGCGGCCCGTCAGCAGGGTCCAGCCCGGATGCACGCAGCTCACCTGGTCGTCGGCGGTGTCTTCGGCCCAGATCTCGGTCATCTTGTCGAGATCGGCGCTCTCGATCGCGGCGTAGAACTCCTGGTTCACCGTCTCGATCGCGGCGGTGTCCACGCTCATGATTCGGCTCTCTTCCATGCGGCCGCCACGCGCACGGCATCGGCGTTCGGACCTACCTCGTGCACGCGTACGCACCAGGCCCCCGCCTGAGCGGCCAGCGCCGTGACCGCCAGCGTGGCGTCGTCGCTGCGGCTGAACGGCCGGGGCGTGCCGTCGGGGGCGGCCAGCAACCGGCCGAGGAACCTCTTGCGCGAGGCCCCGATCAGCAGCGGATAGCCCAGCTCGGCCAGCCGCGGAATTCCGGCCAGCACCGCCCAGCTGTGCTCGGCGTTCTTGGCGAAGCCCAGGCCGGGGTCGAGCACGATCTGCTCTTCCGTCACGCCCTCGGCCAGCACCAGGTCGACCCGCTTGGCCAGCTCTTCGCGCACCTCGGTCACCACGTCGTGGTAGACCGCGCGGCTGTCCATGTCGTGACTGTGCCCCCGCCAGTGCATGACCACATATGGGACGCCGGTGGCGGCGACCACCCGCGGCATGGCGGGGTCGGCCAGGCCGCCGCTCACGTCGTTGACCAGCCTGGCGCCGGCCTCGACCGCGGCCTTGGCCACCTCGGCGCGCATCGTGTCGACGCTGACCGCCACACCCTCGCCGGACAGCGCCCTGATCACCGGCACCACCCGGGCCAGCTCTTCCTCCAGCGACACCCGGGCCGCGCCCGGCCTGGTGGACTCGCCGCCCACGTCGACGATGTCGGCGCCGTCGCGCACCAGCTCGAGCCCGTGCTGGACGGCGGCGGACTCGTCGAACCAGAGACCGCCGTCGGAGAACGAGTCAGGCGTCACATTGACCACGCCCATGACGAGGCACCGCCCCTCGCTTCCCAGCCCCGTCACGTTGCTCATGGCCCCCAGCCTAGGCGTTGCCGGGTCACCGCCGATATCGCGGGTCCCTCTTCCGGCTACCGGTTGAGTATGAGCGCCATCGCCTCGGCGCGGGTCTTGTCGCTGGTGCGGAAGTCGCCGCGGACGGCCGAGGTGACCGTCTTGGCGCCCGGCTTGCGCACGCCGCGCATGGTCATGCACAGGTGCTCGCACTCCACCACGACGATGACGCCGCGCGGTTCGAGCACGCGCATGAGCGCGTCGGCGATCTGGGACGTCATCCGCTCCTGCACCTGCGGCCGGCGCGCGAACACGTCGACCAGCCTGGCCAGCTTCGACAGGCCGGTGACCTGGCCGCGGTCGTTCGGGATGTAGCCCACGTGGGCCACCCCGTGGAACGGGACCAGGTGGTGCTCGCAGGAGGAGTAGACCTCGATGTCCCTGACCAGCACCATCTCGTCGTGGTCGACGTCGAACACCTTGTTCAGCACGTCCTCGGGCGTCTGCCCGAGGCCGGAGAACTGCTCGGCGTACGCGCGGGCGACCCTGGAGGGCGTCTCGAGAAGGCCGTCGCGGTCGGGATCCTCGCCGATGGCGTACAGGATCTCGCGCACGGCCTTCTCGATCCGCGCCAGATCTACGTCGTGCGACTTCACGCACTCTCTCCGGACGGCAGCGCGTCCTGATGGCCCGAGGAGAGCGAGCCGTTGGCCGACTGCTCCTTCGGGGTCAGGATCGGCGGACGGTCGGACGGGAGCCGCTTGCCGTAACCCGCGTAGGACGGGCGGTGCTCCTTGACGATCACCGGGGCGAAGATCTCCAGCACCTGCTCGCGGGAGAGCGTCTCCTTCTCCATCAGCTCGAGCACCAGGTTGTCGAGGACGTCGCGGTATTCGACCAGGATGTCCCACGCCTGGTCGTGCGCCGTCTCGATCATCCGGCGGACCTCCTCGTCGATCGTGGAGGCGATCTTCTCGGAGTAGTCGCGCTCGTGGCCCATCTCGCGGCCCAGGAACACCTCGGCCTGGCCGGTGCCGAACTTACGGGCGCCGAGCTGCTCGCTCATGCCGTATTCCGTCACCATGCGGCGGGCGACCGCGGTGGCCTTCTCGATGTCGTTGGAGGCGCCGGTGGTGGGCTCGTGGAAGACGAGCTCCTCCGCCGCGCGGCCGCCGAGCAGCATCGCGAGCTGGTCCATCATCTCGGACCTGGTGGCCAGGAACTTGTCCTCCATCGGCAGCGTCATCGTGTAACCGAGTGCGCGGCCGCGGGACAGGATCGTGATCTTGTGGACCGGGTCGGAGTTCGGCAGCGCGTGCGCCACCAGCGCGTGACCGCCCTCGTGGTAGGCGATCATCTTCTTTTCCTTGTCCGACATGACCCGGGACTTGCGCTCCGGGCCCGCCATGACGCGGTCGATCGACTCCTCCAGGACGTCCATCGTGATCAGCTTCTGGTCGGCGCGCGCGGTGAGCAGCGCCGCCTCGTTGATCACGTTGGCCAGGTCGGCGCCGGTGAAGCCGGGCGTGCGCCGGGCGATGACGTCGAGGTCGACGTCGGGCGCGAACGGCTTGCCGCGGCCGTGCACCTTGAGGATGCCCTTGCGGCCCTCGAGGTCGGGACGGTCGACGGTGACCTGACGGTCGAAACGGCCGGGACGCAGCAGCGCCGGGTCGAGGATGTCGGGCCGGTTCGTCGCGGCGATGAGGATCACGCCGCCCTTGACGTCGAAGCCGTCCATCTCGACGAGCAGCTGGTTCAGCGTCTGCTCGCGCTCGTCGTGACCGCCGCCCAGGCCGGCGCCGCGGTGGCGGCCGACGGCGTCGATCTCGTCGATGAAGATGATCGCCGGGGCGTTGGCCTTCGCCTGCTCGAACAGGTCACGGACACGCGAGGCGCCGACGCCGACGAACATCTCGACGAAGTCGGAACCGGAGATCGAGTAGAAGGGGACGCCGGCCTCGCCCGCGACGGCGCGGGCCAGCAGGGTCTTGCCGGTGCCGGGCGGGCCGTACAGCAGGACGCCCTTGGGGATCTTCGCGCCGATCGCCTGGAACTTGGCCGGGGCCTGCAGGAACTCCTTGATCTCCTGGAGCTCCTCGATGGCCTCGTCGGCGCCCGCGACGTCGGCGAAGGTGGTCTTGGGGGTGTCCTTCGTGATGAGCTTGGCCTTCGACTTGCCGAAGTTCATCACCCGCGAGCCGCCGCCCTGCATCTGGTTCATGATGAACAGGAAGATCAGCACGATGATGACGACGGGCAGGAAGCTCACCAGGAGGCTGACGAGGAAGTTCTCCTGCGGCACCTCGGTGTTGAAGCTCTTGGTCTTGCCCGCCTGCACCTGAGCGTTGAGCTCGTCGGTCAGCTTGCTGCCGTAGCCGGTGACCCAGTCGGACTGGATCTTGTCGGTCGGGGTGGTGCTGCCGCCCACGTGGATCGGCTTGTGCAGCGTCACCTCGATGCGGTTGTCCTTGTCGACAATCTTGGCGTTGCTGACGTTTCCGGCGCGAATCTGCTCGAGGACCGTGGACGTGTCGGCTTGCTTGAAGTTGCCCCCGCCGCTCCACAGTTGAGTGACGAGCAGGAGCAGCACGACGATGCCCAGGATCCACAGCAGTGGCCCACGTGTAAATCGCTTGAGATCCATCCGATGCGGAACCCCTTGCGGGCCCGTCCCTTCCTGACCATGGCCTGGAACCCCGAGCACGCCCGGGGCCGCGGCATCCGACGCCGCGACTTCTGACTACCCGAAGGGGACACGCGGTCACCCTCCCGAAGTCAGAAGGTACACCGGCACAGCGCACGGAGGGACCGCCCGCTACACCGGTCTTGCCCTTCCAACGTACGTCACGTTGCGCGATGTTCCCGGCCGCAGTCGCGAATACTACTTGTACACGTGCGGCGCAAGCGTGCCGATGAAGGGGAGATTCCGGTACCTCTCGGCGTAGTCGAGCCCGTAGCCGATGACGAACTCGTTGGGGATGTCGAAACCCACGTATTTCACGTCGATCGGCACCTTGACCGCGTCCGGCTTACGCAGCGCGGCGCAGATCTCCAAGCTGGCCGGGTTGCGGGACTTGAGGTTCTCCAGCAGCCAGTGCAGGGTCAGGCCGGAGTCGATGATGTCCTCGACGATCAGCACGTGGCGGTTCATGATGTCGGTGTCGAGGTCCTTCAGCACCCGCACCACACCGGACGACTTGGTGCCCGCCCCGTACGACGACACCGCCATCCAGTCCATCTGCACGGGCACGTGCAAGGCCCTGGCCAGGTCGGCCATGACCATGACGGCGCCCTTCAGCACGCCGACGAGCAGCACGTCCTTGCCCGCGTAATCCTCGTCGATGCGCCCGGCAAGCTCTCTGATCTTGGCCTGGAGGTCGTCCTCGGAAATGAGGACCTTCTCGAGGTCCTTGCCCATGTCGGCAGCGTCCACCTGTGGTTCCTTACGCGATGGGACTGATGGCGAGTATCAGGGTGCCATACCGCCGAACGGCGGACAGACCCCCGGGCAGGTCGACGGCCTTCTGCCCGCGCCAGTGGGTGACCAGCCGGTCCACGGCGAGCACGTGGGTCGCCGACAGCGCCCCGGACGGCGCTCCCGCCGCGATCGCCGCCCGCCGCAGCACCCGCCGCCTGACGGCGTCGGGGAGGCCTTCCAGCGCCGTCACGGCCAGGCTCAGCCGCCCGTCGATATCGCTAAGAGCGCAATCCTGGTACGCCGAATCCGCCCACTGATCGAGCGCGTCGGCGTCCTCGCGAGCCAGTCTGGCGGTACGCGCGAGCGCTTCCGGTATGCCGGGGCCGAGTTCGTCCACCAGGACCGGCAGGATCCGCCGTCTCACCCTTACCCGGGTGTAGCGGGGATCCTCGTTGTGCGGGTCGTCCCAGGGGGACAGGGCGAGCGCGCGGCAGGCGTCCTCGGTGGTCCTGCGCGGAAGCTCCAGGAACGGCCGACGGTAACGTCCGCTGACCGCCGCCATCCCGGACAACGACCGCGGCCCGCTCCCCCGCGCCAGCCCGAGCAGCACGGTCTCCGCCTGGTCGTCCCTGGTGTGGCCGAGCAACACGGCCCGGGCGCCGATGCGGTCCGCGGTCTCGGCCAGCGCCGCGTACCTGGCCTCCCGGGCGGCCGCCTCAGGCCCGCCGGCCGTACCGACCGTGACGGTGCACACCTCGGCCAGACCGAGGCCGAGCCCCGCCGCCATCCCGGCCACCCGTTCCGCCCGTTCTTCGGAGCCTTCTTGCAGTTGATGATCGACGGTCACCAGCCCGCTCCGCAGTCCCGCGCGGGGCGCCACGAAACCCAGCGCGGCGGCGAGCGCGAGCGAGTCGGCGCCGCCGCTGCAGGCGGCCAGGACGAGGTCGCCTGGATCCAGGTCGGCGACGGCTTCGCGGACGGCGCGGCGGACGTCGGCTACGGCAGGATGCGGGCCCACGAGTGCCATTGTCCTCGCTCCACC